>DATHHQ010000075.1:0-8651 GCA_035490095.1 Bradyrhizobium sp.
AGCAGTCCCCGGCCGGCTGGCCGGTGCCGCAGATACACGGCAGGCGTTTCCGTCGCTTGGCTTCACCCATAGTTCCCGCGGCATACATGCGATTCGCCCGACTTGCATAAGGCGCGCAACAAACGCAGTGCGCATGCCAACGCCTTCGCCGCGCTTAGATCATACTTGTGACATGCAACCATCAAACTTTGATCCGGCCGATAGCCGAGAAAATCCACGGTCGACTAATCGCATGCTTGAACGACGCTCCGCGCGCGCAGTCGGTCGGCCGATATGCCATTGTTGTGCATCAACGATGAACTGCTGAAGCAGCTCGATCTGTCCCCTTGTGTGTTGCTGGGTCCGCCTCGAACGCTTGCTTCCCCTTTGCGGCCCAGAGCGCCCGGGCCCGTTCGCCCTGATCGCTTTGGAGCCTGTCTGACATCCAGAGTAGCGCACCAAGGATGGTGGCGCGATCGTCGCCGGTCAACTCCACGATACGGGCTTTGACGACGAGGCCGCCGAGTTCGATCAGGTGCCGTGTGCGCTTGCGGCGCTCGACCTGCCAAGTGCGCATATCATGCCGTGCCCTTGCTGCCTGTTGACGGTTGTGCGCCGCCCGGTTGCGCCCGAGCGCCGCCAGTGTTGCGCTCAGCTGCTGGTGCAGTTCGCTGCGCCCGTCGCTGAAAGAACGCGGCTCCGCGCTTGGTCCATGCCTCCTTCTTTGCAGTGTCCTTCGTCTCGGCCAGCATGATCAGCGCGCCTGCCAGTTCGTCGGCGCCGAGGCTATCTGCGCCGGTGGCGATAACCAGTTCGCCGAGCCGCTGCACCTTGCGGTTCTTGAGATCGCGCGCCTTGTCCCCAAGTACCTTCAGTTCGGCATCAAAGTCTCGCGGCTTGCGCATCACATCCTCCAGTAATGACGATGGAGCGATGATAGTCGAGACCGGGGTACAATGCTGCAAGGTCACCGGGACGGTTTGGGACGGCGTAATCCCTCCCGAGAATTTTTCGAGGGAGGGCGCGCTTATACGTCGTTCCGACGTGGGCTTCGCCGTGCAAATGATCTGGTCGCAATGGCGATCTATCATCTTCACGTCAAGGTCATTGGCCGCAAGGCCGGCTCCAGCGCGGTGGCCTCGGCCGCCTACCGCTCCGCCTCGCGGCTGCGCGACGAGCGCCTCGACCGCAGCCACGACTTTTCCAGCAAGCGCGGCGTCGTCCATTCCGAGGTGCTGTTGCCCGAGAATGCGCCCGAGGCATGGAGCGACCGCGAACGGCTGTGGAACGATGTCGAGGGGTTCGAGGTCCGCAAGGATGCTCAGCTTGCCCGCGAGGTGGAGTTCGCTATCCCGCGCGAGATGACTGAGGCACAGGGCATCGACCTCGCCCGCGACTTCGTTCGCGGCGAGTTTGTTGATCGGGGCATGATCGCCGATCTCAATGTGCATTGGGACATGGCCGAGGACGGCATGCCCAAACCCCATGCGCATGTCATGCTGACCATGCGAGCGGTGGACGAAAACGGTTTTGGCCAGAAGGTGCGCGACTGGAACCGCACCGCGATGGTGGAGCGCTGGCGGAGGCGCTGGGCCGAGCTTGCCAATGAGCGGCTGGCCGAGCTCGACATCGACGCGCGGATCGACCATCGCAGCCTCGAAGCCCGGGGCATTGCGCTGGAGCCGCAAAGCCAGATCGGTGTGCCCGCTAAACGCATCGAGGGTCGGGGCATCGAGGGCCAAGGGACCGAGGCCGACCGCGCCGAGATGCATCGCGAGATCGCGCGCGGCAATGGCGAGCAGATCATCTCCGATCCCTCGCTTGCATTGAAGGCGATCACCCATCAGCAATCGACCTTCACGCGCCGCGACATGGCGAAGTTTGCGCACCGGCACAGCGACGGTCTCGACCAGTTCAACCAGGTCGTGGGCGCGATACGCAGCGCGCCTGATCTGGTCGAACTCGGCAAGGACGCTCGCGGCGAGGATCGCTTCACCACGCTCGACATGATCGAGACTGAACAGCGCCTGCACCGCGCTGCCGAGGTGATGGCGGAACGGGAACGCCATGGAGTGCAAGATAGGGATCGTGAAGCCGCCTTGGCGCGTGCGGAGGCGCGCGACCTTGTCCTATTAGGCGAGCAGGCCGGCGCACTGGCGCATATCACGGACGGGCGCGATCTTTCGATCGTGGTCGGCCACGCCGGAACGGGCAAGAGTGCGACGCTGGGCGTGGCGCGCCAAGCCTGGGAAGCGGCCGGCTACGAGGTCCGGGGCGTGGCTCTGTCCGGCATCGCGGCGGAAAACCTCGAAAGCGGATCTGGCATCGCGTCGCGCACCATTGCCAGCATGGAACATGGCTGGGAACAGGGCCGCGACGGGCTTAGCTCGCGCGACGTCCTGGTGATTGACGAGGCGGGCATGGTCGGTACGCGCCAGCTCGAGCGCGTCCTGTCCCATGCGGCAGAGGCCGGCGCGAAAGTCGTGCTTGTCGGCGATCCGCAACAACTGCAAGCCATCGAGGCAGGCGCGGCGCTCCGGTCGATTCATGAGCGCCATGGCGGGGCGGAAATCGCCGAGGTGCGCCGCCAGCGGGAGGACTGGCAGCGGGACGCCACGCGCGACCTAGCGACCGGCAAAACCGGCGATGCGATGGAAGCCTACCGCTCCCGTGGCATGGTGCATGAAGCCCAAACCCGCGAGCAGGCGCGCGGCGATCTGATCGACCGCTGGGACCGCGACCGGCAGGCATCACCGGATCGGAGTCGGATCATTCTTACCCATACCAATGACGAGGTGCGCGCGCTCAACGAGGCTGCGCGCGACCGGATGCGGGTCGCTGGTGATCTGGGCAATCAAGTGCGTGTCGCGGTCGAGCGCGGCGAACGCAGCTTCGCCAGCGGGGATCGCGTCATGTTCCTGCAAAATGAGCGCGGCCTTGGCGTGAAGAACGGCACGCTCGGGACCGTCGAACAGGTCAGCGCGCAATCTGTGACCGTGCAGACCGACGATGCCCGATCCGTTCGCTTCGAACTCAAGGATTATAACCGGATCGACCATGGCTATGCCGCGACCATCCACAAGGCTCAGGGCATGACGGTAGACCGCACCCATGTGCTGGCGACGCCGGGGATGGATGCCCATGGCAGCTATGTCGCCCTGTCGCGGCACCGCGACGGCATGGACCTGCATTATGGCCGCGACGATTTTGCCAATCAGGACCGGCTTGTCCGCACCCTGTCGCGTGATCGGGCGAAGGACATGGCATCGGACTACGAGCGGGCCGATCCGGTGCAGAGCTATGCCGAGCGTCGGGGGATCACCTTCCGCGAGCGCGTGGCCGAGATCGTGCGCAGGGTCGTGCCAGAGAAGGTACGCAACATGTTCGACGGCCTTCGCTCTCCTGAAGATGTGCCCGACCCGGAAGTCGGACGGAGGCTGGAGCGGGAAACTCCGGAAAGGGAAAGGAGCGGTACGGGAGCCGAGCGGCGCGAAGCCGAAGCGCCGGAAAGGAAGGTGGCGGAAGAGGCGGAAAAGGAATTGCGTCGCGTGCGTACCCGAGCGCTCGTGCGCCATGCCCGCGCTGTGGATGCGATCTTCGAGACGCAGGAGATGGGCGGCGAGGCAAGTCCCGAGCAGGTGAAAGAACTACAAAAGGCGCGGAAGGTCTTCGAGGAGGTGCGGCCCTATGGCTCGCACGACGCCGAAGCCGCCTACAAGAAGAACCCGGAGCTAGCCCGCGAGGCGGCTGGCGGCCAGGTCAACCGTGCTATCCGCGCGCTCCAGCTTGAGACCGAACTGCGCCTCCATCCGGGCCGCCGCGCCGACCGCTTCGTGGAGCGCTGGCAGGAGCTCGACCAGGCCAGCCTGCGCCAGTATCAGGCGGGCGATATCTCCGGCTACAGGACCACGCGCTCCGCGATGGGCGATATGGCGAGAAGCCTCGAACGCGATCCGCAATTGGAGTCTCTCCTCGATAACCGCAAGCGGGAGCTTGGCATCGCATTCGAGTCAGGCCGCCGGCTTGGCCTGGAATTGGCCTTCACCCATGGCATCGACCTTGGAAGGGGTCGGGGTATCGGAATTTGACCCGTCCGATTTGCCGCCGACTCTCCGCCACGGTGCGGCGACATGTAGGAGCCTCTTGCGCGCCCGCAACGGCCTGACCTGTCTGGTCTCAGATGCCGTCAGAAACAGCGAGCACGAGGCAGCGCGGCCATGCGCGAACCAGACCGTATCATCCGTTTGAAAACCGTTCTTGCCCGGACCGGGCTGTCCCGGTCCACCACCGCAAGATCGCCGAGGGCACGTTCCCGGCTCAGCTCAAAATCAGCGCCCACGGCACCGGCTGGCATGAATCCGACATCAACCGATGGATCGCCGATCCCGTCTCGTGGCGTCCGAAACGCGAGCTCGATGAGGTCCGGTAAGGTCGGATAGCGCCCCCGACCGTCCGATTTTTACTCTCCCGCACGCGGGACTAGGAGGCTGCATCGACAAGCCTTTGGGCGATACCATTGGCAATATAAAGCTTGGTGCAGTCCGGATGACGCGCTACGCGCCGATAACTCCGAAATAACTCAAGTTGAGACGGTGCGAGCTACCAGAGAAGTAGCGTTACCTCGCAAAGCGGACTCCCCACAGGTCACCCACTGCAACTGCCAACTCACGAGGCCCGGTCCTGATCCCACTACGGCAGAGATCATCCAAGCACCTCTATGAACCATGGCTGACAACGACGACAACAAACAGCGCCGGCTCGTCGCGTTTAAGGACGGGTGCCGTTATGGAAAATTCGGAAAAACAAAAGCTTATGAGCTGATCGCGCAGGAACGGATCAGGGCCTACAAGATGGGAGGCAAGACGCTCATCGATCTCGATAGCATCGATGAATATCATGCCTCGCTGCCACGCGTTGAATCACGGGCTATGCTTTAGGCCGATTTGCGCAGCGGCACGGCAACTCCCTTACGCAGGCGGTCGAGACGATTGGCCCAATGCTGCATCAGGCGCACGCGTTCGCTCCAATAAGCCGCTCGGTTGTAGATGCCGCGTATCTTGTTCTTGTCGCCCTTGGCAAGCTGGCGCCGCACCACATCGTCGCGGCGCCGCCTCTTTTTTTCGTCCGTTTCATGGGCGAGCTGAGCTTCCACCACATCGCCATCGAATGCGCCTTCTTCGTTGAGCAAGGTCGAGGCGCTGGATCGGAAGCCATGGGCACAGTGGTCGCCACCGGGGCCGGTATCGTAGCCCATGATCCGCAAGGCCTTGTTGATCGTGTTGTCGGACATAGGCACATCATCGTCATGGGAGAACAAGTACCGGCCGCGGCCGGTCAAAGGTCGCAGCTCGGCAAGGATAGCGAGCGCCTGACGGGAGAGCGGCACTTCGTGATCATCGCGCATCTTCATTTTCTCGGCGGGGATCAGCCATATGCGGTTCTTCTCGTCAAACTCGGTCCACTCGGCCAGCCGCAACTCGCCGGGCCGTACCATGGTCAAGGCGATCAGCTTGAGCGCGTAGCGCACCAGTCCGCCGTTCTTGGCGTCGTAGACTTCAATCCGGCGCATCAGGTCGCCGACGTCGTCGGGATCGGTCAGCGCAGGGCGCGGATTGCCCTTTGGTGCCTTGGTAAGCGCGTGCTTCAAGTCGCGGGTGGGGTCGCTGTTGCAATACGAGGCGCCGACGCCAAATTGGAAGACCCGCGAGGCGGTCGAGCGTAGGCGTCCGACGGTGTAGTACCGGCCGCGGGCCTCGACACGCCGGAATGCCGTCAGCAATTCTGGCGGAGCGATCTCGCAAAGCGGTCGATCGCCGATCTCACGATTGAGCTGAGCGAGATTCCAGCGTTCCCGCTTAATCGTCGACTTGGCCTTGTTCTCTTTCTCGAGCTTCGTGGTCGCCCATTCTTCCCCGACTGCCCGGAAGGTGTGCTTGAGCTTTTCGTCTTCCTGTCGCTTGGCCTCGCGCACTGCGACTGGATCTTGGCCCTGATCAAGCAGCTTTTCCGCATTGTGGCGCTTTTCACGCGCAGCCTTGAGTCCGACGCCGGGAAAGGTGCCCAACGACATATTTTTGCGCTTGCCGCCGAAACGGTAGCGGTAGAGCCACAGCTTCGTCCCATTTGGCCGCACCACGACGCTGAGGCCCTGGCCGTCTGTAATCGCGTATTCCTTATCCGCCGGCGTCGCATTGCGGATTTTTGTGTCGCTCAGTTCATCCATGGGAAAGCTGCCTTGCAATCGGGCGGCCAAGCCAGTGTACCCGGCCCTTCCAGTGTACCCACAGTGTACCCGGAGACGCCGGATGCCCTCGGACGGTCGCGAACCGTATCGGGCGTCAATATATGAGGAAATGCCAGAATTTACGAGGGTTCTTGCTGATCGGCGAACGGGCGCGGACGAGAAAGAACAGGGCTGGAAAGGCCAATGGTGCCCAGGGGCGGGATCGAACCACCGACACTGCGATTTTCAGTCGCATGCTCTACCAACTGAGCTACCTGGGCACTGCCCGGGGCTAAGGGCCGGGAGCGCCGGTTTATAGTCAGGCTCGCCTGTCCTGTCCACCTCGCTTCGCCTGCGGCTTCGCGAGGCGCGGCCACGCAGGAAAAGCGTGTCCGGACCCCAAAACAGCCGGAATGACGCTCAATCCGCACGGTTGTCGTCCATCGATTGGGGGCAGGCTCGGGATTCGATAGAAAGCGGATTTGCTCGACATCCCGGCAGCGGCCAGGATTCGGCGGTCAGTTTTCGACCCTGATCTTGGCTTCCTGAATGACCGGGCCCCATTTATCGACTTCCGATTTCAGGAAGGCGGCAAGCTCGGCCGGGGTTGAGCCTTTCGGGGTCGCACCCAGTTCCTCGAACCGCGACTTGACCGATGCATGAGCCAGCGCCGCATTGGTGTCGGCATTGATCCTGGCAACGATATCCGGTGGCGTCTTTGCGGGTACGAAGAACCCGAACCACGAGAACACGTCGAAGCCGGGCACGCCCGACTCGGCGATGGTCGGAATATCAGCCACCACGGCGACGCGGTCTTTCGTCGTCACCGCAAGGCCGCGCAAGCTGCCGGCCTTCACATGCGACAGGATTGACGGCATGTTGTCGAAGATGACATCGACGCGCCCGGGAATGAGGTCGTTGATCGCAGGCGCCCCGCCGCGATACGGGATGTGAGTCATCTCGACCTTCGCCATCCGCTTGAATAATTCGCCGCCTAGATGCAACGTGGTGCCGTTGCCGGACGAAGCGTAGGTGACCTTGCCCTTGTTCTCGTTGCAATAGGCGATGAACTCCTTGACCGATTTCGCGGGCGAGGAATTCGGCACGCACATCAGGTTGGGCTGGGTGATCAGCAGTGTCACCGGCGCGAAGTCGCCGACGGGATCGTAGCTCAGCGACGGATACAGGAACTGGTTGGTGGCCAGTCCCGGGCCAACGATGAAGATCGTATAGCCATCAGGATCCGAATGGGCGACCATATCGGCCGCAATGTTGCCGCCAGCGCCCGGCTTGTTCTCCACCACCACCGACTGGCCCCAAACCTCCTGCAGGCGGTTGCTGACGAGACGCGCGGTGATATCGGTTGAGCCGCCCGGCGTGAACGGCACCACGACGCGCACCAGTCTGACGGGCCAGTCCGCGCCCAAGGCGCGGGAGACAAGAATGGACGGCGCCGCTACGGCAGCCGCGGCTAGACCGACAAAATGACGGCGGTTCAACATGGGCGCATCTCCTCCGGATGTGACCGCCTGATTGCCTCAGGTCATCGTGTTTTCCGGAGTGTGCGGACAAAGCTCAATAAAATCAATGCGGCGAGGCGAGCACGTCAACGAACGATCGCCGCGGCGTGTGATTGCGGCCCGGCCTGGAGCCTTTTCTGTTTCGATAGAATCGAAACAGGGCTCTGGATTCTTGATTTGACGCGTTTTCCAGACGCGAACCGGTACCCACCCCCCGGATCAAATCCGAGGGCATGCTTCGCTCGAAAACGCTTTAGTCCGCGTCTTCGTCGTCGTCCTTGGCGGCGGGAATGGCGTAGGAGTTCGACAGCCAGCGGTTCAGGTCGACATCCCGGCAGCGCTCGGAACAGAACGGACGCGAGGCAGGGGTGGCCGGCTTGCCGCAGATCGGGCACGGTTTGGCGGATCCCTTGCCGCGGCCGGCGACTTTTGGTGGATCAGCTGGCATTCAACCATCCGAAGCGAATCGGGAAACCCTCGCCGCCGAGCAATGAAATCGTCTCATACAGCGGCAGGCCGACGATATTGGTGTAGGAGCCGACCATCTTGACCACGAACGATCCGGCGATGCCCTGCACGGCGTAGCCGCCGGCCTTGCCGCGCCATTCGCCGGAGCCGATATAGGCCTGGATATCGTCCTCGCTCAGGCGCTTGAAGCGTACCCGGGTCTCGATCAGGCGCTGGCGAAAGCTCTCTTTCGGCGTCACCAGGCAGATCGCGGTGTAGACCCGATGGTTGCGTCCCGACAACAGCCGCAGGCATTGCGAGGCCTCATCGACCAGATTCGCCTTCGGCAGGATGCGGCGGCCGACCGCGACCACGGTGTCGGCGGAGAGAATGAAGGCGCCGCGCAATTCGTCATCGAGCTGGACCGATTTGAGCGCGGCGTCGGCCTTGGCGCGGGCCAGCCGGTTGGCGCAGGCGCGTGG
>DATHHQ010000076.1:0-2855 GCA_035490095.1 Bradyrhizobium sp.
TGAAAGCCGATCCCGCGGTACTCGAGCGCTTTCTGGGCGTCTCGGGGGCCGCGGCCCACTAGTTCCCGGGAGTTGACGTCATGCAGAGAACCAAAGCCCCTTTCCGCGCCGACGAGGTCGGCAGCCTGTTGCGTCCGCCGAAGATCAAGCAGGCGCGCGCCAAACTGGAGAAGGGCGAAATATCGGCCGCCGATCTGCGCAAGGTCGAAGACATGGAGATCGAAAAGGTCGTGCACAAGCAGGCCTCGATCGGCCTGAAGCTCGCGACCGACGGCGAATTCCGCCGCTCGTGGTGGCATTTCGACTTTCTGGCGAAACTCACCGGCTGCGAACTGTTTCACCCCGACACGGGCATCCAGTTCGCAGGCGTTGAGACCCGGCATGACGCGGTCCGCGTGATCGGCAAGCTCGGTTTTCCCGACGACCACCCGATGCTCGACCATTTCAAATTCCTGAAAAAGCAGTGCGAGGTCGCGCATGTGATGCCGAAGATGACGATCCCTTCGCCGGCGGTGCTGCATTTCCGCGGCGGCCGCAAGTCGATCTCGAAGGAGGTTTATCCCGATCTCGACGTTTTCTACGAGGACCTCGCAAAGACCTATCGCAAGGCCGTGAAGGCGTTCTACGACGCCGGCTGCCGCTATCTGCAGTTCGACGACACCGTGTGGGCCTATCTCTGCTCGCAGGATGAATTGACGAAGGCGCGCGAGCGCGGCGACAATCCCGATGGCCTGCAGGAAATCTACGCCCGCGTCATCAATTACGCGATCGCCGAGCGGCCCGCCGACATGACCATCACCACCCATGTCTGCCGCGGCAATTTCCGCTCCACCTGGATTTCGTCCGGCGGTTACGAGCCGGTGGCCGAGACCATGCTGGCCGGCACCAATTATGACGGTTATTTCCTGGAATACGATTCCGAGCGGGCCGGCGGCTTCGAACCGCTGCGGTATCTGCCGAAGGGCAACAAGATCGTGGTCGTCGGCGTTATCACCTCGAAGACCGGCCAACTCGAGAACAAGGATGATATCAAGCGGCGGCTGGAGGAAGCGAGCAAGTTCGTGTCGCTCGATCAGCTCGCGGTATCGCCGCAATGCGGCTTCGCCTCGACCGAAGAGGGCAACATCCTCACCGAGGAAGAGCAGTGGGCGAAGCTGAGGCTCGCGGTCGATGTCGCAACAGAGATGTGGGGCAAGTAAGTCATTCGCTTGCGGAGGGCGCATTGCGGAATCCCGACGCGATCATCGTAGGTGCCGGCCCCGCGGGGTTGGCGTGTGCCATGACGATGCGCGGGGCGGGGCTCAACGTTACCGTGCTCGAGAAGGCCGATAATGTCGGCTCGGTCTGGCGACGCCATTACGACCGTCTCCATTTGCATACCGATCGCAAGCGCTCCGGTCTGCCCGGCATGGTGATGCCGCGGACCTATCCGCTCTATCCATCTCGCGAGCAATTAATCGAGTATCTCGAAAGCTACGCCGTACGCTTTGATATCAGGCCTGTTTTCAATTCGACCGTCTCGTGCATCCGGCGCGATGGGTCGCAATGGCGCGCGGAGACAGCCCAGGGCTCGACCCATGCGCCCGTTATGGTCATTGCAACGGGGATCGCCGACGCGCCCTATCGTCCGTCGTGGCCGGGTTCGGAAATTTATCGAGGGCTCGTCGTCCACAGCAGCGAATATCGCAATCCGACGTCGTACGCGGCAAAGCGGGTGCTGGTCGTCGGATTTGGCAATTCGGGCGGTGAGATCGCTTTGGATCTGGCAGCTGCCGGCGTCGATGTCGCGCTTGCGGTTCGCGGCCCGGTTCAGATTCTGCCGCGCGATCTCCTGGGCTTTCCGATCCTGGCATGGGCCATTTTGTACCGGCGCTTGCCCGCGCGTCTGGTCGACGTGATCAACGCGCCGATCTTGCGGCTCGCTATCGGTCGAATCGAAAAACTGGGATTGCGCCGCGCCGCCAAGGGCCCGCGGCAAATGGTCGAAGAGGACGGGCGCGTACCCTTGATCGATATCGGCACGCTGGAGAAAATCAGAGACGGTTCGATCAAAGTATGCGGCGGCATTGAACGCCTCACGCCCGATGGCGTCGTGTTCGCCGATGGGGAAAGCAGAAAATTCGACGCGATCATTCTTGCAACCGGCTTCCGACCGGATCTGCGCCAATTGATGCCGGACCTGGAAGGCGTGTTCGACCGGCATGGAATGCCGCTGGTGACGGGTCAGGCGACCAGCGCGCCCGGCCTTTATTTCTGCGGTCAGATTGCCTCGCCGACGGGGCAATTACGGGAGATTGGTATCGAAGCGCAGCGAATTGCGGAGCTCGCCAGGCGCGATAGGTAGCGTCGCGCGACGCGCGGCCCGATGATAAACTCCGCGCCGTCTCGAAGGATGCATGATTGCGTCTCATGGTTCGAGACGCGCGCAAGGGCGCGCTCCTCACCATGAGGGAGCCGTCACGTTGGCCACGGGCATGTTTGATCCGGGCTGTGGCGAATGCGGTCTCTGCCCGGGTACCGGACCATGCATTTCCCAAGGGTGGGCAGATGGTGGTAGGACAACCCTGCAATCCGCCGCTGCCCACCCGTCTGTCCCAAATCCCGGCCCGATGAAAAACGACCAGATTCTCGGCCTGATCTCCGAATACTGCCGTCAGGCCGATATGGCGGAGACGACGTTCGGCCGCCGCGCCGTCAACGACGGCAAGCTGGTACACCGGCTGCGCGAGGGCAAGCGCATCACCATCGACACCCTCGACCGGATTCAGGCCTATATCGCCGCCTCGATGCCGGGCGGGGTGCCGCCGCCGCGCGGCCTCGAAGTGCCGCCCGAGAAGCGCGATCCCCGCGGCAAT
>DATHHQ010000077.1:0-2766 GCA_035490095.1 Bradyrhizobium sp.
CGTTACCGCACCCGCATGCAAGGCTCGCTTCCGGTTGGTGGTTAGCCTTTACCGGGTGGGAGTCGAACCCACTGGATTCCATCGAAAGTTTCTGTCCGTTACACCGGACTTCCTCCTTCCCCAGGCTTTACCTGGCGCTACCCTCGAGGCTACTTAAACTTGCTGGCGAGCGTTACCAGCCGGTCATCATCAATGAACCGAGCTGCTAGTGAGGGTTCAGCAGAACCGTGGTATCGAAACTTTCAAAACTCGTCAAAACGCGCCGGTACGCATTGTGCATGATGCGCTGCGCATTTTTGTCGGCGCGCGCGCCCAACAACATGCGGATCACGACATCGTCCTGCGGGCGTGCTGCGTCCTCGCCCAAGAGCTGATAAGTGAAACGTGCCAATCTTTGGCTCATCTCGTTGGCGAATTTGTAACGCACGGCGTCGCTGCCATCGCCGTTGCCGATCTTGGCTTCTTCGGCGATCTCACAGATCAAGCGCGTGACGAATCGGGCCTTATCGACGAGGCCTAAGTCGCTGAAGAACTCGATTTCGGATTGAATGTTCATCCGGCTGGGAAGAAATCGATGGGTTTGGTGGCAGTCAAAGCGGCTACATCCTTGGCGTCAAACTTGAAGAGACGGATTCGCGCCACGAGCTTGTTCTCAAATTCAGGATCTTTGAGCTCGCTCGAAATGACGCGCGCCGCGGTGATATCGCCGGAAGGCGCGATGGTCAGTTCAATGACGACCTTGCCTTGCAGCGCGGGGTTATCGCGCAGCGCGCGCGCATACATCGCATCGATGGCCCCCTTGTTCTTGGTGAACACCAAAGCGATTTCGTCGGCGCTGCGCGAGGCCCTGCCGCTGCCGCCCGCGCGGGTAGCCGCCTGGCCCGAGGCGCCGAGATTGGGATCCTTCACCTGCGTGGTGTAGATGCCGCGCAAGGAGCCCGAGCCGGACGCGAGTCCGCTGCTGGTGGGCGCGCTGATCCCGCCGCTGGTGCCCCCCGCCTTGGAACTGATGACATTGCGTGTCACCTGGCTGACATCGCCCGGATCCGTGGTTTTCTGCTGATTCTTGGTGAACTTGTCGAGATCGATCTGATCGCGCAGCGCTGCAAGATCGTCGAGATTGGCCAACAAGCCGCTCTTGGACGCTTTGATTCGCGGATCGACCGGCTGCGGCGGCGTCGGCGTCTTTGAGACCGGCGCCTTCTCGACCGGCTTCTCCTTGGGCGGAGGCGGCGGTGGGGGCGGCGGCGGCGGTGGTTCCATGACCAGCTGCACCACGCGCTCCGGCAGGGAATCGGTGTTGTTGACACGCTCGGTTCTCGGCAGAAACGGCATGATCACCGCGACGATCGCAAACACGATCGCCAGGTTGCGCAAAATGACGCGGAAGCGTCGCTCCGTCTCCTCGGACGGCGCCCACGGCAGATCATAGCGCCGGTAGTAAGGCACCAGACCTGTCGGCACGCGGTTGGCGGGATTCATTGCGGCCATTTAAGTCGCCGCCCTTTCGCGTTCGACCACGGCAAATGACACCTTGCCGTACTCAGCTTCGCTGCACGTCAACATGATTTTCTTCAGCACGCTGTAGGGCGTGCTCTTGTCGCCCATGATGGTGACTTCGCGCTTGGCAATATCCGTTTGCTGCGCGCTGTGAATGCTGCGGTCGTTTTGCGCCATCAGCGCGGTCTTCAGCGGCGCAAAGAACGGACCCTGATTGGCGATGACGTCCTGCAGCGAGCCCACCAATACACCGTCCACGAACAGCGAATCCTTGGTGATCATGACGACCACCGCGGCACTGGGCTTGCGGTCGGAAATGGACTGAGGAATCGAAATGTTCTTGGTGTTCGGCAGAATATCCACGTCGGCCGTATGCGCCAACAGAAACACCACCAGGATGGTCATCATGTCGATGAACGGAATCAGCGCGAAATGGTTGGCGCCGTGCCGGCGTTGCCGATGCCGTTTGATGCGATAGGAGGTCATATCGGCGCATCCGCGATGGCGATGTCGGGGAACAGCTCCGCCTTGGAAAACGGCGCCACCGGGATTTGATAGACGCGGACCGTGTCCATCACCTGCACCAGCGCGTCGTAGGGCACCGCGGGTCCCGGCAAGATGGTCGCATCGGTCATGTCAGGGAACTGAGACTTCACCTGCCGCATGAATTCCGACAAATGATCCAAATCATAGCCGGTGGCGATATTGGCAATGACCTTGAGCGGCCCTGAATTGCGGTCGTTCACCACAAGATCATTCGGACGCATGATTACCTCGAGCTTCAGACCCTTCGGCAACTCAACAGGAGCGGTGTTGGTGGCCGGAAGATTGAGCTGGAGGATGTTCGTCTTGGAAAACACGGCAGTAAAGATCAAGAAAAATACCAAGATCACCATCATGTCGATCATCGGCACGATGTTCAGATCATCGCGCCCGTGGTGGTAGCGGGCGTGATTGCGTCGGACGAGGCGCGCAGCTTTTGACTTCATGGGAGACGACCTGGCGGGGCCTGCGGCCTAGATGCTGCTGCGGGCAGCCGTGGGAGATCGCACCGGCGACGGCGTCGGCGCCGCCGGCTCGTGCGCCTTATCGGTTTGACGCTCGGTGATCGAGTTCAAAAACTTCACCGACGCAATCTCCAGACTGTCGATCAGCGAGGTGGTCTTGGACTCGAGAAACATATGCGACAGCAGCAGCGTGATGGCGACGAACAATCCCGATGCGGTGTTGTTCATCGCAACCGAAATCGCCGCGGCCAGCAAGCTG
>DATHHQ010000078.1:0-5057 GCA_035490095.1 Bradyrhizobium sp.
GGATAATCCCGGTAATGGTCGGTGAAGTAAAACACCTTCGGCTGGCTCTCCACCAGCATGTCGCGTTCATCGGGCGGTACGCCCGGCATCACCAGACTGTCGCCGTCTTCCTTCAGCCGCACCAGCAGCTTCTTGCGCACCTTGAGCGCCGGCGTGCCGTAGGAAGTGCCGTCCTCGACCTCCGGCCAGACCAGCGAAATCTTTCTGACGTCGTCGAAGGTCACTTCTTTTTTTCCTCATCCTGAGGAGCGCGCCTTGCGCGCGTCTCGAAGGATCGAGAATATACGCTGTCATGGTTCGAGACGGCGCTGCGCGCCTCCTCACCATGAGGTTTTTATTCAATGCACCGCGGTGAAGAAACGCGAACCGCGGAAACCGGACAGCCAGGTCCACACCGGCTGGCTGCGCATGCCGAGATCCCAGGAGCCGACCACGGCGTCGGCGCGGCCGACCAGATTGTCCATCGGCAACAGCCCGACCCCGCCTTCGCGCACCGGCACCCGGCTGTCGGCGGAGTTGTCGCGGTTGTCGCCCATCACGAACACCCGGTCTGGCGGCACCGTCACTTCGGCGGTGTTGTCGAGCCGGCCATTGTCGCGAAGCTTGAAAATCGCGTGGCTGACGCCATTGGGCAAAGTCTCGACATAGCGGTACGCCGGTTCGACGGCGCCGTTGTCGTCTTCGGCTTCGCCGATGCCGTCGGGTTTCAGCGATGCCGCGTGGTTGTTGATGAAGAGCTGGCCCTGTCGGATCTGGATGCGATCGCCGGGCAGGCCGACGACGCGCTTGACCCAGGCCTGCGAGCGATCGCCCGGCCAGCGGAACACGACGACATCGCCGAGCTTCGGCGGCTCGCCGAACACGCGCCCGGTTTCGGGCAGATTGATTTGGATCGGCAGCGATGCGGTGCCGTAGCCGTAAGGATATTTCGACGCCAGCAGCGCGTCGCCGATCAATAGCGTCGGCTCCATCGAGCCCGACGGCACATAGAACGGCTCGGCCAGCGCGCCCTTGGCGACGAAAACAATTCCCACGATCGCGGCGAGCTGCAGCAACTGGCCGCCCCAGCCGGCCGCCTTCGAGGCGACCGATTCTTTCCCGATACTCACTAGCCGGTTCCTCCCACGGTAATCCGCTCCATCCTCAGCGTCGGCTGGCCGACGCCGACCGGCACGCCCTGCCCGTTCTTGCCGCAGGTGCCGATGCCGGTGTCGAGCGCGAGGTCGTTGCCGATCATGGTGATGCGATGCAGGTCGGTCGGCCCGTTGCCGATCAGCATGGCGCCCTTGAGCGGCGCGCCGATCTTGCCGTTCTCGATCTTGTAGGCCTCGGTGCACTGGAACACGTATTTGCCCGAGGTGATGTCGACCTGGCCGCCGCCGAAATTGGCGGCATAGATTCCGTTCTTGACCGAAGCCAGAATTTCAGCCGGGTCGCGGCTGCCCGCCCGCATGTAGGTGTTGGTCATGCGCGGCATCGGCACGTGGGCATAGCCCTGGCGGCGGCCGTTGCCGGTCGGCTTCATGTTCATCAGCCGGGCGTTCTGGCGGTCCTGCATATAGCCGACCAGAATGCCGTCCTCGATCAGCACGGTGCGGTTGGTCGGCGTGCCCTCGTCGTCGATCGACAACGAGCCGCGCCGCGCCGCCATGGTGCCGTCATCGACCACGGTGACGCCCTTGGCCGCGACCTGCTGGCCCATCAGACCGGCGAAAGCGGAAGTCTGCTTGCGGTTGAAATCGCCCTCGAGGCCGTGGCCGACGGCCTCATGCAGCATGACGCCGGGCCAGCCGGCGCCGAGCACCACATCCATTTCACCGGCGGGCGCCGGCACCGATTCGAGATTGACCAGCGCCTCGCGGATCGCGCCGTCGGCGGCCTCGCGCCACGCCTTGGCCTCGATGAAGCGCGCGAATCCTTCGCGGCCGCCATAGCCCTTGCTGCCGCTTTCCTGCCGGTCGCCTTGTCCGGCGACCACCGAAATATTGACGCGCACCAAGGGGCGGATGTCGCGGTAGCTCTCGCCGTCGGGCCGCAGGATTTCCACCACCTGCCAGGTGGCCGCCAGGCTGACCGTCACCTGCCGCACCCGCGGATCCTTGTCGCGGACATAGGCGTCGATTTCGGCAAGCAGTTTTACCTTGTTCTCGAAGCCCGGCGCGTCCAGCGGATTCTCGTCGCTGTAGAGCCGCACATTGGTATGCGCCGGCGGCGCCGCGAAGGTCCCGGTATAGCCGCCGCGCACCGCACTCACCGCGTCGGCGGCGCGGATCAGCGCCGGCAGTGAAACGTCGGAGGAATGCGCGTAGCCGACCGCGTCGTCCTTCACCGCGCGCAACCCGAAGCCTTGCGAGGTGTCATAAGTGGCCTGCTTCAGCCGGCCATTGTCGAACATCAGCGCTTCGGTCTGGGCGTATTCCAGAAACAACTCGCCGTCGTCGGCGCCCGACAGCCCCCGCGCCACTTCATGGCGCACGGCATCGCGGTCGAGGTCGGCGCGGTCGAGCAGGGAGGTTGTGGCGGGATTGTTCATGAAGGCTCCGATGCATCACAGATGTCGTCCCCGCGAAAGCGGGGACCCATAGCCACAGGTTCTAGTGTTCTGAGCAATGACTCGCGGACGGTCATATTACATCACCGTAACCTGTGGTTATGGGTCCTGGTTCACGCGAAGAGCGCTTGGCCGGGACGACGACGACTGAAGATAGTCATGATCGTGGGAAAAGGGGAGGGGCCGCCGAAGTTTCAAAGCAAGCGGCACCTTGCTCACGGCAACTTGTCATACCCCTCGCCGATGCCGTTCAGGCTCAGCGGAAACCCGATCCCCTCTTCAGGGGTCTCGAAAATGATGAACGTCGCGGTCTTGGCGGTGCGGAGCTGGCCCAACAGCTTGTCGTCCATCACCACCTCGGCGACGCAGCCGTTGGGCAGGCATCGGACAAAACCGGCGCGGCCGACATCCTGATTGTCGAGTTTCAGGCCGAGCCCCGAAGGCAGCAGCACGCCCAGCGGCGCCACCACCCGCATCAGCTTGCTTTTCTGGTCGGCGGTTTTCAGCACGATGACGGTGAGGCCGGCATTGGAGCGGTCTTCCGCCACCACGCTCTGGATCAGGGCGCATTGCTCGCCTTGCGCGCCGGGCGGGGTGTCGCAGCGGATCTGCCAGTCGCCATGCACCGACCGCACCGCGCCTTGCGCACTGGCCGCTACGGTCAGCCCGAAAAACAGCGCGATCGCCAAGCTCGCGGCGACCAGGCCTGTGGCGGCCAGGCTTGCGCCCCGCAGGCGGCCGAGGCCGGTGGCAAACGGATTGCCGCGGCTTGCGGCGCGTCTCACCTGGTGTTTCCAAGGCCTCATCGGGTCGATCCCATGATATTCCCGTGGCAATGTTAATCCAAGCAGTCGACTGATATGGCAATGACGGCGCCTTGAAGGCGACCTCCAAGCAATCTTTGCGCCGGGATGGGCCGCTGCGCCAGCTGCGAATCGGGCGCCTGCGGAGCACCCCGTCTGTGCCTACATCGGGCTATCCGTCTGTCAAGCGCTGTCAAGGTGTGAAAGTGGTGGTTCCGCCTGATTTCACGGGAAAATGTGACATCAAGAGGTTGGCCGGTGCCGCATCGCTCACCGCCGTACTACTGCATTGCGAGAGGCTAAGAATTATGGTTTGAGAGGCTGGATTTCGACGCATTCTAGCGATCTGGCCCGCGTACTTCTAAAGTACCACCCAAGGCCGTTTGTCAGGGGGCGGATCGTGCAGCATTTTTAGCCATCCGGCGGAATGCTTTGGGGTTCTATCAAGGGAGCGCGAGCGGCATGAAGATGTCGAAGGGCCAAACGGGCCGGCGATTGCTGGGATTTGCGGTGGCCGGCGTTGCGCTGGTCACCTGCGGGGCGGCATTCGCCGAACTGGGGCAGCCGGCGCCGTGGGAATGGAAGCTGCAGGAATCGGGCTCGCCGGTGATGGACAACATCACCTGGTTTCACAATTTCCTGTTGGTGCTGATCACCGTCATCACGCTGTTCGTTCTGGCGCTGCTGGTCATCGTTGTGATCAAGTTCAACGCCAAGTCCAACCCGGTGCCGTCCAGGACCACCCACAACACCCTGATCGAGGTGGCCTGGACGCTGATTCCGGTGCTGATCCTGGTCGGCATCGCGGTGCCGTCGTTCCGGCTGTTGTTTCAGGAACTCGACATTCCCAAGGCCGACCTGACGATCAAGGCCACCGGCAAGCAGTGGTACTGGAGCTACGCCTATCCCGACAACGGCAAATTCGAATTCGATTCGCTGCTGGCCCAGGACAAGAAGCCCCGGCTGCTCGGGGTCGATAACGAGATGGTGGTGCCGGTGAACAAGGTGATCCGGATTCAGACCACCGGCGCGGACGTCATCCATTCCTTCGCGGTGCCGGCCTTCGGCATCAAGATCGACTCGGTGCCCGGCCGCCTCAACGAAACCTGGTTCAAGGCCACCAAGGTCGGCATGTTCTACGGCCAGTGCTCCGAGCTGTGCGGCAAGGATCACGCCTTCATGCCGATCGCGGTGCGGGTGGTGAACGATCAGGAATTCGCGGCCTGGGTGGAAGGGGCGAAGAAGAAGTTTGCGACCAACCCGGCGAACTCGCTCGCCTCGGCGGGCGCGGCGGCGCAGTAAGCCGGAAGCTTTAACAAGCTTGAGGCTTTAAGCACAGATCAGGACAAGGGCGACGGGACCGCGAGGTCCATAGGGACTGCAAGGCAGGATTTGAAAATGGCAACGACCGCGGCAACACCGGCTCACACCGATCACGCCCACGACGATCACGCGCACGACCACCCGACCGGCTGGCGGCGCTTCGTCTATTCGACCAACCACAAGGACATCGGCACGATGTACCTGGTGTTCGCGATCATCGCCGGCGTCATCGGCGCGGTGATGTCGATCATGATCCGCATCGAGCTGATGTATCCCGGCATCCAGATTTTTCACGAGACCCATACCTACAACGTGTTCGTGACCTCGCACGGCCTGATCATGATCTTCTTCATGGTGATGCCGGCGATGATCGGCGGCTT
>DATHHQ010000079.1:0-4779 GCA_035490095.1 Bradyrhizobium sp.
GGCGTCCCGGTACAACTGCTCGGCGGAAGGCGCTGGCTGGCCATTGTCGGCTCGGTGGGACAGCCCCGCGATGGCGATGCGGCGGCCTGTTTTGCGATGTTCGATACCGGCACCCGGGAAATCACTTATTGCCGAGTGCCCTACGATGTCGAGGCGGCGGCGGCACGAATTCGCGAAAACGGCCTGCCGCTCTGGCTGGCCGATCGGCTGGCGCTGGGAAGGTGAGCGATGGCCAAGCCTTCGGTGGTATCGGGCGCAGTCATTGATGGTTTTACGGTCGGGGAATGCGTCCATCACGGCGGCATGGCGACGCTGTGGAGCGTGACCCACCCTGACATCACCATGCCGCTGTTGATGAAAATCCCGAGGGTTTCGGAAGGCGAGGATCCGGCGGCCATTGTCAGCTTCGAGATGGAACAGATGCTGCTGCCGCGGCTGTCGGGGCCTCACGTGCCGGCCTGTTTCGGCACCGGCGATTTCGCGCGCCAGGCCTATGTCGTGATCGAGCGCATCCCGGGCCAGACGCTTTACGGCCGGCTCGAACAACTCCCGTTGAATTACGAAGAAGCGAGGGGCATCGTTCAAAAGATCGCGCTGGCGCTGGCCGATCTGCATCGCCAGAGTGTCATTCATCACGACATCAAGCCGAGCAGCATCATGTTTCGCCCCTCAGGCGAAGTGGTCCTGATCGATTTCGGATTGTCGCATCACAATCAGCTGCCCGATCTGTTGCAGGAGGAATTCCGGCTGCCCTACGGCACCGCGCCCTACATGGCGCCCGAGCGTTTGCTCGGCGTGCGCGATGATCCGCGCAGCGACCTTTTTTCATTGGGTGTGCTGCTGTACTTCTTCACCACCGGCGTGCGGCCGTTTGGCGAGACCGAGACCATGCGCGGCATGCGGCGGCGGCTGTGGCGCGACCCGCATCCCCCGCGCAATCTCAAGCCGGATTATCCGCCCTGGCTGCAGGAAGTGGTGCTGCGTTGTCTGGAGATCGAGCCGGTGTGGCGGCATCCCACGGCATCGCAACTGGCATTCGAGCTTGGTAATCCCGACCAGATCAAGCTGACCGCGCGGTCGGAGCGCGTAAAGCGCGATCCCATCAGCACCGTCTGGCGCCGCCGTTTCAATCGCGGCCTGACCCAGCCGAAGCCGAAAGCCGATCTGGCGGCGCAACTGGCGGCGTGTCCGATCCTGGCGGTCGCACTCGACACCGCGGAGGGATCCGAACCGCTGAACGAGGCGCTGCGCGTGACCGTCGGCCGCATCCTGGCGACACTCCCATCGGCGAGGCTGGCGTGCCTGAACGTGCTGAAGCTCGGCCGCGTCACCATCGACAGGACGCTCGACGAGCAGGGCAACAACAAGCACATCGATCGGCTGGTGACGCTCCGGCATTGGGCGTCGCCACTCAAGCTCGATGAAAGCAGGCTTACGGTCCACGTGCTGGAGGCCGTCGATCCCGCGGCGGCGATCCTGGAATTTGCCGAAGTCAATCATGTCGATCACATCGTGATCGGCGCGCGGCAGAATTCGTTTGTGCGCGCGCTGCTCGGCAGTGTGTCTTCCAAGGTGGCGGCGGAAGCGCCTTGTACGGTTACCGTGGTGCGGCCGCGGCGGGCGGCTGCGCTGCACGAGCAGGAGATTGCGGCCGAGAAGGCGGACGAGGCGCGAGCTTAAACAGCCTCGCCGCGCGCCAGCGCCGCCGCACCGCGGATCGCGGAAATATTGGCCTTGTAGGATTCCATGGTGCCGCCCTTGAACACGGCGGAGCCTGCGACGAAGGCATTGGCGCCGGCGGCGGCAAGCGGGCCGGAAACTTCCGGGCCGACACCGCCGTCGACCTCGATGTCGATCGGTCTGCCTGCGGTCATCGCGCGCAGGTCCTGGATTTTGCCAAGCGCGGACGGGATAAAAGCCTGGCCGCCGAAGCCGGGGTTGACCGACATCACCAGCACCAGATCGATCATGTCGATCACATATTCGATCGCGCTGATGGGCGTGCCCGGATTGAGCGAGACGCCGGCCTTCTTGCCGAGCGCGCGGATCGCCTGCAGCGAGCGATGCAGATGCGGGCCGGCCTCGGCATGCACCGTGATGTGATCGCAGCCGGCCTTGGCGAAGGCCTCGAGATAGGGATCACACGGCGAAATCATCAGATGCGCGTCGAAGATCTTCTTGGTATGCGGGCGCATCGCCTTGATGACGTCGGGGCCGTAGGAAATGTTGGGGACGAAATGCCCGTCCATCACGTCGAGGTGGATCCAGTCGGCGCCGGCCGCATCGACGGCGCGGACCTCTTCGCCGAGTTTGGCGAAATCCGACGCCAGGATCGACGGTGCGATGACGAGGGGGCGTGACGCAAATTGTTGAGACATGTGCGCTTTCCCGTACCATTTTTTAAAGCGTGCGGAGGGCTTTCGCGTAACATGCGCAACGCCCTGGGGCAATGCAGGCAAGACGGTCCCGCTGCTGGGCGAATTGGGGCCAAGATGAAATGCGATCGGTGCGGTAAGCGGCCCGAGCGATACCATCCCGGCGCAGAGCGATGCGCCCGGGTTCGCCCGACGTTTTTTGGATGCGCTTGGCACGATATTCGCATCGTCACCCACGCTGGTGGTGTTTGGCGGAAATATTTCCGCCAAGTTTCCTGCCGAGGTGACCAAATGGGCGAAGTCGTACAATTTATCCGGAAGTCCGACACCGACCGGGCGGCGCGTCTGATTCAAGAGGCCCGCGCGATATACGAGAGCATATTCCCGACGCAGATCGCCAGTACCGCGCCAATCAGGGATGACGATACGTCGCGCTGATTTGTTCTCTCGGAAAATGTTTCGGCGGACGGCCGTTTCTTCGCAATGACGAAAGGTATTGCGCTCTCTTGGCGATGCGAAGCGTCGTCCGGAGCGCGGACGCAACTGCATTGTGCAGCGTCCGGGGCACGTCGATGGGCGGAAAAATTTGCCGCAGCGGCATCAATTGCCGGGGAGGGCGCACCGTTCGAAGCACAAAAACCCATATTTTACTGGGTTTTTCCGGATGGCACGGCGCTTGCTGATTGATCGACGTCGAAATGAAAGGCCGCGCTACGCGGCGTTTGTCGGAGCCCTGTCATGCTGCTTGCCCTTGGCGCTGCGTCGTCCGCACTGGACGCCCTCAAAGCGCTGACCTCGTCGAAATCGTCGTCTTCGCAATCAACCGGTGTCACGCCGGACGCGGCGAACCCGTTCGATCTCTCCGGAACTACCTCAGCATCGGCCGCCCCCCCGCCGCCGCCTTTCGGGTCCGGCGGAGGTTCGCGGGTATCGCCGGCCACCATGAGCGCGCTGCTTGCGGCGCAAGGCGATTCATCCACCGGATCAACCACCTCCGCATCGACCAGCAAGTCCGACGCCCTGAAGGATCTGTTCTCGCAGCTCGATACCGATGGCGACGGCAAGGTCACCAAATCGGAATTTGAAAACGGCCTCGGCGCCGGCGGCACCAACACCGCGCAGGCCGACGATGTGTTCAGCAAGCTGGACAAGGATGGCGACGGCTCGGTCAGCCTCGACGAAATGACGTCGGCGCTGAAGGGCAAGGGGGGTCACCACCACCATCATCACGTCGCCGCGTCGGACGGATCGAGCGGTTCCAGCGCCACCGGATCGAGCTCCGATCCGCTGCTGCAGGCGTTGCAAGGTGCATCCAGCACATCGACCACCAACAGCGATGGCTCGACCACGACGTCAATGACATATGCTGACGGCTCGAAGGTGACGATGACGTTGCCCGCGGCAACCACGGCATCCTCCACCGCGACGTCATCCTATAATTTCATCGAGCAGATGATTCAGCGTCAGGCCCAGGCGGTTTCAACCTCGGCCAACTCATCGGTTTCGGTGAGCGCCTGACACATAACCGGTAGCTCGGTCGGCGACCGGCCGCCGCTATTCTGGCCGGCACGATTGCTGGAATTCCGTTGCTACCCGAATCGGTCTTTCCAGGCCGGCAACGCGGCGGGGAAGGGCAGTGCAGTCGCCGCGTAAACGCCGCGTGCGATGGCGCGGGCGACCACGTTGGCCGCGACCATGCCGAGTTCAGTGAGGCCAATCAGGGGATCGACCGGCTTTTCGCCTGTGGCGGCGGCGAACAGCACATCGCCGTCGAGCGGCGCGTGCACTGGATAGATCGCGCGGGCAAATCCGGTCTGCGCGATCATGGCGAGCCGCTTGGCCTGAGGTTTTGTCAGCACAGCGTCGGTGACGACAACCGCCAGCGTGGTGTTTTCCACAGCGGTCACGGCCGCGCCGCCCTTGAGGCGCATCGCCAGCATGTCCGGCGTGAACGAGGACGGCAATCCGCGTCCACCATATTCGCCATCGATCTCAAATGGCGCCGCCCAGAACCAGGGTCCGTCGCCGACGGTGACGCTGCCCACCGCATTGACCACCGCAAGTGCTGCGACGCAGACGCCGCTCTGTGTCGCCGCCGATGCCGAGCCGATCCCGCCCTTCAAATTCGCGGTGGTCGCGCCGAGCCCGGCGCCGACGCTGCCGAGCGCGAATTTGGCGCTGGCCGCCGCCGCTGCGGTGTAGCCGAGATCGCGGTAGGGTGCGAACCGCCCCCAGGACTTGTTGCCGCCGTTGAGCAGGTCGAACATGATCGCGCCGGGAACGATCGGAATGACGGCTTCGCGTATCCGGAAACCGCGGCCCTGTTCGGCGAGCCAGGCTTGTACCCCGCCGCCGGCCTCGAGCCCGAACGCCGAGCCGCCCCCAAGGGCAATGGCATCGATCC
>DATHHQ010000080.1:0-5397 GCA_035490095.1 Bradyrhizobium sp.
GACGGCGTAGCCGGTCGGCGTCTGCATCCAGGAATTGGCGGAGAGGATCCAGAACGCGGAGATCAGCGTGCCGGTCGCGACCATCAAAGTCGCGATGAAATGCAGTCTGTGGCCGACCCGCTCGAGGCCGAACAGCATCACGCCGAGGAAGCCCGCTTCGAGGAAGAACGCGGTCAGCACCTCATAGGCCATCAGCGGGCCGAGAACCGGTCCGGTCTTGTCTGAAAATGCCGACCAGTTGGTGCCGAACTGGTAGGACATCACGATACCCGACACCACGCCCATGCCGAACGCAACGGCAAAGATCTTCAGCCAATAGTTGAAAAGGTTGATGAAGACCTCGCGCCCGGTCCACAGCCAGAGCGCTTCGAGCACGGCGAGGTAGCTGGCAAGTCCGATCGAGAAGGCGGGGAACACGATGTGAAACGACATCGTGAACGCGAACTGCGCCCGTGCCAACACCACGGCATCCCAGCTCTCGAACATTCCAGTCATCCGTCGCCGTTATCGTACCTCCTGATTACCACGCAATCCGCGGCGGGGATATCGCGATTGCCCGAATACCAGCTTCCCGCGCAGTGTCTTATGAAGGTGCTGCGGGTTCGCGGAACCACTCAGCTGGAAGCGTTGAGCAGCCGCGCAATGGTGCGGTCCATTTGCTCGTACTGGCCTTCGCCGTCGTGCTGGAACACGATTTTTCCGTTCTGATCGACGATGTATTGCGCCGGCCAATACTGGTTGCGATACGCGTTCCAGGTCTGCGACGCATTATCCTGCGCGACCGGATAGGTGATGCCATGCCGTTTCAGCGCGGCCTGCACGTTGGAGGCGGATCTCTCGAACGGAAATTCCGGCGTGTGGACGCCCACCACGACAAGGCCGCGGTCTTTGTATTTCGCATAGAGTTCGGTGACGTGAGGCAGCGTGTTGACGCAGTTGACGCAGCCATAGGTCCAGAAATCCACCAGCACCACCTTGCCGCGCAGGTCTGCCATGCTGAGCGGCGCGGAGTTGAACCAATTGCTGATGCCGGCGAAGTTTGGCGCGGTGCCCTGCACGGCGGCGACCGCGAACGGAGCGGTCTGGTCGCGCATACCCTCGCCGCCGATGCAGGGTAGGGCGGTGCTCGTCAGACAAGTGGCAATGACCGAGGCGGCTGCGGCGAGCGATCGTATCGTCATGGGAAACTCCAGCAAGCGATTGATTACAGGCCGATCTGGCCGTTCGGATAAAAACCTGTCAGCCACGCCACGATCAGCGTGTCGTATTGAAAGTAGGAGGCGACCGCGAAGGCGATGACGACGACGCCAAACCCCTGCTGCAACCTGAGTGAGATTCGCGCGATGCTGCGAACGCGGGTGGTCACGGCCTGTCCGCCATAGGCAATCGCCAGCATCGGGATAGCGGCGCCGATGGCGTAGACCACCAGCAACGTGCTTGCCCATGCGGCGTCTTTCGATGTCGCGACTACGGTGAGGATCGAACCGAGCACGGGGCCGGCACAGGGCGTCCAGACCAGACCGAGCGTGGTGCCGAGAACAAACCCACCGATATTGCCTTGACGGAACGCGGCGTCGCCAGTGGAACCACGGTTGGTGAGCCCGCCGATCCGGATCGAAAGCCATTCGAACGGCGCGGGCCAGACCATCAAGAGCCCAAAGCCGAGCAGCAGGATCGCAGCGCCGGTGCGCAGAACATTGGGATCGAAATCGAAAATGCGGGTGATCGCGCTCAGCAGCAGGGCGGCGGCCGAGAATGATATGACAAAGCCGAGCGCAATCAGCGCCGGTCGCGCCTTGCCGGTTTGGCCGACCGATGCGCCCAGCAGGATCGGCAGCATCGGCAGCGTGCAGGGCGCCGCGATGGTGACCACACCGGCGAGCAGGGCAAGAACGAGATTGAACATCGAATGGTCCCACGAACGATCTCACCGGGCCGTGCGGCCACGGCGGACGTCTCAGTGGTCTTTCGGAACGCAAGGCGAAGCGTTACCTCGCGAGGCCTCACGTGTTCGTGAGGCTCTCACCGGCGCGAAAGCCACAACGCCGTGACCCCAGATACAGAACGACCCGGAGGGGGGCATCCCGTCCGGGTCGTTGGAGCTAACTTGGGAGGTTGGAAAACTGGTCGGCCAGAAGATTGGTGTTCTTGATTGACGGTGTAACAGCCAAGTTTTTCCGGGTGATGTTGCGAATTGTTTCAATTGTTTCGTGGGCGTTAACTATTTCGCAAAACCGAACTCCGCTTTTGCACTGTCAAATAACCCACAACCAATTGAATCAATTGTTGTTTTTCACGCGGCAAGTGTGTCGACGCCGGCTCCCTTGAGCAGGTCAGCGAGCTGCTTGCGGGCATAGAACATCCGCGTCTTCACCGTGCTCTGGGGAATCCCGATGATCGCGCCGGCCTCTTCCACCGACTTCTCATGGTAATAAACCAGGTTGATGATCTCGCGGTGCGCCGGGGACAGCTTGGCCACGCAGGCGCGCAAGATGGCGCTGGTATTGCTGCGGTCCAGCGAAGCCTCGGGCGTGTCGGCCTCGTCGGCGATTTCAAGCACGTCCTCCTGATCGATATCCTCGTGCCGGCGCTGACGCATCGCGGTCAGCGCCTTGAAACGGGCGATCGACAACAGCCAGGTGGAAACCTGGGAACGGCCTTCGAACTGGCTGGCGGTACGCCACACATCGAGGAAAACCTGGCTGACGAGGTCCTCTGCCATGGTGGTGTCGCGCACGATGCGAAGGACGAAACGGTAAACCCGCACATTGTGCCGGGAGTAAAGGGTGTGCATCGCGGTTCGGCCGCCACCGGCAATGCTTGCCAGCAGCATTTCATCCGAGGTCGCCTGGGCAGCGATGATGCCTTGTTCGGCTGCGGCGTTGATGGCGACGACGTTCTGCATGACTAACTCCCGATAATCGCCGCTTGGCGGCGTTGCGTTGGGCCGATTGATAGTCAGCGAACGTTTCGGGACGTCTGCACGCCAAGTGGAAAATGGTTTCGTGCACGGGAGAATTGTTTCGTCGCAACGTCAGCGACGAAACATTCGGGACCTAGACCAAAGCAATTTCAAGTAGATGGGCTTCGGGCGAACGCCTGTCAGGCCTTCTCGCCGGCGGGCGAGAACAGGTATCCGCCGCCTCGAATGGTGCGGATTACCGCGGGTTTGGTCGGATCGATCTCGATTTTGCGCCGGATTCGCATGATCCGCAGGTCCACGGCGCGGTCGAAGGCCTCGGCGTCACGCGCGTTGGCCAGTTCCAGCAGCCGCTCGCGCGACAGCACCCGCTTCGGATTGGCCGCGAAAACCTTGAGCAGGCCGAATTCGGAAGCGGTCAGTGGGTGCTCGTTGCCCTCGTCGTCGCGCAACGCCTGCGCCTCGAGATCAAGCCATTTGGTTCCGAACCGGACCAATTGGTCTTTCGCCGCCTTCGCCGCTGCGGCTTCCGCGGTTGCCGCCGGTGCCCTGACCGGAGCACTGCGCCGCAACACCGAGCGGATCCGCGCCATCAATTCGCGCAATTCGCAGGGCTTTGCGATGTAATCGTCCGCGCCGAGTTCCAGGCCGACGACGCGGTCGATCGGGCTTGCGGTAGCGGTCAGCATGATGACCGGAACATTGGTGCGGCTTTTCAGATCGCGAATGATGGAAAGCCCGTCTTCCTCCGGCATATTCAGATCGAGCACCACGAGATCGGGCACGCTGATCTCGATCGCGCCGCGCAGGCTTTTGCCGCCGTCGCAAAGCGTCACGGTAAAGCCGTGCATCTTGAGGTATTCGCCGACCATCTCGCGGGCCGGCGCTTCGTCATCGACGATGATGATATGGGGACTCTGGCTCATGAAATCTCTGTCGCGGGCAATGTGATGGTGAAAGTCGATCCCTGTCCGGGTCCCTGGCTATCCGCGTTCACCTGGCCACCATGCATGTCGATGATGCGCTTGACGATCGAAAGCCCGAGACCGGTCGAGCTTTCGCCGGCGGTGGGTTTTGCGGACAGCCGCTGGAAGCGACCGAACAATCGTCCGAGATCTTCGGGAGACAGGCCGGCGCCCTCGTCGGCGATGCGGATGATGGTGTTGTTCTGCTCGTGAGAAACCACCACCGCGATCTTGCCGCCGATCGGACTGTATTTGATGGCGTTGCTGATGAGATTATCGATTGCCTCCCGCATCCGGTCGGAATCGCACATGGTGACGAAGTTCGGCGGCGCTGACACCGTGATGGCCTGCTGCTTGTTGACGGCCAAAGGCTGGTTGGCATCGGCGACTTCGCTGACCAACGCCCCGACATCGACCGGCTCGCGGCGAATGGTGATGTCGAAGGCATCCGCCATCGCATCCGAAATCAGATGATCGACCATCGAGGTCAGGCGCCTGGTGGCATCGCGTATGTGTTCGACCTGGGCCGTGACGCTCTCCTTGGAAGAGCCGGCGCTGATCAGTTCCGTCAACATTTCGGTGCGGCCCAGGATCACGCCGAGCGGATTCTTCAAATCGTGAGCGACGGTGCCGAGAATTTCGTTCTTGAAGCCGTTGGCGCGCTGCAGCCGCAGCCATTGGGCGGACAGCCTGCGGTTGGCCTGCATCAGCGCGCGGGTGCGCTGGGCGACGCGGTCCTCGAGCTGCGTGTTGGCTTCATGCAGTTGCTGATAAAGAATGACATTGTCGAACGCGATCGAAAGCCGGCTGCCGAAAATTTCCACCAGCGACCGGTCGGTTTCGGATAGCTGGCGCTCCGCCTGCAGCAGCACGACCACTTCCCGTCCGCTGCCGGTGCGAACGTAGAGAACGGTGCGCTGATCGACAAATTCATGTTTGCGCCGTTTGAAGGCGGCTTCCACCATCGACCGCAGGTCGGGGTCGAGCGACCTGGATCCGGCGGTGCCGATGAAACGGCTATAGCAGCCCGAACCGGCAAGCACGGAAAAATCGTCGCCGACCACGCCGCCGTCGCGCAGCACCAGAATGCCGGCGCAGTCGACATTCAGAAGCGACGCGATCTGCGTCAGCACGCCTTCGGCGAGGCGTTGCATCGATCTGAAGTCGTACAAGGTGGAAGCGGCATCGATGATGATTTCCAGCCCGCGCCGGGTTTGAACCATGCGCTCGAGTTGCTGATAGCTGCGCAGCGCCGCGGTCAGCGAGGTAAACAGCTTGTCGGCCGTCAGTTCGGTCTTCGCCTTGTAGTCGTTGATGTCATATTGGACGATCACGCGCCGCTCGGGGGCCTGTCCGGGTTGCCCGGTGCGAAGGATGATGCGGACGGTCTCGTTCTTGATTTCATTGCGGATGTACTCGACGAGATCGAGGCCGGCGGCGTCGGTTTCCATGATGACGTCGAGCAGCACGGCGGCGATATCGGGGTGCGCTCGCATCAATTCCCGGCCCTCG
>DATHHQ010000081.1:0-2307 GCA_035490095.1 Bradyrhizobium sp.
TGAAAATAACCGATTTCGATTTGATCGAGCTCAATGAAGCCTTTGCCAGCCAGGGAATAGCCTGCCTGCGCCAACTCGGCGTCAAGGACGATGCCGATTTCGTCAACCCGCATGGCGGCGCCATCGCGCTCGGTCATCCCCTGGGCATGAGCGGCGCGCGGCTGGCGATGACCGCAGTACACGGCATGGAGAAGCGTGGCGGCAAGCGGGCGCTGGCGACCATGTGTGTCGGTGTCGGCCAGGGCGTCGCGATGGCGATCGAGAAGCTGAACTAGATTTCCGTGGGCCTCATCCTGAGGAGCGGCGTCTTCCGCGTCTCGAAGGATGACGAATTGAACTCCATGGTTCGAGACGGCGCTTTAAAAAGCGCCTCCTCACCATGAGGGAAACCGGCAGCAGGCAGGAGTAAACATGACACTCACCTATCCCACCGCGAGCAACACGGCGCATCCGCCGCGTTTGTCGCCGGCTTACAAAAGCACGGTAAAGCGTTCGCCGCAAAAGCCGCTGATCATCATGCGCCATACGCTGTCGGAACTGACCGGACCGGTCTACGGCCACGAGACGGTGCGCGAGAACGATCACGATCTCACCACCCAGCACAAAGGCGAGCCGCTCGGCGAGCGCATCATCGTGCATGGCCATGTGCTAGATGAAGACGGCCGCGGCGTGCCGAATGCGCTGCTCGAGGTCTGGCAGGCCAATGCCTGCGGCCGCTACGTCCACGTGGTCGATCAGCATCCGGCACCGCTCGATCCGAATTTCACCGGCGCGGGCCGCGCGCAGACGGACGGCGATGGCTATTACAGGTTCGTCACCGTCAAGCCCGGCGCCTATCCGTGGGGCAACCATCACAACGCCTGGCGGCCGGCCCACATCCATTTCTCGGTGTTCGGCCACGCCTTCATCTCGCGGCTGGTGACGCAGATGTATTTCCCCGGCGATCCGCTGTTTCCGTTCGATCCGATCTTCAATTCGGTAACGGATGAGAAGGCGCGGCTGCGGATGGTTTCCGCATTCGATCTGGAAAACACCCAGCCGGAATGGGCGCTGTGCTACCGCTTCAACATTGTGCTGCGCGGCAGCGGCGCCACGCCGATGGAGACGAAATAGTGCCGGGAATAAAAGCGCAGGGGATTACGCCATCGCAGACCGTCGGCCCGTATTTCGCCTATGGACTGACGTCGAACGGCAAATATGACTGGAACGATGCCTTCACCAACAACCTCGTGACCCCTGACGCATCGGGCGACCGCATCAGGGTCGAAGGCCGCGTGTTCGACGGCGACGGCCAGCCGGTTCCGGATTGCATGCTGGAGATCTGGCAGCCCGACGCGCAGGGGCGCTTCAGTGACCCGCAGGACAAGCGCGCGCTGCCCAATTCGGCGTTCAAGGGTTTCGGCCGCTGCGGCACCGATGCCAATGGCGGGTATGCGTTCGACACCATCAAGCCTGGCGCGGTGCCCGATCCCGACGGCAAGCCGCAGGCGCCGCACGTCCTGATCGCGGTGTTCGGGCGCGGCATGCTGCTGCATCTCTATACGCGGATCTATTTCGACGGCGAGGCGGCGAACGCATCCGACCCGGTGCTGGCGCTGGTGCCTTCCGATCGCCGCGCCACGCTGATCGCGGTGCGCGAGCCGGGCAACGGCAACGCGGTCTATCGTCTCGACATCCACCTGCAGGGCGACAACGAGACGGTGTTTTTCGACGTGTGAACTGTTTCTCTTCTTCGTCATGCCCGGGCTTGTCCCGGGCATCCACGTCTTTCTTCAGGAGTTGCAGCAAGAAAGACGTGGATGGCCGGGACGTCTGGCGCGAAGACGCGCTTCGCGCTTTTGCCCGGCCATGACGTGGAGAGGGGCTACGTTCCAAAATCTACTCCATCACCGCATGTTCCGGCGCCAGCGACTGCTTGCGCAATGCGGCCTTGGTGGAGCCGATCGTGATCGCCGCCGGGATCGCGCACAGCGTGAACAGCATCACCATCTGGTAGTCCTGCGAGAAGGCGATGATCTGCGCCTGCAGGGATACCATGACATCAGCCATGGCGCGCCCCTTGTCGGTGCCGAGGTCGATCATGCCGCGCACATCCGGCATCTGCATCGCATGGTTGAACGGGTTGATATGCTGCGACAGCACCGCGTAAACCCGCCGCGAGCCTTCCGTCAGCTGCGCGATCACCACGGAAATGCCGATCGAAGAGGCGACGTTGCGCATCAGGGTCAGCATCGAGGTGCCGTCGGTGCGCAGATGGTTGGGCAGGGTCAGGAACGCCACCGTGCTCAGCGGCACGAACACGAGGCC
>DATHHQ010000082.1:0-7166 GCA_035490095.1 Bradyrhizobium sp.
CACGCTCAAGCCGGTGGTCTCGACCGCCGCAAATTATTGCGCGGTGCAACAGCGCTGGCTGCAACGGCCGTGACCATGACAGCGGCCTCTGCGGCGACCGTAGCGCCATTGGGCCAAACGGGCGCCCCAACCTTGCAAACCCCGCTACCCTTGGGACCGCTACCCGGGGCCCGCTATCCGGATTCTCGTCTGGAGTCTATGAAAAAGCCCAAGGTTTCGTTCGGGCCTACCGGTTTCCCGGCCTTCGCCGGCACCATGGCGGTTGAGCGCGTCGCAACCGGGTTCCGCTGGGCCGAGGGACCGGTTTACTTCCCGGCGGGCCGCTACGTGCTGTTCAGCGACATTCCCAACAACCGCATCATGCGCTTCTCGGAGGATGACGGTCACGTGAGCGTATACCGCCAGCCGTCGATGAACTCGAACGGCAACACCATTGATCGGCAAGGACGCCTGCTCACTTGCGAACACAGCGGCCGACGGGTCACCCGGACCGAACTCGACGGTTCGATCACCATCATCGCCGACAAGTACAATGGCAAGAAACTGAACTCGCCGAACGACGTGGTTGTCGCTGCCGATGATTCGATCTATTTCTGCGATCCAGCCTACGGCATCGGCGGCTATTATGAGGGCATCAAAGCCGACGCAGAGCAGGAAAAGAAAAACGTCTACCGGGTGGATCCGAAATCTGGTGACATCAAGGTTGTCGTCGATGACTTCGTGGAGCCCAACGGCCTTTGCCTCTCGCCTGACGAGAAGAAGCTCTATATCTGCGACACCGGCTTCACGGACGGGCCGGACAACCCGTCGCATATCCGCGTGTTCGACCTGGATGTGGCGGCCGGAAAGGCGTCGAACAGCAAAGTCTTTGCGGAAATGCCCAAGCCAAGCATTACCGATGGGCTGCGCTGTGACACCGCCGGGCGTCTTTGGTGCTCCGTGGGTTGGGGCGATCCCAACGAGGACGGCGTGCGCTGTTACACTGCTGACGGCGATCTGCTCGGCAAGATCCACATACCGGAAACCGTCGCCAACCTGTGCTTCGGCGGTCAGCAACGAAATCGACTTTACATCTGCGGCTCGTCATCGCTCTACGCAGTCTACACCAGTGCGCAGGGTGCCATGAAGCCATGACCAGCTCCGAAACGCAGGGCGCACATATCTGCTGAAGCACATCTATCCTCGTCATTCCGGGACACGCGTCTTCGCGTGGACCCGGAATCTCGAGATTCCGGGTTCGCGCTTTCGCGCGCCCCGGAATGACCGCAAGCTACCCGCTGTTCCTCAACCCCGCCGAAATCCCGTTGATCGTGATCTGGATCCCGCGCAGCACCTGTTCGTCCGGATTCTGCGCGCGATGCTCCTTCAAGAGTTCAACCTGCACATGGTTGAGCGGATCGAGATAGGGAAAGCGGTTGCGGATTGAGCGTTCCAGCAGCGGATTGCTCTGCAGCAAGCGGTCCTGCCCCATGATGTCCAGCAGCGTCTCGATCGAGAGATGCCATTCCCTGCGGATGCGTCCGAAGATATTTTCGCGCAGTTTCGCGTCCGGCACCAGTTCGGCATAGCGCGAGGCGATCGCAATCGAGCTCTTGGCCAGCACCATGTCCATGTTCGACAACAGCGTGCGGAAGAACGGCCACTCGCGATAGAGTTCCTTCAGGAACGGCATGCCCTTGTCGGGATGCTCCGCTATCCAGGCCTCGACCGCGCTGCCGAAGCCATACCAGCCCGGCAGCATCAGCCGGCATTGCGCCCAGCTGAACACCCAGGGAATGGCGCGGAGATCCTCGATCTCACGGGTTTTCTTGCGCGACGCCGGACGGCTGCCGATGTTCAGCGTGGAGATTTCGGCGATGACGGTGGAAGCCCAGAAATAATCCGCAAAACCGTCGGTTTCGTAGACCAGCCCGCGATAGGCCTTGAAGGCCAGCGCCGATAATTGCTCCATCGCTTCCAAATATTCGCCGCGCGGCGCGCTGTGCTTTGGCTGCAGCAGGCTCGCCTCGAGGGTGGCGGCGGCAAGAATTTCCAGATTGTTGCGGCCGACTTCGGCGTTGGAATATTTGCTGGAGATGATTTCGCCCTGCTCGGTGATCCTGATCTGGCCGTTCACCGCGCCGCCGGGCTGCGCGATGATGGCGTCATAGCTCGGCCCGCCGCCGCGCCCGACCGAGCCGCCGCGGCCATGGAACAGCCGCAGGCGAACATGGTGACGCTCGAACACTTCGATCAGGCCAATCTCGGCCTTGTAGAGTTCCCAGCCCGAAGTGACAAAACCGCCATCCTTGTTGCTGTCGGAATAGCCAAGCATCACCTCCTGCACGCCGCCGCGGCTGTCCACCAGCTTGCGGTAATCGTGCAGCGACAACAGCCGGTCCATGATGCCCGCGGACGCCTGCAAATCCTCGATGGTCTCGAACAGCGGCACGATGTTGATCACGCTGCGGCCGGAGGGATCGACGAGGCCGGCCTCTTTCGACAGCAGCGCGACCTCCAGCATGTCCGACATGCCCTTGCACATCGAGATGATGCATTGCGGGATCACATCGGCGCCGAATTTCGAATGCGCTTCGGCAGCGGCATGAAATACCGCGAGTTCGCCCAGCGTCTCGTCGGAGTATTTGACGAATGCCGAGGTCAGCGGCCGCGCGTTGCGCAACTCATTCGAGAGCAGCACGATGCGCGCCTCTTCGCTCAGCGCCAGATAGGACATGCCGGGTGTCGCGGCGTCGAGCAATTCGGCGACCGTGCGTTCGTGCACCGCGGAGTTTTGCCGCATGTCGAGGTTTGCGAGGTGAAACCCGAAACAATCCACCGCCCGGCGCAAGTGCCGCAGCCGTCCGCGCGTGATCACGCCCGAATTGTTTGAAACCAGCGATCGATGAAGCACATCGAGGTCGGCTTTGAACTCCTTCACACTGTCATAGGGAGCCGCTGCTCCGACCGGCCGCCGGATGGTTTCCACATCCAGCTTCAACGCCGTCGCCGTCAGCCGGGCATAAATGCCGGACACCGCCAGCCGGTAAAGCTCGCCGCTTCGATGCGGCGAAGTGTCGGGCGAGCGCCCGGCGAGCGCACGCAAATCCTTCGAGACATCGGCAAGATGCGCCGCGAGCGACAGTTCGCCGCCGAGGACGTGCAGCTCCTCGAGGTAAAAGCGCAATACGCGGCTGCTCTGCAGGCGCAAGGTTCCGCGCATCACTTCCGCCGTCACGAACGGGTTGCCGTCGCGGTCGCCGCCAATCCAGCTTCCCATCCGCAGGAACGACGCCAGCTCTCCGCGCGGGCCATCCCCCACCTGGTTCAACCGGTCCTCCAGCGCACAATGCAGCCGCGGCACTTCATGCAGGAAGGTATAATCATAAAAAGAGAGGCCGTTGGCGACCTCGTCGAGCACGGTGAGCTTGGTACGGCGCAACAGATTGGTCTGCCACAGCGTCAGCACCGCGCGGCGCAACTGCTCGGCGTCTGCCTCAAATTCCTCCGGCGTGACCTGGACGCGCTCGCGCCGGTCCAACAGCGCGGCGATCTCCATCTCGCGGTCCATCGTGCTCTTGCGGCGGACTTCCGTGGGGTGCGCGGTCAGCACCGGGCTGACCTGTGCTTCCGCAAAAAACCGGCGCAGATCGGCCGCGGAAAAGCCGGCCGCGTGCGCATGTGACAGAACCAGCGCCAGCGTCCCCGAGCGCGGCGATCCGGCGGCGGTGGAGCGTGCCCGCATCTGCCGGATGTGGTTCTGATCTTCGGCGATATTGGCGAGGTGCGAGAAATAGCTGAAGGCACGGACGATGCGCACGGTTTGGCTGATCGACATGCCATCGAGGATGATTTCCAGTTCATGCCGCGCCGGCTTGTCCTCATCCCGGTGGAACCGGATCGAGGTCTGCCGAATGCGTTCGACCAGTTCGAACACGTCGGCGCCTTCCTGATCGCGCACGGTGTCGCCGAGGATGCGTCCGAGCAGCCGGATGTCTTCACGCAGCCGCGCGTCCGCTTCGATGGCGGCGATATCATCGCCCCGGTTGGAACGCACCTCAGTATCGGAAGGCATGATCTGGGAAGACATAGCTGGCTACTCCAGAAACTTGCCCGGCCGCTCTTGAGTCGCAATTTTTCAAGCCCGGTGCAAGTCCAAGAAAAGGGCGATCCTATCTGGTCGTCCCAGCGAAAGCGGGGACCCACAACCCTACCGTTTATTAGTGACCGGATAGTGGCTTCAGCTCTTTGCAAAAAAAATGCGGCCGGGATTAGGGCGCGCGGAGCCTGTCATCGGGCGCGCTCCGCGCCGACCCGTTGGCTTGGCCGGGACGACGGTTGCCAATTTGCGAGTCTCAAATCCTGCGCCCCACCCGCTCCCAATAGGGATCGCGCAGCCGCCGCTTGAAGATCTTGCCGGAATCCTCGCGCGGCAGATGTTCGAGGATTTCGACGTGCTTGGGCACCTTGTAGCCGGCTAGCGAGGCCTTGAGTTGCGCACGGATGACCGCGACATCCAGCGTCGCCCCTACTTGCGGTTCCACCACGGCCATCAGCGCCTCGCCGAATTCGTCGTCGGGAATCCCGAATACCGCGCAGTCATGCACCCCAAGTACCGCATGCAGCGCGGCCTCGATTTCGGCGGGATAGATGTTGACGCCGCCCGAGATCACCATGTCGCGCTTGCGGTCGCAGATGAAGACATAGCCATCCTCGTCGATGTAACCGACGTCGCCCGAGGTGATGAACCCGTCGCGCTCGATCTCGGCGCGTTTTTCCGGCTTGTTATGATAGGTGAAATCCGGATTGTCCGCGACCCGCGAATAAATCTCGCCGATCTCACCTTGCGGCAGGCAATCGCCATTCTCGCCGAGAAAGCGCAGTTCGGCGCCATCGAGGATCTTGCCGACGGTGCCCGGTTTCCGCAGCGCGTCGTCGGAATTGGCGAAAGTCAGCGCGCTGGATTCGGTGCTGCCGTAATACTCATGGATCACCGGGCCCCACCATTCGATCATCGCGCGCTTGGCCTCGGCAGGGCACGGCGCCGCGGCATGAACGATGTGGCGCAGCGACGAGGTGTCATACTTCTTGCGCACCTCTTCCGGCAGCTTCAGCAACCGGATGAACATGGTCGGCACCATGAAGATGGCGTCGATCTTCTGATCCTGGATCAGGCGCAGGAACTCCTCCGGATCGAACCGCGGCATCAGCACCAGCGCGCCGCCGAGACGGCCGGAGCGCAGGCCGAACGAATTCGGCGCGGAATGATAGAGCGGCCCGGGTAACAGCGCCCGCACGCCCGGCTTCAGGCCATAGATCAACGCGCGCAACCGTTCCGACGCGATGGTCTGCTCCGGTGTCGGCGCGTTGCGTCGTACCCCCTTGGGATGTCCCGTCGTGCCTGAGGTGTAGATCATGTTCTGCGGCTGCGGCAGCGCCGGGCCGCCGTAGGGCCGCTGCTGCTCGAGCCAGGCTTCAAGGTCGGTGGCGAAATCCGGCGTGGCGAGCAGATCCGACTCGATCTTGTAAGACCCTAGAATTTCCGGCGGCGTCGGGGCGCTGAGCACGGTGACGCCAGCGGGAATCACGCCGCCAAGCCCATGCAGCATGTCGGCATGGCCGATCAGGACGGACGTTCCGGAATCCTTCAGGACGTAGTTGACCTCGTCCGGCTTGAAGTGCCAGTTCACCGGCACCGCATAGGCGCCGAGCCGCATCGCCGCATAGGCCGCCTCGATGAAGGCGATGTCGTTGCGCATCAGTAGGCAGACGCTGTCGCCCTGCTTGACGCCAAGCTCCCGCAGACCGCCGGCAATGCGGGCGGCGCGATCGGCGACTTCGGCGTGAGTTCGGCGCCGCTGACCGCTGATGATGCCGAGGAAGAGCGGTTGCGTTGACATCGTCTCTTTCCGATCTCTCGTCGGGTTATGAAACCCTCATGGTGAGGAGCGCGTCTTCGCGCGTCTCGAACCATGGAGGATGAATAATCCATCCTTCGAGACGCCGCTCCGCGGCTCCTCAGGATGAGGTCTAATGTTAGTCAAACGTCGGCGAAGCGTGGCGCGCGCTTGTCGATATTGGCGCGGACCGCCTCGAGCTGATTGGCGCCACCCATCAGTTTCATCTGCTCGACGGATTCGGCCAATAGCGCCGGGCCGGGATCGATGGCCAGATTGTTCAGCATGCGCTTGGCGGCGCGGATCGCCTCAGGACTCTTGCCGGCGATTTCGCGCGCGACCTCAAACGCAGCGGCGCGCGGGTCGTCGCAGATCCGCGTCGCAAGGCCGTAGCTCAGGGCTTCCTGCGCGGAAAAGATCCGCCCCGTATAGGTCAGCTCGCGCAGGATATCGTCACGGACGAGACTGGCCAGGATCGGCGTCCCCGCCATGTCCGGCACCAGCCCCCATTTGATCTCCATGATCGACATCCGCGCGTCGGGCGCGAGAAACCGCATGTCGGCGCCAAGCGCGAGCTGAAAACCGCCGCCGAACGCCACGCCCTGGATCGCGGCAATCACCGGCACCGGCAGTTGCCGCCATCCCCATACCGCCTGCTGCGGGAAATTGGCCAGTCCATGGGTGCGCGCGATCAGATCGCGGCTTTCGCCACCCGCTACCCCGTTACCCCCCTTCTCCTTCATCGCCGCAAAGCGATCCATGTCGAGGCCGGCGCAAAAACCCCGCCCCTCCCCCGATAACACCACCGCCCGCAATCCTTTTTCGTGGGCGAGCCGACCGCTGGTGGCGACCAGTGCGTCGAACATCGCGGCATCGAGCGCGTTCATCTTGTCCGCCCGCACCAGCCGGACGTCAGCGATGCCGTCCGAAATCGATATCGAGACGCGTTGTTCCATGAGAATTCTCCTCCACACTTCCTTCTTGGCGCTTTACAGAACGGCCGTTGCCGGTTTTAGTCAATCGACCAATTAACAGACAATCCCCTTGGGTGGAAACGATGTTCAACGATCAGCTTCTCGCCGGGCGGCGCATTCTCGTGACCGGAGGCGGCACCGGCCTCGGCAAGTCCATGGCGGCGCGGTTTCTCCAACTGGGAGCCGAGGTCCACATCTGCGGCCGCCGCAAGATCGTATGCGACGAGACCGCGACCGAATTGATGGACCTTCATGGCGGACGTGTGGTCAGCCATGGCGTCGACATCCGCGCGTCGGGCGCGAGAAACCGCATGTC
>DATHHQ010000083.1:0-18381 GCA_035490095.1 Bradyrhizobium sp.
TATTGCAGCCCATCCTTCGAGACGGCCACTTCGCGGCCTCCTCAGGATGAGGTCTAACTTGTTGAAACACAACAACCTCATGCTGAGGAGCGAGCGACGCGAGCGTCTCGAAGCATGGGCAGCAAGCGACTCACGTATCTCTCATAGTCAGTACTAGTCTTCGCCTGTCATCATTGACCTGCCGGTGCGGTGTTCGGTTCGACCTGCCCGCGCTTCACGCCCGGCGCGTCGTCGGCGCTGCGGTTGGAACTCGGGCTTCTCTCCTTCACCAATCCATAGATTGCCGGAATCACAATCAACGTCAGCAACGTGGAGGAGATCATGCCGCCGATCATGGGGACCGCAATCCGCTGCATGATTTCGGAGCCGGTACCGGTACTCCACATGATCGGCAGCAGGCCAGCCATGATGGCAACCACCGTCATCATCTTCGGCCGCACCCGTTCGACAGCACCTACCATGATGGCGGCATAAAGATCGTGTCGGGTCAGTGCGCGACCTTCGGCCTCGCGCCGGGCTCTGACCTCCGCCAGGGCATGATTGAGGTACATCAGCATAACCACGCCGGTTTCGGCTGCGACGCCGGCGAGTGCGATGAAACCGACCACGACGGCCACTGAAAGATTGAAGCCGAGCCACCACATCAGCCAGATTCCTCCGACCAGCGCGAATGGCAGCGAGAGCATGACGATCATCGTCTCGGCGAACGAGCGGAAGTTGAGATACAGCAGCAGAAAGATGATCAGCAGCGTGACCGGCACCACGATCTTCAGACGCGCCGCCGCGCGCTCAAGGTATTCGAACTGTCCGCTCCATACGACATAGCAACCTGCCGGGAACTGAATGCTTGCCTTCACCGCAGCTTGCGCGTCGGCGACGTAGCCGCCGAGATCGCGATCGCGAATATCGACATAGATGTAGACGGCGAGCTGTCCGTTCTCGGTGCGAATCGATGTCGGACCGCGCGACGGTGCGATCCTGGCCACCTCGCCCAACGGCACCGCGCCGCCGTTCGGCATCGGGACCAGGACATCGCTGGCGATGGCCTGGGCGTTACTGCGCAGGTCGCGGGGATAGCGCATGTTGACGCTGAACCGCTGGCGCCCCTCCACCGTCGTGGTTACGGTTTGACCGCCGAGCGCGGTACCGATGACGTCCTGAACGTCCTGAACCATGATGCCATAGCGGGCCAAGGCCGCGCGATCCGGCGTCACATCGAGATAGTAGCCACCGAGCGCGCGTTCCGCGTAGGCCGACGACGTTCCCGGCACGGTCTTGAGAACCTGCTCGATCTGCTTCGCAAGCTTGTCGATCTCGACCAGATCGCTGCCGATCACTTTGACCCCGATCGGCGTGCGGATGCCCGTCGACAGCATGTCGATGCGCGCCTTGATCGGCATGGTCCAGGCATTGGAAACACCCGGGAATTGCAGTGCGCGGTCCATCTCGGCGGTCAGGCTCTCCAGCGTGATTCCGGGCCGCCATTCCTGCTTCGGCTTCAGGTTGACAATTGTTTCGAACATTTCCGAAGGTGCGGGATCGGTAGCGGTCAAGGCGCGACCGGCCTTGCCATACACCGATGCCACCTCCGCAAACGACCGGATGATCTTGTCCTGCATCTGCAACAGTTCCGCAGCCTTGGTCACCGAAATGCCAGGCAATGTCGTGGGCATGTAGAGCAGCGTGCCTTCATTCAGGCTCGGCATGAACTCGCTGCCCAACTGTCGCGCAGGCCAGATCGTGACCGCGAGAATCGCCAGCGAAGCAAGGATCGTCAGCACCTTGGCGCGCATCACGCCCGCGATCACCGGCCGATAGACCCAGATCAGAAAACGGTTGATCGGATTCTTGTGCTCCGGGACGATTCGGCCGCGGACGCAGACGATCATCAGCGCCGGCACCAGCGTCACCGACAGCAAGGCCGCCGCAGCCATCGAAAAGGTCTTGGTGAACGCCAGCGGGCTGAACAGCCGTCCCTCCTGCGATTCCAGAGTGAAGATCGGCATGAACGAGACGGTGATGATCAGCAGGCTGAAAAACAGCGCCGGCCCGACTTCGGAGGCAGCTTCAATCAGGACCTCGACCCGCGAGCGCCCCGGTTCAGCCCGCTCAAGATGCTTGTGGGCATTTTCGATCATGACGATGGCGGCATCGATCATGGCGCCGATGGCGATGGCAATGCCGCCAAGGCTCATGATGTTGGCGCCGAGACCCAGCAGCTTCATGGTTCCGAACGCCATCAATATACCGACCGGAAGCATGATGATCGCCACCAGCGCGCTGCGGAAATGCAAGAGGAAGACGATGCAGACCATCGCCACCACGACGCTTTCCTCGAGCAGCGTGTGCTTGAGGGTTTCAATCGCCGCGTTGATCAGGTTGGAACGATCATAGACCGGGACGATTTCAACCGAGTTCGGCAGACTGCTGGCGATTTCCTTGAAGCGCTTTTTCACGTTGTCGATGACGTCGAGCGCGTTGACGCCGAAGCGTTGCAGCACGATGCCGCTGGCGACCTCGCCCTCTCCGTTCAATTCGGTAATGCCGCGCCGCTCATCCGGACCCAATTCGACGCGGGCGATGTCGCGCAGCAGCACCGGCGTGCCGTTGCTGGTCTTCAGCACGATGTTGCCGAGATCGTTGATGCCCTTGAGATAACCCTTGCCGCGGATGACATACTCGAACTCCGAGAGCTCGACGGTGCGGCCGCCGACATCGGCATTGCTGGCGCGGATCGCATCGCGCATTTTCGGCATGGTGATGCCGAGATCGCGCATCCGCTGCGGATCGAGGATGACGTTGTACTGGCGGACGAAGCCGCCGACGCTTGCGACCTCGGCAACGCCCTCCGCCTTGGCAAGTGCGAATTTCAGGTTCCAGTCCTGAATCGCCCGCGTGTCCGATAGATTCAGCTCTTTTGAGATCACGGCGTATTGGTAGACCCATCCGACGCCGCTGGCGTCCGGACCCATCGTCGGCGTCACGCTGGCCGGCAAGCGGGACGCCGCGCCGTTGAGGAATTCAAGCACTCGCGAACGGGCCCAGTAGATGTCGGTGCCGTCCTCGAAGATGACGTAGACGAACGAAACGCCGAAGAACGAAAATCCCCGCACCACCTTCGATCGCGGCACGGTGAGCATTGCCGTCGTCAGCGGATAGGTGACCTGATCCTCGATCACTTGCGGCGCCTGACCCGGATATTCCGTGTAGACGATGACCTGGGTGTCGGAGAGATCGGGGATGGCGTCGAGCGGCAGATGCGCGAGCGCATAGATGCCGGCCGCGGCGGCGAAGCCGGCGCCGAAAAACACCAGCAGCAAATTGCGCGCCGACCAGGCGATGAGGCGGGGGATCATTGCTGTGCTCCCGCGTCCGAGAAGCCCTTTAAAGCGGCCTTCAGATTGCTCTCGGCGTCAATCAGGAAGTTGGCCGAGACGACGACGGGTTCGCCTTCGGTGACGCCCTCGCGCACTTCGACATAACCGCCGCCGCGGTGGCCAAGCTTCACGTCACGTGGCTCGAAGCGCCCCTGCCCCTTCTCGATGAATACCGCCTGACGGCTGCCGGTATCGAGGATGGCGCTTTCCGGAACGGCGAGCACAGGCTGCGGACTGCCGGTGTCGATCTCCGCGTCGACATACATATCCGGAAGCAATGCCGCATCGGGATTCGCCAGTTCAACCCTGACGCGGGCGGTTCTCGTCTCGCGGTTCAGCTGCGGATAGATCACATTGATGTTTCCGGTGAACTCGCGGCCGGCAAGGCCGCGCGCCCGGATAACGACCGGCTGACCGACCGAAAGAGCGCCCAGATCGCGCTCCGCCACGTCAATGAGTGCCCAGACAACGGATGTGTCCGCGACGCGGAACAAGACGTCGCCAGGCTGCGCCCGCATCCCCTCGGTCGCATTGCGCTCCAGCACGAGGCCGTCGCGCGGCGCCAACCACTGGATGGCGATCGGAACCGAGCCGGTCTTTTCCATGGCGACGATCGCTGCATCAGGAACGTCGAGATTCATCAACCGCTGCCGCGAGCCGCGCCCGTAAGTCCCGCTGCCGCCCGTGGTCTTCGAATTGATGGTGGCAATGTATTCGGCGGAAGCCGAGGAAACCAACGGGCTATAGATTTCCATCAAGGGTTGGCCTTTGCTGACCCGGGTGCCGGTGGTGACATCGGCGATCCTTTGGACCCAGCTTTCCGATCTCATCGAAATGACTGAGATGCGGCGTTCGTCGAGTTGAATAGTGCCGGGCACTCGAACTGCCGTACGGATCACGCGCGGAGCTGCGGATTCGGATTTGACGCCGGTGCGCTGGATTTTCCCCGGAGAAAGCTTGACGGCGCCATCGTCGGTGTCCTCATCCTCGTAAACGGGGATGTAGTCCATCCCCATCGAATCCTTCTTCGGAGTTGGCGAGGTATCGGCCAGCCCCATCGGATTGCGGTAGAACTTGATCTTGCGGTCAGCGGCCACCGTGGTTGCGGGAGCAGCGGCCGGCTCTTCGTCGAAGCTGAGATCCGCGCTGGCCGGCACGGCCCGGTAGTCCCGTCCGTCCGCCGTTTTCTTCGGCGTCAGCGAATAGAACGGACGCCCGTCGGGGTCCTGATAGTAGACCGGATCGTCGCTGGTCTGCGCAGCCGCGGGCGCAACAAGCGCCGCGGCTGACTCCGAATGAAGGTGCCCGCGAACACCGATGAATGCGCCACCCGCCGCCGCTATCACAGCGGCGACGGCGACGCCCGCGAGGACGGCGCGTTTCACTTTTGCGCCGTGATGACAAGCTTGCTTTCGACCGTGCCGGTCTCGCCTTGAACCTTGGCGCCAAGGGAAAGCTGCCACCTGCCTTCCATCCCGAAGGCCGCCTTGAAGCGGTAGCTGCCCGGCTCACCGCCCGGCTCCCGCACGATCTTGGTGGCCATCTCCGGCATGCCGTCCGGCGCCATGTCGAGACGGGTGGCAAAGATGACCGCATCAGGCACTGGTTTTCCGGTCTTCTTGTTGACCAGCTGGACCGTGACGACCTTGTCTTTGCCGACGGCGATCGTCGGCTCGATCAGCTTGAATTCATAGTCCTTGATGTCGGCGCGCGCGATTCCAACTGAACCGATCACAGCGATGCCGATCAGCGCTGCCCGGAGGGCGCGCGGGATGTGAAGTTTCTTCATTTTGAGTTCCTCTGAAGTCATGGTCCTGCCGCAAGGCGTCATGCGTCGATCCGCGCGATCAAGTCGCGCGGCAGCAAACGGCGTCGTGACGCCGTTCAGACCAGAGTTCGAGGCGGATGTTCGGGAGGTGGATGGCCGAGGCCCTCGGGCCATGAATCGTTCTGCAGGGAAGCGACGTCGCCCGAAGCAGTGAGAAACGGAAGGACCACGGCGCTCGGCATGCCGACGAAGCCCAGGGACGTACAGGCCGCCATGAACACGCACTTGTCGCAACCGACCGGCGCCGGGGCCTTCGACGGACAGCACGGCATGTCGCCTGCCATCTCGTCCGTGGTCTCCGCAGCAGACATCTCATCCGCCATCGCCTGCATCGACGCGTCGGAGGACATTTCCGCCATGACGGGCCGGGAAACCGGGGCCAACGCAAGACCGGCGATCACAAGGATCGCGAGCAGCCGGCGTATGGTAAAGTTTCGGTTCACGGAGCTAGATTCTCGCAAGCTGGTGGCAATAGCAAGGCGACCGGCGTTTCATATCATGGATTCCGTCCGACCGGAATTGATCGGCATTAATGCTGAAAAACCCGCGTTAAAGCCCGGATTACCTGTCCGACCGGCCAATCACGGCCATCAGTTCCGCTATCTTTTCCCGCTGATCGGTCTTGCTGCCGCTGGTGATCGCGTGTTCGACGCAATGCGACACGTGATCCTTCAACACCTCTTCCTCGACGCGCCGGAGCGCGGCTCGAACCGCCGATATCTGCGTGACGATATCGATGCAGTAGCGATCCTCGTCGACCATTTTGGACAGGCCGCGGACCTGGCCCTCGATCCGGCTCAGGCGTTTTTGGCAGGATGTCTTGATGTCTTTTCGCATCCGCCCTATATACCCCTACAGGGTACGGGTTGCAAGTGGCGCGCTGGAGAGTTCGATGACCGAAGCCGGAAACGCAAACGCAGGCGGCGCTTCAAAGGGGTCCGGCTGCGGCTGCGCATCCAAAGCAACGGCCGCTCCCCTGGCGGAAACGGCGAAGCCCGGTTGCTGCGGCGGGGGCAACGATCACGCCGGCCATGGCCATGGCGACCATCATTCCGACGGCAACGCGACCGTGCGCGACCCCGTCTGCGGCATGACCGTCGACCCCGCGACCAGCCAGCACCGGTTCGATTACCGCGGCGAGACTTTTCATTTCTGCTCGGCGGGCTGCCAGACTAAATTCGCCGCCGATCCGCAAAAATATCTCGACGACAGCAAGCCCAAAGCCGCCGTACCGGAGGGCACAATCTATACCTGCCCGATGCATCCGCAGATCCGAAAGGTCGGTCCCGGAAGCTGCCCGATCTGTGGCATGGCGCTGGAGCCTGAGGTCGCGAGCCTCGACGCGCCACCCAATCCCGAACTCGCTGATATGACGCGCCGGTTCTGGATCGGCCTCGTGCTCTCGGTGCCGCCAGTCGTTCTGGAAATGGGCGGCCACCTGGTCGGCGGCCACGGCTTAATCGATCAGACGCTGTCGAACTGGATTCAGCTGGCCTTCGCCACACCTGTTGTCCTCTGGGCTGGCTGGCCGTTCTTCGTGCGCGGCTGGCAATCGCTGGTCACGCGCAACCTCAACATGTTCACCCTGATCGCGATGGGCACCGGCGTGGCCTATGGCTACAGCCTGGTCGGCACCATCTCACCCGGTATTTTTCCGGCAACCTTCCGCGGGCACGGCGGCGCCGTTTCGGTCTACTTCGAGGCCGCCGCGGTGATCACGGTCCTCGTTCTTCTGGGCCAGGTTCTGGAGTTGCGTGCCCGCGAGGCCACTTCCGGCGCCATCAAGGCGCTGTTGCAATTGGCGCCCAAAACTGCCCGCCTTGTCGACAATAACGGCGCCGACCACGAGGTTGAGATCGACAGTCTGAAGGTTGACGACAAATTGCGCGTCCGGCCGGGAGAAAAAGTGCCGGTCGACGGCGTCATCCTTGAAGGCCGCTCGGCGCTCGATGAATCCCTGGTGACCGGCGAATCCATGCCAGTGACAAAAGAGACCGGCGGCAAGGTGATCGCAGGCACGCTCAATCAATCCGGCAGTTTCGTGATGCGCGCCGACAAGGTCGGGCGCGACACCCTGCTTTCGCAGATCGTCAAGATGGTGGCGGAGGCGCAACGCTCGCGCGCGCCGATCCAGCGGCTGGCCGATCAGGTCGCCGGCTGGTTCGTGCCGACCGTCATTGTCGTGGCACTCATCGCCTTTGGCGCCTGGGCAATGTTCGGCCCGGAACCGCGGATGGCGTTCGGTCTGGTCGCCGCCGTCAGCGTGCTGATCATCGCCTGCCCCTGCGCGCTCGGCCTCGCCACCCCGATGTCGATCATGGTGGGCGTCGGACGCGGCGCCCAGGCCGGCGTGCTGATCAAGAATGCCGAAGCGCTGGAGCGCATGGAGAAGATCGACACGCTGGTGGTCGACAAGACGGGAACACTGACCGAGGGCAAGCCCAAGGTGGTCTCGATCGTTGCTGCCGGCGGATTTCAGGAGGCCGATATTCTGCGGCTGGCGGCGAGCGTCGAGCGCGCCAGCGAACATCCGCTCGCGGACGCGGTCGTGCGGGCCGCCAAGGAGCGCAATCTCGATTTGGGCAAAGTGGAAGAGTTCGACTCGCCGACCGGCAAGGGCGCCACCGGCAAGGTCTACGGCAAGACCGTTGTTCTGGGCAATGCCAACTTCCTGACATCGCTCGGCATCGAAACCCGGTTCCTGGAAGAACAAGGTGAGCGTCTGCGCGGCGAGGGCGCTACCGTCATCAATATCGCGGTCGACGGAAAGCTGGCCGGGCTCTTCGCCATCGCCGATCCGGTCAAGCCGTCGACACCGGATGCCCTGAAGGCACTGGCGGCGGAAGGCATCAAGGTCATCATGCTGACCGGAGACAACCGGACCACGGCGAACGCGGTGGCACGAAAGCTCGGGATATCAGATGTCGAGGCGGAAGTGCTTCCGGATCAGAAGAGTGCGGTGGTCGCGAGGCTGCAGAAGGCCGGCCGCGTCGTCGCCATGGCCGGAGACGGCGTCAACGATGCGCCGGCGTTGGCGGCGGCGGAAGTCGGAATCGCGATGGGCACCGGCACCGATGTTGCGATGGAGAGTGCGGGCATAACGCTTCTGGGGGGAGATCTGGGTGGCATCGTTCGCGCGCGCCGGCTGTCGCAGGCGACCATGAGCAACATCCGGCAGAACCTGTTCTTCGCGTTCATCTACAACTCCGCCGGCATCCCGATTGCCGCAGGTATTCTCTATCCCCATTTCGGCATCCTGCTGTCGCCGATCATCGCCGCCGCAGCGATGGCGCTGTCTTCGGTGAGCGTGGTTGGCAACGCATTGCGGCTGCGCGTGACCCGTCTATGATTTAGTCGGCCGGGGGCATCGGAGATCGTGCGCCTGCGATCTGTGGAGTAAGCGTCATGGAGAATTTTACCCCGCTTTCGGCGGCAATCGGTGGCGGCCTGATCGGGCTGTCCGCCGTCCTGCTGATGCTGCTGACCGGCCGGATCGCCGGCATCAGCGGCATATTCGGCGGCCTCCTCGGTTTCGGCAATGACGACAAAGGCTGGCGCATCGCCTTCATCGCAGGGCTCATTCTGGCGCCGCTGATGGCCGCCTGGATCGGGCATGCAATGCCAACCCCGAAATTGCCGGCAAGCTGGATTGTCATTATCGCAGCCGGCCTGCTGGTTGGTTTCGGCACCAGGCTCGGAGGCGGCTGCACCTCGGGCCATGGCATCTGCGGCGTGGCGCGGCTGTCGGCTCGTTCCATCGCGGCAACCGTCATCTTCATGCTGACGGCGATCGCGACGGTTGCTATCACCCGTCACGTGTTGGGAGGCTGAGCCATGCCGATGATCGCATCTCTTTTTTGCGGATTGATATTCGGCGCCGGTCTGCTGATTTCTGGAATGGTCCAGCCCACCAAGGTTTTGGGCTTTCTTGATATCTTCGGAGCCTGGGATCCAAGCCTTGCCGTGGTGATGGTCGCAGCACTCGCCGTCTCGACTCCCGGCTTCATGCTGGCCAATGGCCGCTCGCGGCCCCTGCTTACGGCGCGAAGTTTCTGGCCGACCAAGCGCGAGATCGACTCGCCGCTTATCGTTGGGGCGGCATTGTTCGGTATCGGCTGGGGGCTCGTTGGCTTGTGCCCAGGGCCGGTCCTGGAAAGCCTCGCGACGCTGTCGCCAGGCATCATCGCCTTCGCGGCCGCGATGGCCGGCGGCATGGCGCTGCATGATGTCTGGCAAAAGCCTCAACCGAAGCTTCGGAACGAAGCGGCTGTAGCCAATGCCGACGGATGACCGTCCGACGCTGACGGCTTTCGGATGTCAGGCGGCCACGCTGGCTTTTTTGTCGGGCAGCCCGGCGCGGGCCAGCCCGCCGTAGAGCGCTTCATTCGGCATTTCCGATCGCAGGATCGAGCGCGCCGCGATCAGTTTCTCGATATCGATAGCGGTGGCAAATCCCTTGCTCTCGCATAGAAACACCAGGTCCTCGAACACGACGTTGCCGGTGGCGCCGGGCGCGAACGGGCAACCGCCGAGGCCGCCGAGCGAACCGTCGAGGATGCGCGCGCCGGCATCGAGTGCTGCCGATGCGTTCGCAATGCCCATTCCCCGCGTGTCGTGCAGATGAACGCACACCGGTTTCGTGCCAGACATGTTCACGATCGCCCTGGTCAATTCGCCCACCTGCTTCGGGCCGGCATAGCCGACGGTATCGGCGACCGCGACGAAATCGACGCCGGCCTCAAGACATTTTTCGGCGAGCTTGATCACTTCCTTCGGGTCTACCGGACCCGCGATCGAACATCCCAGCGCCATCGAGATTGCGGCATTGACGATCGGCTTGTGCGAACTTGCATCGCGCAACTCGCAAAGCCTTTTGACGTTGGCAATGGCCTGATCGCGCGACCGGTTGGCGTTGGCGTGGCTGTGCTCCTCGGTGGCTGAGACCACCGACGCAATTTCAGCAACGCCTGACGCCAGCGCTTCGTTGACGCCGCGTTCATTGAGCGCCAGCGCCACGCCATGCGCACCCGGCAGTGACGCGATGGTGCGGACGATATCGCGCACGTCGGCGAACTGCGGAAACGTCGACGCCGGCAGGAAAGAGCCGACCTCGAAATGCCGCACGCCGGCGCCGTATTCGTCGCGGACCCAGCGCTGCTTCGCCGCCGTCGACGGAAACGTCTTCACCAGTTGCAGGCCATCCCGCAAGCCAACCTCGCGCAAACTTACTTTGCTGTCGGGATAAACGTCTTGAACGCGGGTCATGCGAGCCTCACAGCGGCTTTGCCGGTTGGAGAAAAATCCTGCCCATCGAGCTCGGCACGAACGGCAGATGTATCAGCGCCGAGCGCCGGCACTCTCAGTCCTTCGCCGATGCTCGCACCGTTCCACTCGATCGGGAGCGCGGGAACGCGGAACGCCTCTCCATTGGCATTGACGTTATTGACAAGCCCGCCGGGGCGCAACACGTGCGGATCGCCAAACAGATCTTCCGGGCGATTGATCGGCGAGAAGCAGATATTGAGCCGGTCGAGTTTTGCCGAAAGCTCCGCGGCGTTGCAGTGCTTGATCACTTCGGTCACGCGCGGAATGATCCTCGAGCGCGCCAGGATCCGGTCGGTGGTGGTGCGCAACGTGGGATCGTCCAAAAATTCCGACAGACAAAACTCGCGGCAAAAACTCTGCCAATGGCCTTCGGTGACGACGCCGATGAAAATGCGTTCGCCGCCCGCGGTCTCGAAAATATCGTAGATCGGCCAGGCGTGCTCGCGCTCCGGCATCGAACGTGGCTTCACGCCGGTCATCTCGTACTCGACCATATGCTGGGCCACCAGGAACAGGCAGTTTTCAAACAGCCCGATACGAATGTCGGCGCCGCTGGCGCCGCTGCGCTTCTGGTAGAGCGCTGCGAGAATCGAGATCACCCCGAACATGCCGCCCATGATGTCGTTCGCCGACGAGCCGACCCGCTGCGGTTTTTCGCTGGTGCCGGTCATGGCGGCGAGGCCCGACATCATCTGCACGACCTCGTCGAGCGCCGGGCGATGCTCGTAGGGGCCGGACAAAAAGCCTTTGTGTCCGGCGACAATCAGATGAGGATATTTTCGCCGCAGTTCATCGGCGCCGAGCCCCTGCTTTTCCAGCTGGCCGTCGCGGAAATTTTCCAGGAATACGTCGGCGCTGGCCAGCAGTCGGTCCATCGTCTCGCGGTCCTCCGCTTTCGCGAAGTCGAGAACGACGCTGCGCTTGCCGCGATTGAACAGCGGGAAGAACGAGATTCCCATCCCGCCAAGGCTGCGGGTCTTGTCACCGGCAGGCGGCTCGACCTTGATGACATCGGCGCCGAGCTGCGCCAGAATCATGCCGCAGGTCGGACCCATCACCATATGGGTCATTTCGACCACCCTCACGCCCGCCAGGGGCAGTCCCGTCCCGGTCATCATTATCTCCCGTGTTCTTTCGGTCGGCGGCTGAGCCCCACACTAGGCTTCCATGCGCTATCTGAAAAATATAATCCGGCGAATAGTGCGTTCTCCCCTCTAGAACGCTAATGCCGCCGATTTGAAGTTCCTCTACCCATGGATTCGCGCCAGCTCCGGTATTTCATAGCGGTTTACGAACAGCGCAACCAACACGCGGTATCGAATATGTCGAACGTTGTTATCGATATGTTCGTCTGGATTTCTGGCTCATAACAGCCAAACATGATCCATCCGGTACATTTTCAATAGAAAAATGACCGGAAACAGAACGAGCCCGCTGGATCAGCCTCCGCGGGCCTTCGGGGGAGGATTCCATGAGCGCCATCGGCATCGATACCGGGCTTGACCTTGCCGCGGCCGCGCGCGGCGGACCGGACGAGATATCACGGCGGCTCGAAGGCCTGCCCGCTTCATCCTATCTGTGGCGGCTTGTGATTCTGCTGTCGCTCGGCGGCTGGTTCGAGGTCTACGACCTGTTCTTTACCGGCTACATCGCGCCGGGCCTCAACCGCAGCGGATTGCTCACCACCACCACGCAGGCCTTTTTCGGCTTTTCAGGGATAGGCGCGTTCGTCGCGGCGACCTTTGCCGGGCTGTTCGTCGGCACGTTCTTCCTTGGGTTTCTGGCCGACCGGTTCGGACGGCGGTCGATCTTCACCTGGGCGCTGCTCGGCTACACCGCAGCATCCGTGGCGATGGCGTGCCAGACCACGTCCGAGGGCGTGCTGCTGTGGCGATTCATCGCCGGGATCGGCATCGGCGTCGAGATCATCACCATCGACGCCTATATCACCGAGCTGGTGCCGAGCTGGATGCGCGGCCGCGCCTTCGCAGTCAATCAAGCCGTGATGTTCACCGCGGTCCCCGTGGTTGCGGCGCTCGCGTGGTGGCTGGTGCCGCTGTCGCCTTACGGCATCGATGGCTGGCGCTGGGTGGTGCTGATCGGCGCCGCCGGCAGCATGGTGATCTGGATCTTGCGGCTGTACGTGCCGGAAAGCCCGCTCTGGCTGGCGCGTCATGGCAGAGCCGAGGAGGCCGCCAAAATTCTCTCGATGCTCGAAACCTCGGCCGGCACCGCCTATGCGCCCGCGAAGCGAGCAGCGGATGTGTTGCCAGCGCGGGTGGCCGCGAAAGCCGGCTACGCGGAGCTGTTCAAACCGCCGTACCTCTCGCTTGTCGTGATGTTCATGATCTTCAATCTCTGTCAGGCCTTCGGCGTGTACGGCTTCGCCAATTGGGTACCGGCGCTGCTGGTCGAGAAGGGCATCACCGTTACCAAGAGCCTGCAGTATTCCTTCATCATCGCGTTCGCCTACCCGATTGCGCCGTTGCTGGCGGCAAGCTTCGCTGACCGGTTGGAGCGCAAATGGATCATCTGCGGCGCGGCGGTGGCGATCGCGGTATTCGGGGTGGCATTCTCGCAATTCGAGCAGCCGGCGTTCCTGATCCTGTGCGGGGTGTTGATCACCGCTTCCAACATGACCATGTCGTATGCCTATCACGCCTATCAGACCGAGGTGTTTCCGACCTCGATCCGCGCGCGGGCGTCGGGTCTCGTGTATTCCATGAGCCGGGTCAGCGCGACCTTCTCCGGCTTCATCGTCGCCTATGTGCTGCGCGAGGCCGGCGTCGGCGGCGTGTTCGGCCTGATTACGACAGCGATGGTGGTCGTGATTGTCGCGATCGGCACCTTCGGCCCCAACGTGCGCGGCAAACCGCTCGACGCTTGAGCCCGCGCCGGCTCTTGCCGAACCCGTTGCGCATGGCTACCTCTCGCAAGGGCTTTTCGAGAGAGGTAGAACCATCATGCTCGACGCCGCCGTCAAGGCGCTTTCGCAAATCCTATCGCCGCCGATGCGTTCCATCCTGTGGCGGTCGATTGGCCTCGCCCTGGTGCTGATCGTGGTGCTGGCGATCGGCCTGCAGCGGCTGCTGAGCTGGTTCGCGGTCTCAGGCGAAGTCTGGGCCGAGGCGATGCTCGGTCCCAACTTTCACACCCTGCTCAATGTGGTCGCCTGGATTGTCTCGATCGCCGCCGGTCTCGGCGTCGTGTTCGGCGCGGTGTTCTTGATGCCCGCGATCACCTCGCTGGTGGCGAGCGTGTTTGTCGACGACGTCGCCGACCACGTCGAGCGCGAACATTATCCGGCGGAGCGCCCCGGCACCGCGCTGCCGTACGGCCTCGCCATGACCGAGGGCGTCAAGACCGCGCTGCTCACCATCCTGGTCTATCTGATCGCGCTGCCGTTCGTGTTCGTGGCCGGTGCTGGCTTCATCGCGTTCTTTATCGCGACCGCATGGCTGTTGGGGCGGGAATATTTCGAGCTCGCGGCGATGCGGTTCCGCCCGCCCGCCGAAGCCAAGGCGATGCGCAAGCAGAATGCCGCGCTGGTGTTCACCGCGGGACTGGTGATCGCGGCGTTCGTGTCGATCCCGATCGTCAATCTGGCGACGCCGCTGTTCGGCATGGCCTTCATGGTTCACATGCACAAGCGGCTGAGCGGGCCAAGGCCGGAATTGATCGAGCCTTCGCGAAAGACGAGCGTGCCGGTGTGATGCCCTCATGGTGAGGAGCGCGTCTTCGCGCGTCTCGAACCATGAGGCCCATCCTTCGAGACGCCGCGCAACGGCGCGGCTCCTCAGGACGAGGTGGCGCGAGTTGATATGCGATCCGCCCGCGCTACGTCCGCGACAATCCGAACCGCTGCATCAGTGCCCGTGCGGCACCGAACGGCACAGGCGTGAGAGGTCCCGGCGGCGCACGGGTGATAAAAGTCACAAAGCCGAGTGCGATGATCGCGAGCCAGAACGTCAGCCAGAAGCCGTCGATATAGGCAAGCACGTTCGATTCGCGCTGCACCAGCGCCGAGAGCGAACCCAACGCACGCGCCGGTGCGGTCGCCGCGCCATGGCTCGCGAAACTATCGGCCAGTTGCTTGAGTATGCGCGAAACGTTGTCGCTGCCGTTCGCCAGATGCTGCCCGATGAAGTTGGAATGGATCTGCTCGCGGACACGCAGCCAGGTTCCCATCAGCGCGACGCCGATCTCCGCGCCGCCGAGCCGCATGATCTGGATGTAGGCGGCGAACGCCGTCGCCCGGGTCGGGTCGGCGTTGGACAAAGCGAGGATGATAATGGGCAGCAGCGTGAACGCCTGCCCGATCGATTGCAGCATTACGATCGGGACGAAATCGCCGAGCGCCCAGACATGCGTCAATTGGGTCCCCAATAGATTCGCCGCGGCGAAAGCGGACAGGCCCACGATCAGCACGAAGCGAGGGTCGACATGCCGGAGCAGGAAGATCGACACCGGCACCATCACGAACATCGGCAGCGCGCCATAGACCAGCAGCAGCGTGCCGGTTTGTTCAGGCCGCAACTGGCCGACGACGCTGAGAAAATTCGGCACCAGCGATGAATTGGACAGGCTGGTGAGCGTGTAGAGAAGAATGACCACCAGCGAGAGCCCGACATTGCGCGAAAACAGCACGTTGATATGGGCCCAGGGCTGGCGAACCATCGCCTCGTTGATCAGAAAAGCGACGCACAGCAGGCCGCCGCCCACCAGCAGCGCCATCACCGTACCGGATCCCAGCCAGTCGAGGCGATTGCCCTGATCGAGGCCGGCATAAATCATCGAGACGCCGGTGCCCAGCAGCAGCATGCCGCCCCAGTCGGCATCCCGGAGCAGCGGCCGGTTGACCTCTTCATGAGGGGTCCCGAGATAGACCATCAATCCCATCAGCGGCGCGATGATCACGCCCTGCCAGTACAGCCACTGCCATCCCCAATGGTCGACGTAAAAGCCGACCAGCGCCGTGCTGGTATCAAGCGAGAAGCCGACCCGAATTGAATAGATCGCGATCGCCGGCAGCCACCACCGGATCGGCAGATTGCGGATGATGATCATCAGGGTGGCCGGAACGAACGTGCCCAGCAACAGGCCGTGGGCGATGCTGAGCACGATCAGCGCGTTGTAATCGCGCACCAACGGGATCACCAGCGAGACCAGGGCATAGACAAGGCTCGGAATGCCGAGAATGCGTCCCAGACCGAACACCGTCGCGAGCCAGGCCACCGCCGGCGCGATGAAGATCTGCGAGCCGATCGCCGCGGTCGAGAGCCAGGCGCCTTCATCGAAGCCAAGCGAAAAAGCGCCGCGCAAGTCCGGCAATCCGACCGAGGTCAGCCGGCTGTCGAAGTTTGCGAGGAAAGAGCCGAGCAGCACGGCGCCGACCGCAAACAACGGTTGAGGTGCGATGCCGCCACGCGAGAGCGGCCCATGGCCATCGTCACGTCCGGCCTCGCTACTTTCCGCCATCGGTTCCCGCTTCGCCGGTGTGAATTTTGGTGACGACCGACATGCCCGGCAGCAGCCGCTCCAGCAGCGGCTGGTTCTTGTCGAGCGCGATCCGAACCGGAATGCGCTGAACCACCTTGGTGAAATTGCCGGTGGCGTTGTCGGGCGGCAGCAGCGCGAATTGCGATCCGCTGGCTGGCGCGATCCGCTCGACCCGGCCATGCAATCGCTCGCTTGGGAAACTGTCGACGGTCACGTCGACCGGCTGGCCCGGCTGCACCTGCGTGAGTTGGGTCTCCTTGTAGTTGGCGATGACATAGACGTTTGGCAGCGGCACGACATTGATCAGGCTGCTTCCGATATTGACGTAGTCGCCCGGCTGCACCTGACGCTCGCCGACGACGCCGTCGAATGGGGCCACGATCTTGGTGTAGCCGAGCTTGAGGCGGGCTGCGGCCAACGCTGCCTTGGCGCCCTGCAGATCCGCTGCACGCTGCAATTTGGTGCCGGAGAGCACCTCGAGTTGGTGACGCTGCGCCGCGACCAAGGCCCGGCTCGCCCGAACATCAGCCTGCGCGCGGGCGTAACCCGCGGTGGCCTGCTCCAGCTTTTGCCGGGTGCCGGCTTCGGTCTGTGTCAATGACTGCTGCCGCTCCTGCTCCTGACGTGCCTCGACCTCCTGAGCGGCCGCGGACACCTGCTGCGCCTCGCCTTGCGCAATGGTGGCGTATTGCAGCTCGACTTGGTTGGCGAGATTGTCGAGCGCCGCCTGTGCGCCGGCGACGCCGGCCTCCGCCTGGGCCACCTGGGCCTGGTAGTCGGCGGGATCGATTTGAACCAGGAGATCGCCAGCCTTGACGCGCTGGAAATCGTTCGCGGCAACCGCGAGCACTTCACCGGCGACCCGGCTGCTCAGTCGCGTCAGTTCGGCCCTGACATAGGCGTCGTTGGTGGTCTGGATGACGGCGCTGCCGACCCAGGCGTCCCAGCGCAGCGTCGCCAGCACGATGAATCCGAACGCGGCCAGCACGGCGAACAGCGGAATCGCGAAGCGACTCCAGGGATGGCGTGGTGCGAGCGGCGGCTGCGCCGCCGGCGCATCGGCTGCCGCAGCGGCAGCCGGCGAGGGTGATGTTGATCCAGCCTGACTGGCGGCGGGCGCCGCGCGGATCTGCTCTTGCTGACTCAAACGGAGCCCCCTTTTTCCAGATCATTCTCCCGGACAACAACCGAAAGAAGATTTCGCATGCCGGACGATGCGGTTAGGTATGACGCTGATGATGCCTCAAACCGTCTTTTCCGGCCAGCGGCAGAGATCGTTGATCAGGCATACCTCGCAGCGTGGCTTGCGCGCGAGACAGGTGTAGCGGCCGTGCAGGATCAGCCAGTGATGCGCGTGCAGCATGAACTCGGGCGGAATCACGCGCTCGAGGCCAAGCTCCACCTCGAGTGGCGTATCGCCCGGGGCCAGGCCTGTTCGATTGCCGACCCGAAACACGTGCGTGTCCACCGCCATGGTGTGTTCGCCGAACGCCATGTTGAGCACGACGTTGGCGGTTTTGCGGCCGGCGCCCGGCAGCGATTCCAACTCCGCGCGGGTGCGCGGCACCGCGCCGCCGAATTCGGCGATCAGTTTTTCCGACAGCGCGATGACGTTCTTCGCCTTGTTGCGATAGAGCCCGATGGTCTTGATGTATTCGCGGACTTTTTCCTCGCCGAGCGCCAGCATCTTTTGCGGCGTGTCGGCAACCGCGAACAGCGCGCGCGTCGCCTTGTTGACGCCGGCGTCGGTCGCCTGCGCCGACAGAACGACGGCAACCAGCAGGGTGTAGGGGTTGAGATGTTCGAGTTCGCCCTTCGGCTCCGGATTGGCTTTCCGAAAACGGCTGAAGGCCTCGTACACCTCGGCTGATGTCCATGGCCTGGGAGCCCTGACCGATTTCTTCGCCGCGCGCGTCGGACCCGATTTAGCCGCAGCCTTTTTCGCTGCGTAATCGCGCGGCTGGCTTACCGCGGGACGCTTGCTCGATTTTTGGGCGGGTTTAGCGGCCGTGGGCTTCGATTTGGCCAGAGGTCTGCGGATGATTTTCGACATGATCCGGGTATACTGAGGTGCGATGACCGCAGGCAACGATTTTGACAAGTCAGAACCGGCGCAGCCGGAATTGTTCTCGGCGCTGCTGACACCGCACCGCTCGCTGGACCGTGCTGGTTTTCTGGTGCTGATGGGGTTTCTCAGCGCGGTCAGCTTCACCGCCGGGCTGGCGTTTCTGCTGATGGGCGCGTGGCCGGTGTTGGGCTTTTTCGGCCTCGATGTGCTGGCGATTTACTGGGCGTTCCGGATCAATTTCCGCGACGCCAAGGCCACCGAGGAAATCCGGGTGACGCCGTCGG
>DATHHQ010000084.1:0-11538 GCA_035490095.1 Bradyrhizobium sp.
GCGCTTCTCGCTGGCGGGAATTTTGATCCTCGGAATTTCCGCGTTGCGCCGCGATGCGTGGTCGCTGTCATGGCGCGACACCTGTGTATTCGCGATTCTCGGCGTCGCCAACAACGCGCTCTATCTAGGGCTCGGCTACACCGGGCTGCAGACTGTGTCGGCCGGCCTCGGCGGCCTGATCGTCAGCGCCAATCCGGTGTTCACCGCAGGTCTGGCCGCGCTTTTTCTCGGGGAGTCCCTGACCTGGCGCAAGGTGGCGGGGCTGCTGCTCGGCATCACCGGCGTCAGCTTCATCGTCTGGCATCGGATGTCGGTCGGCACCGATAGCTGGCACGGCATCCTGTTCACGCTCGCTTCGCTGGCGTCGATTGTGGCCGGCACCATCCTGTTCAAACTGTTGGCTCCGAAGGGCAGCCTCTGGATCGGCAACGGTGTGCAGAATCTGGCTGCGGGCGTCGTGCTCCTCCCGTTCGCGTTCACCCTTGCGGATGTAAGCGATATCGTGCCGAGCACGCGTCTCCTCGGTGCATTCGCATTTCTTACGCTCGGCGGCTCGATCCTGGCCTATCTGCTGTGGTTCCATCTCTTGAAGGTGTGCGGGGCCACGGCCGCGAGCGCCTTTCACTTCCTGATGCCGCCGCTCGGCATGCTGTTTGCCTGGATTATTCTGGGTGAGCATGTCGAGGTCAAGGATTTGATGGGGATTGTTCCAGTGGCGCTCGGCATTTATCTGGTGACACGTCCCGCCCCGCAGCGTCGGCGACATAAAGCAGCGAGGTCCATATGAAACCGCTTCGTATTACACTGATCGGCGGCCCCACCGCGCTTATTGAGGTCGACGGCTTTCGGCTCCTCACCGATCCGACCTTTGATGCGCCCGGCGCTTATCAATTGCCGCATGTGACGCTCGAAAAATTATCCGGCCCCGCGCTCGGCGCCGAGGCGATCGGCGAAGTCGATGCCGTGCTGCTCAGTCACGACCAGCACGCGGACAACCTCGATCATTCGGGTAAGGCGTTTCTCGCCAAGGCCAAACGCGTCCTGACAACGGTTGCAGGCGCTAAACGGCTCGGGGGCCACGCCGAAGGCCTCATGCCATGGGCGACCACCGAATTGACCAGCAAGGACGGGCATGCGTTGACGATCACCGCGACACCCGCGCGTCATGGTCCGGCCGGTATCGAACCGCTGTCTGGTGATGTCATCGGCTTCGTGCTGTCCTCGAAAGACAAGAGCCCGCCGATCTACATCAGCGGCGACACCGTCTGGTACGACGGCGTGGCGGAAGTCGCCCGGCGATTCAAAGCGGGCGTGGTGCTGCCGTTCGCGGGCGCGGCGCAGACCCGCGGCCCGTTCCATCTCACCATGGATACCAACGACACCATTGAAACCGCGCGCGCGTTTCCGGACGCTGTGATCGTCCCCTTGCACACCGATGGATGGGCGCACTTCCGTCAGAACTCAAAGGATCTGCGCGCGTCATTCGATACGCTTGGATTTGGCTCGCGTCTGAAAATCCTCGAGCCCGGTGTCGCGACGGTCATCGAGCCGGCGCATCACCCCTGAATGGCGTTGGCGCCGGTCGGATAGTTTTGTTTTCCCTGATCGCCGCACCACTCAAGGCGGCGCTTACTTCCGCCGCTCAGAGTTTTCGCTGCTGGGCATTCCAGAAGCGCTCGAGATTGCTGACAAGCGCCGGTGAAAAGTGACAGTAAGCCTGTTCGCGCGCGTATACCGCCATGTAGGTCCTGAACACATCGAGCGGCTCCTGAATGACGCGGATCGCCTTGCGGTTACTTGATGCGTTCACGGCGCCCGAATTTGTCAGCAATTCGACGGCCTCGTCGATCGCCTGGTCCATCTGTTCCGGCTCGACGATACGGTCGCAGATCATCCGTCCGGTAGCACTGTCGCACTCCATTCGGAGCTCGCTCATGATGGCTTGACGGGTGACGCGATCTCCGACGAAGCGGGGCAGCCGCATGTTGGCGGCGCCAGGGATGATCCCTTCCTTGCGCGCCGGAAGCGTCATGTAGGCATCTTTCGCTGCAATGTTGTAGTCGGTCACAAGCAGGTACTGACATCCGCCTCCAATGGCGAACTTCTCCACCGCCGCGATCCAAGGCTTTTCAGTCGTTTCGCCATAGACTTCGTCGGGCGAAACATCGGGCTTTGCCAGGCCCCGATACATCTTGCTGACGAAACCCATGTCGCGAAGGAGATACCAGAGATAGGGCAGGCGGCCGTAGTAGATGTGCGTGAGGTTGATCCCGGTACAAAAGACGCGTTGACCTTTGTATTTCCCCTCTTCAATCACACTGCCGCGAAGTACGCAGATCATCGTCTCGGGATCGAGCATGGCGAGATCGACCGCCGTTTCGACGTCCTTTAGCGTGGTGTCGTCCTCGGCATTGAGATATCGCGAATTTTTCAGCGATACGATCGAGGCCTTGCCTTTTCGTTCGACGCTGGCATGGGCGAGATCGACTTTCCCGTGTCGCTTCAACTGATCCAGTTTCTCGAGCGCCTCCTTTCGGGGAAGCAGCATCGCGTGGCAAAGGTGACGACCGCATGCTTGATCGCCAAGCACATAGTTGAAGAACAATCCCTGATCGATCTCGTGACCGTCTTTCTCTGCTTGAACGAGCGGGACTTCTTTGGCGAGGCGCAGGAAGGTCGGACAAAGGCCGGGGATTTTCTCCCCAGCCAGAATCGCCAATTCTTCGATCCGGCGGAACGTGCGTAACCCGTCGGTAAGCTCCCGATAGACCCGCCCCACATGGGCGCCAAGAAAAGTGCGACGCGCCTGGCGCGCGTTCGAAAGCAACGCCGCTGCGTCGGCTTGCTGGGTTTCGCTTCGCTTGGCCCGCCCCGGAAGTCCATCGAGGTACGAAAGACCTTCAAGCCAGAATGCCGAGAAAGCTTTGACATCCCGGTCGTAGTCGCCGGATAGAATCGGCGCGCTCGCCGTCCGGCCCACAGCCGTCGAAGCGGTTTTCTCGTTTGCCTGGGAAGCGGGCATTGAACGACCTCCTGGATGTCTGGATGGCGCCGGCTTGGGACGCTGCACTGAGTTCATTTATGGTAGTTGATTGCAAAAATGGCAACTGACAATCCGGGCAATGGACCCGAACTGCCGTCACGCTAAAATCTCATGGCCATTGCGACGAAGGAATGGAAATTCAGCATCCGGAATATTGAACGTTCGCTATGCCGACAGCGGATATGACGAGGTCGCATTTGGTCTGAACCGCCAGGTTCTGTTGGAAGGTTGACGGATGCGGCGCACAGTCTCATTTCCACTTTCATATCTAAACCCGGTATGGTCTATTTAACTTCATCCTGGGCTCAAGCGCATGATCGAAAGCGTAGAACGATCAACCCCGTTGAAGGGCGTCATGCCTGGCTCGACGGTGCAGCGACGCTCAGCGGCGAGATGGTTGGCTAACGCGACGTCTGCGCTTTGATAATTGAAAAGCGCGACTAACAATAAAATAACATGCGGGGGAACTTGGCGTGCCGGAAAGATCGTTCAGCGACGAAATTCACCAGCTTCGCAAGGTAAGCGGCGAAGATTTCGAAGGCGAGGGGATCCTCGCGGTGACGAAAGCTCTGCTTCAATCCGGAATTTCCTACGTCGGCGGCTACCAGGGAGCTCCGGTTTCGGCGCTGGTCGATGTCCTGAGCGACGCCAATGAACTTCTTCAGGAACTCGGCATCCATCTTGAAACCTGCGCGAACGAAGCCGGCGCGGCGTCGATGTTGAGCGCGTCGATAAACTATCCGATTCGCGGGGCAGTGACGTTCAAGTCGATCGTTGGAACCAATGTGGCTTCCGATGCGCTCTCCAATCTTTCGTCGGCCGGCGTGATGGGCGGTGCGCTCATTGTCGTCGGTGAGGACTACGGCGAGGGTTCGAGTATCATTCAGGAACGCAGCCACGCGGTCGCCATGAAATCGCAGATCTGGCTGATGGATCCGCGCCCCGACCTGCAGAAGATTGTCGATCTGGTCGAAACATCGTTCGAGCTGTCGGAAATATCCAATACACCTGTCATGATGGAATTGCGCATTCGCGCCTGCCATCTCAGCGGCCGCTTCCGACCCCGCGACAACAAGCGCGCGAGATACTCGCAGCGCGACCTGATTGAAAATCCGGTTTTCAACAAGGACCGCATCAGCCTGCCTCCCGCGACCTACATGCAGGAGAAGCTGAAGGTCGACGTGCGGTGGCCTGCAGCGATCAAATTCCTGCGGGAGTACAAGGTCAACGATACCATCGCGGGCGACGTCTCCGACGTTGGGTTTGTCCTGCAGGGCGGCATGCATAATCATGTCATCGCCGCACTTCGCGCGCTTGGGCTTGCGGACGATTTTGGCAACAGCCGGATTCCGCTGCATGTTCTGAATTGCGTCTATCCGCTGGTGCCTGACGAACTGGCGGCATTTTGCGCTGGTAAACGCGGTGTCCTCGTCATCGAGGAAGGTCAACCCAATTTCATCGAGAATGATCTCAAAGCCATCCTGTCCGATGCCGGTGTGGACACCAAAATATCCGGCAAGAATTGTCTGCCGATGGCCGGCGAATATATTGCGGGCGTTCTGATCGAAGGCTTCAACAAGTTCTTCACCAAGGTAAGACCGAAGGAGGTCGGCGCCTACGCGGCCACGCAATTGCTGAAAACGATTCAGGATAACCAAAGGACGGCGCTTGAAATTCTCGGTGCGCCTGTCCCGGCACGGCCGCCGGGATTTTGCACCGGCTGTCCGGAGCGTCCGGTATTCGGAGCGATCAAGCTCGTTCAGGAACAGGTCGGCAAAGTGCATGTGAGCGCCGATATCGGTTGTCACAGCTTCGCGACGCTGGAACCCTTCAAGATCGGCAACACCATTCTCGGCTACGGTCTTGGACTTGCCTCATCGACCGGACTTTCATCGATGATGAAAAACCCGGTCGTCAGCATAATGGGCGATGGCGGATTCTGGCATCAGGGGCTGACGACCGGTGTCGCCAATCATGTCTTTAACAAAGACGAAGGTGTTCTTGTCATTCTCAAGAATGGATATTCGTCCGCGACTGGACATCAGCACATCCCTTCGACCGGTTCGAATTCGCGCGACCAGGCCAGCGAGATGGACCTGGAGAAAGCGCTGCGCGGCGTCGGCGTCAAATGGATTGAAAATGTCGCCGCCTACCGCGTCGGCAAAGTCGTCAATTCGCTCAAGCGCGCGATCCTGGCTCGCGGCAAGGGACTTCGGGTCGTGATTGCCGACGGCGAGTGCATGTTGGCGCGTCAACGCCGCGAAAAGCCGATAACAACCGCCAAGCTCAAGCAGGGCGAGCGCGTGGTGCGAACCCGGTTCGGTGTGGATGAATCGACCTGCACCGGCGATCATTCCTGCATTCGACTGTCGGGCTGCCCGACGCTCACCATCAAATCCACCAGCGATCCGCTTCGCAAGAACCCCGTTGCGCATGTCACGAATGGCTGCGTCGGCTGTGGCAATTGCGGGGAGATCGCACACGCGGCGATCCTGTGTCCCTCGTTCTACAAGGCCGACATCATCCAGAATCCCTCCGGATGGGATCGATTGGTGCACAAATTGCGCACCACCGTGATCGGCAAACTTCAAAGCCTCCAGCAGGCGGCAACATGACCGCAGGTGGCTCCAGGACAAAAAGTATCCTGATCGCGGCGCTCGGCGGCGAAGGCGGCGGCGTGCTGTCGGATTGGACCCTGACCGCCATTCGCAATGCCGGCTATCTGGCGCAAAGTACATCGATCCCAGGTGTCGCGCAGAGAACCGGGGCGACAACGTATTACATTGAATATTCCGCTATTCCCCTGGCCGAACTCGGAACGCGGCGACCGGTCTTTGCACTGACCCCTGTGCCCGGTCAGGTTGCCGTGATGATTGCTTCGGAATTGATCGAAGCCGCGCGCGCCGCCCAGATCGGCTACATTTCTCCAGACCGGACCACGATGATCGCTTCTGCGCATCGTGTCTTTGCCACGTCTGAAAAAATCGCGATGAACGATGGTCGCTTCGACAGCGAAGCGGCCCTGAGGGCCGTCCATGCTCTCGCGCGCCGCGCGATCATCTTCGATATGGAAAAGGCGGCTGAGCAGGCTGGAACCGTCATCAACGCCGTCCTGTTCGGCGCGCTCGCCGGCGCCAATGTGCTCGAGATCGAGCGCCGGCATTTCGAGCAAGCCATCAAGACATCGGGCAAATCGCTCGATGCGAACATGCGTGGGTTTGAACTTGGGTTTGCCGCAGCGCGCGGAGACATGCCGGTTGCAACACAGATTGCGGAAGATGCGTCGCCCGATGCCATGGCCGTGTTCCCGGAATTTCCGGTCGAGACGCGTTATACGATCGAGAACGGGTTTCGGCGATGCCAGGATTATCAAAGCCGTTCCTATGCCGATGGATACATCGCCAAGGTACGGGAACTGACAGCGCTCGACCGCTCGCTCGAAGGCGCGACGCAAGGCTGGAAATTGACGATCGAAGGCGCGCGCTATCTTGCCCTGCGCATGACCTATGAGGATGTGATCCGGGTTGCCGACCTGAAAACGCGGCGCGATCGGTTCGCGTCGGTGCGCAACGACGCCAAGGCCAAGGCAGATGAGCCGATCTTGATCACGGAATATCTGAAGCCAGGCCCGGAAGAAATTTGCGCGCTGCTGCCGCCGCGGCTTGGCAACATCTTTCTCGGCTGGCTGCGCCGACGGGGCCTCGAACATCGATTCAATATCGGCCTCTACATCAAATCCCATACCATCAGTGGCTTCCTGATGATGCGTGCGCTGGCCCGGATGCGGTTCCTGCGGCTGAAATCCTGGCGCTATGCGGAAGAGTTCGCGCTGACGTCGCGATGGTTCGACGCGGTCAAATCCGCGGCCCGTATCGATTATCGATTCGGAGTGGAGGTGGCCGAATGCGCCGATCTCGTGAAGGGCTATAGCCAGACCTATCGCCGCGGGGTCAGGAATTTCAACCTGATCTTTACGCGCGTGATCGAGCCGGCGATCGCCGAGGCCAGGGCCGCCGCCGAAATCGTTCATGGCGCCAGGATGGCGGCTGTTTCCGATCCGGAAGGCGACGCCCTGGATAAATACCTTCTGCAAGCGACTTCACCTGAGCCCGGCGCCATCGCTGCTTATGCATAAGGCAGACGCGGAGATGACGAGCCTTTCGCACTCTCCCTCATCGGGTATCTCGGATCGACCACTTCTCGATTGTTCCATTGGCGCCGCATTGCGCAGCGCTGCTGCACGCTTTTATCAATCGAAGCCCGACCCTGACGAACGCTTGACCGGGCGACCACAGGCCTTCGCGATACGTGCCGCGTATCGCTCCATCCAAATATAGTATTGGCGGTCCGATCAGGCGTCGTCGAGGATCGCAATCCGATACCGATGCTGATCAGCCGGTCGCAAAGCCCTCCCGAAGTGAAGCGGGCGACCGGCGATTCCGCGCGCGCGGCGGCAATGAGAACTAGGAGGAAGCGGATGGCCGAGTACATGGCTGGGAAGGTTGCCGACTATGCCGACGGCGATCGCAAGGTGGTCGTGTGCGGAGATGCGGAAGTCGGCGTCTTCCAGATCGGCGGTGAATTCTACGCCTGGCATAACCGATGCGCGCATCGCGCCGGCCCGGTCTGCCAGGGCCGCATCATGAAACGCGTGCTCGAGCCGGTCGCGAGCGACAAGACCACGCGATCCCAGCAATACGACGAAGCCGAGGGCCACATCGTCTGCCCCTGGCACGGCTACGAATTCAGCATCAAGACCGGATTTCATCAGGGCAACAGCCGGGTGCGGCTGCGCAAGGCCGAGCTGACGATCCGGGGCGGAGAAATTTATGTCAGCGTCTGAACAGGACCGCAGGAACGATCTCTATGGCTGGATTGATTCGGCCGCGCCCGAATTGCTGCGCGCCTCGCGCGAACTTGTCGAGAAGGGCGAGGCGTCCCGCGTATCGGATGAAGCCGTCGCGCAAATCCTGACCGCGGCGATCCGCCTCTATGTCGCGAAATCGGACGGCGAAGAACGCACCTTTCCGCCGATCGCAGGTACCCGCGACAGCGAGATGACCCCAACCGAATTGCTTTCGGCGGTGTCCGAGATGCTGCGCGCGCTGCATCTCGGCCCGATGGAGCTCGCGCTCTGGTATCGGCGGCGTCCGGACGAGGACACATATTCTGTGAAAGAAAGACCATGAATATCCAGGGCAAATTCGGGCCGCAATATGCGCCCGTACAGCAGATCGACGTTCATACCGACACGCGCGACATCCTCGCGCATGCCAGGCGCAACGCGCTCAAGCGCGGCCTGCAGGATTGGTTCGTCTGCGACATCGATGCCCATCATGTTGAAACCGTGTCCTGGAAAGAGATCGTCACCTATATCGAGGATCCCGTGGTCCGGGACAACGCGATGCGATTTCAGGCGGAGCGGGTCGGCGCGCCTCCCTATGGATTGAACGGCGACCTCGGACTTCGTTATCAGTCGGTCGGCGGGCGCATCCCGCATCAGGACGGTCAGCGGGAAATCGTCGAGGAAACCGATGTCCATCGCGACGTGATTCTGACGCGTCGGGCGATGGATTCGCTCGGCATCGACAACATGGTGGTGTTCCCGACGCCGATGCTGTTTCTCGGCATGCATCCTCAGCCGGAGATGGAAGTCTGGCTTGGCGGCGCCTACAATCGCTGGCTGATCGAGCGGATCCTGTCCGGCGACGACCGGATAAAATCCCTGATTTACCTGCCGTTCAACACGCCCGAGGAAGCCGAGCGGACCGTCGAGGAGTTAGGCGACAAGAAGGGTGTGATCGGCTTCTGCGTGACCAGTACCCGCAACAAGCCGGTGCACCACAACGACTATATGCGCCTCTACGCCATGATCGAGGAGCGCGGCAAGCCGCTGGCCTTTCATGCCGGCTATCATTGGCAGGATCCTTCGCTTGCGACCGTCAACCGGTTTCTCGGCATGCACGCGCTGGGCTTCGTCTGGTGCAACATGGTCCATATGACCAACTGGGTCCTGAACGGGATTCCCGAGCGATTCCCGAAACTCAAGACGCTGTGGGTCGAAAGCGGACTGGCGTGGGTGCCGTTCCTGATGCAACGGCTCGATGACCAGTACCTGATGCGTCCTTCCGAGGCTCCGCAGCTCAAGCGCATGCCCAGCGAGTACATGAATCACAATTGTTTCTATACCACGCAGCCGATGGAGACGACGCATCCGAAGGCGCTGGAAAACACCTTCGAGATGATCAAGGCCGAAACCCAGCTGATGTTCGCGTCGGACTGGCCGCATTTCGATTTCGATCTGCCGCAGGAAATCTGCGATCTGCCGTTCCTGACCGAACAGGCCAAGCGCAACATTCTCGGGCTGAATGCTGCCCGCATTTTCAACCTCGATCCGACGCCCGTAAAGAAACTGATGGTTACCTGAGCCAGGCAAAAGCTCGCCGCCTGAAGCGAACTGGCTTGAGCGCAGGGCTCAAAAAGAAAAAATGGGGGAAACGATTCATGGCCACGATCACCGTCGCGGATTCCAATCGGCGCCCAATGAGAATTCGGTGTGCGTGGTGAAAGCCCTCACCCGCCGCGTTCTATCGAGCGCGTCGACCTCCCCCGCAAGCGGGAGAGGTAAGAGAGCGAGCGTGTTGAGGCCGCTATTTGTACTCAGTGGTCGCTCCGCATCGCGGCGGAACTCCCTCTCCCGCTTGCGGGCGAGGGCCGGGGTGGGGGGCCTTATCTTCTCGATCGCATCGCCTGTCCGCGAACCTGAATTCGTTCGTGTTTTTTGGCTTGATCCGATAGCCTGCGCTCGCTGCTGGAATTGAGGGACGCCGGGACAGAGCATGATCGAGTTGCGTCAGTTTCGACAGTTCATTGCCGTCGCAGAAGAGCTCAGTTTTCGCCGCGCCGCCGATCGTTTGCATATGGCCCAGCCGCCGCTCACGGTCACGATCAAGCAGATCGAGGAGGAATTGGGAACGCTGCTGATCGAGCGCACCAATCGGATCGCGCGACTGACCCCGGCGGGCCGGGTGTTTCTCGAGGAATGCAAACGAACGGTGATGCAGGCGGAGCGCGCCGTTCTCGCGGCACGCCGCGCCGGCGCGGGATTGAGCGGCGCGCTGCGGGTGACATTTGTGGCGAGTGCGGCCCGGGAAATCCTGCCGCCCATCCTGCGCGCGTTTCGCGAGCAATATCCCGAAGTCGAGTTGATCCTCACGGAAGCGCAGACGGCGCAGCAGATCGCCAAAATCCATGCCGATGAAGCTGACGTCGGCTTCGTAATTCCTCCGCTTCGCGATGCCGACGGACTAAGCGTCGAAGTGCTGGCAAAAAACCAGATGGTCGCGGCACTTCCCGAAAGCCATCCGCTCGCGCAGCTTCAATCGATCTCGCTGTCGGACCTTGCGTCCGAACCCTGGATCATTTTTCCGGCGCGGCAAGGGCCGGGCCTGCACGAACGCGTGCTCACAGCCTGTGCGCAGGCCGGCTTCGTGCCGCGGGTCGGCCAGGAAGCCTCTCAGATGGACACCATCGCCAGTCTCGTGGCCGGCGGCATGGGTGTCGCGCTCGTCACCCGCATCATCGCGACCGCCAACCGGCCCGGTGTGGTGTTTCGCGATCTCACCGGAATAGGCTCGCCGGTTGAATACGAACTGGCGATCGCTTATGGCCGTTCGACACCGTTGCTGGATGCGTTCACGGTCGTGGTTCGGTCCCGCGCGAACTGGGTGGGATCGGCCGCCAATTAGTGCATGTTTGCGATCCGGAACCGAAACCGGTCCGGATCGTTGTCGCGGCGGCTGGAACCGGTATGGCAGATCGCAAGAAGACGAATTCCAAGCATCGAAAAACCGAAGAGCGAAAGCCGGCGCTGAACGAAAAGCGCGAAGGGCCCTTTCGCGCGCGCGACTTTGTCAAAACGCTCGGACCGGGCCTGATCACTGGCGCGTCCGATGACGATCCCTCCGGCATCGGCACCTACAGCCAGGCCGGCGCGCAGCTCGGTTATCGGCTGGACCATGCTGCTGACATTTCCGCTGATGGCGGCGATCCAGGAAATCTCTGCGAGGGTCGGACGCGTCACCGGTCACGGCATCGCCGGCAACGTTTGCCGGCATTATTCGATGTGGCTGCTGAACGTCGTGGTCGCGCTGCTGTTCATCGCCAACACCATCAATATCGCGGCTGATCTCGGCGCGATGGCGGACGCCACCAAGCTCCTGATCGGCGGACACGGCATGCTTTATGTCGTTGCGTTCGGCGTGATCTCGGTCACCGCGCAGATTTTCCTCGACTACAAGCGCTATGTGTCGGTGCTGAAATGGCTGACGCTGAGCCTGTTCGCCTATGTCGGGGCGCTCGCCTTTGCTCACATTTCGTGGAGCCAGGCGCTGATGGGTGTCCTGGTGCCGCACATCACTTGGAGCGCCGATTATTTCACCACCATCGTTGCCATCTTCGGGACCACGATCTCGCCGTACCTATTCTTCTGGCAG
>DATHHQ010000085.1:0-3569 GCA_035490095.1 Bradyrhizobium sp.
CTGAGGTGGTGGTCCGTTGATTCTTTTTTTCCCGCTTCGCTCGGATGAGGCGACGATGCTGAAGAGGATCTCGGACTCATTTCTGCAGCGATCAAGGTATCGGATGCGGCAAACAAGTAGCCGGGCCACGATCACTTCTGCTAGTGGCACATCGCGTCATTTCGCTGCGGGGCAGAATTTGGTCGCTACCGGGGCATGGCGGTCAAGCCCACACCGATCAAGCTCGATTTATGAGTACGCGCCCTAGCACTACTTTGGCAGATTCAGTTTACGCCGCAATCCCGCGCGGACCCATCGTCGGCAGTTCGGGCAGCGCTGAAGCGGTCGCATGATGAGATCGACGATAGCGTGGCGCACGGCTGGCAAGCTTGGCTGAGGTGGTGGTCCGTTGATTCTTTTTTTCCCGCTTCGCTCGGATGAGGCGACGATGCTGAAGGAAGGCGTAAGCGATCATTGTCATGAGGGCGTGACGGTGAAGGCCTTGCCAGGAGCGTCCCTCGAAGTGGTCGAGGCCGAGTTCTTCTTTTAATTGCTGATGCGCCTGCTCACAAATCCATCGAGCCTTGATGATGGCGGCGAGCATTCGCAGGCCCGTCTTGGCGGGCAGGTTGGCAAGATAGTATTTCTTCTCTCCCGAAGGGCGGTGTTCGCCGATGAGCCAGGCCTCGTCCCCCGGCAGATGTTGCTGACCCTTGTCCCTGATCCGCTGCGGTGGTCCGTCGGCCGTGCGCACACGCACAGCCGCAAAGCGGGCTTTGAGCTTTCCCTTCGTGCCGGTGCGCCAGCTGATGTTCTGCCACCTGGCATCAGCGAGCATATCTTCGGCTGCCATCGATAGAATGTTCGGGACGTGCCGCTGACGAGGACGGCCGCGCCCGGCAATGGGCCAGATCAGCCGCACGCCGACAGGGTACACCTTGAGGTGACGCGGGATACCAACGGCCCAGGCCAGACTGCGCGCCGTGAGTCCCTGCCGGAATGGCGCGCTCAGCCCGTAACCGGCATCTGCCAGCACACAGCCGAAGCGGACACCGGCTGCGATCATGTGATCGATCTCGGCGAGCGCTATCTCCGGCTTCGTCCGTGCCGTTCGATGTTCGGCCGGAACGCCAGCCCGCTTCAAACGTGCTCGATCGCTCGTCCAGCTCTCGGGGAGGAAAAGGCGCAGCGCTACCGTCACCGGCACCTCGCCGCGCGCCAGCGTCAGTGACACCAGCGTCTGGCAATTGGCCGTCTTGCCCAATGCCGAAGCATATTGCGCAGCGACACCGACCGAGTGCTTGCCTTTCTTCGGCATCGACGTATCGTCGATCACCAACACCGCATCGCTGCCGCCGACGAGCTTATCAGCCTGGATGAGAAGTTCTGTCTCCAGCGGAGCCTCCTTCCAGACGCCAGCAGCAACAAAATGGTGCAACTGATCATAGTCACCCGGCGCAAGACGCTCTGCCATTGGCTGAACGCTCTTGCGATCACCCGGTCCGATCAGCCCCGCCACGTAAAGTGGACACATTCGCTGCCGTGACCTGTGACCCAAGCGCTCTAGGAACGGCTCGAGCCAGCGCCCAAGCTCGTCTTCCCAATCCGACGTTGTTCCCACCATGGCCGGCCCTCCAAATGCCGACCACCCATGAATCATTGAAAAACTGATTTGGGAATCCCATCACGCTCGTCAGCAGCAAAAATCTGCCAAAGTAGTGCTAGGGCGTGTACTCATAAAACGGGCGCTGGCGGAATGTCCGCTTTCACGGCAAGACTTGGAGGATAAGCGGACGTGCCACGGCGATCGCGAAAGCGACGTTCATGACCCTGGCTGCGTGAAAACGTCTTGGATGTTATGATTCTCCTCGCGATTTGCGGGGAAAATCGATGAAGCGCTTCTTGGTTGGGGCGGATCGTGGGCAGTCGACTTTGTTGCCCGAATGCCTGGATGAATGGATTGATGAGAACAATCCTGTTCGCGCGGTCGATGCGTTCGTCGATGCGCTTGATCTGGGCAAGCTCGGGTTCGAAGGCGTTGTGCCGGAAGTAACGGGCCGGCCCTCGTATCATCCCTCGGCCCTGCTCAAGCTCTACATCTACGGCTATCTCAATCGGGTGCAATCGAGCCGGCGGCTGCAGCGTGAGACCGGTCGCAATCTCGAGGTGATCTGGCTTCTCGGCCGATTGGTCCCGGATGACAAAACGATTGCCGATTTCCGCAAGGACAATGGGTCTGCGATCCGCAAGGTGTGCGCCCAGTTCGTCGCGCTGTGCCGCGACATGGGTCTGCTCACCAAAGCGAGCGTCGCCATCGACGGGAGCAAGTTCAAGGCCGTCAACAATCGCGACCGCAACTTTACGCGCGCGAAAGTGGAGCGTCGCCGGGCGCAGCTCGAGGAGAGCGTCGCACGGTATCTGAGCCAGCTCGACACGGCCGATTTGCAGGAGCCGTCGGAGGCGCTTGCGGCCAAGACGGCACACCTCAAGGAGAAGCTCGCCAAGCTCGAAAGCGAGATGCAGCGCCTCGCGGCGATGGAGAAACAGATGTTGGCTTCTCCAGATCAGCAGATATCGTTGACCGACCCTGACAGCCGCTCGATGGCAACGAGCGGTCGCGGCTCAGGCGTTGTGGGCTACAATGTGCAGGTCGCTGTTGAGACCGAGCATCATCTGATCGTCACGCACGAGGTGACGAATAGCGGCTCGGATCGGGCACAACTTGCAAATATGGGCCGCCAGGCCAGGGAGGCACTCGGCGTCGACAAGCTCGAGGCTGTTGCCGATCGCGGTTACTACAACAGCACGGAGATCAAGGCTTGCGATGATGCTGGCGTTGCGGTGACGTTGCCGAAGCCAATGACATCGGGCGCGAAGTCGGATGGTCGTTTCGGCAAGCAGGACTTCGTCTATAATGCCGCCGAGGATGTCTATCGCTGTCCTGCCGGCGAGAAGCTGGCCTATCGCATGACGACCGAGCAGGATGGCAAGATGATGCGGCGTTATTGGACCAACGCCTGCCCAAATTGTCTGCTGAAATCGAAATGCACGACGGGCAACGAGCGACGCATTCCACGCTGGGAGCACGAGCACGTTCTCGAAGCCGCGCAGAAGCGGCTCGATGAAAACCCGCAGGCGATGCGTGCACGCCGCGAGACGGTCGAGCATCCGTTCGGCACGCTGAAGATGCGCATGGGCGCCACGCACTTCCTGATGAAGCGTCTACCGAAGGTCGCCACGGAGATGGCGTTGCACGTGCTTGCCTACAATCTCACGCGCGTGATGAACATCGTCGGCGTGAAGCCGCTCCTGGCGGCGATCCGGGCTTGAGCTTCGGGCTCTCTGGGACCTTCGGGAGTGTCTCCAGACCCCGCGATCGCAGAAAAAGCCAATCAGCGCGCTTGAGAATGCTCGCCAGCCAGTCGGAAGCAGCTTTGGACCGCTCCGAAACGTTTTTACGCAACCAAGACCCGGACCGGACATGCTGCGTGCGTTATTCGATCACCTCGTCGGCGCGGGCGAGCAGCGTAGGCGGCACCTCGAGGCCTCACGTTGACACCCCGGCCGAGCGGCCTACCGTGTCGTAGAAA
>DATHHQ010000086.1:0-3213 GCA_035490095.1 Bradyrhizobium sp.
GGCCGGAGCCTTAAGATCGAGGACATCCATGCCGAGGTCGCCGGCGTCTATCCCAAGGTGATGATCGACGGCGAGATGGATGCCGGCGCCTGGAGCTGCGGGATGGTGGTCGGATTGATCAAGGACATTCCGACGGTGAAAGAGCTGATCGATCGCATCATGGCCGACGCCGAACTCATTATTCTGGACCGGCTGGCGGGATTCCTTGGCGCCGAAAGCAAGGCAGCGTTGAAGGTGGCGTGAACCTCTGCGATCGACGAACGACCGGCGATCGCGACTTCGGCGGCATCAAAACGGGAGTGGTTGAAATGGCAGAAGGTCGGATCGAAATCGACACCGGAACCGGCGAGCTATTGTGCGAAATCCGGGACCGCGTCGCGCTCATTACGCTCAACCGTCCCGAAGCGCGCAACGCGCTCTCCGATCATCTGACCCCCGCGCTGCGGCGGATGATCAAGCAATGCGGCGACGATCCCAACGTCGGTGCGCTGCTGATCTCAGGCGCGGGCGATGCCTTTTGCGCCGGCGGCGATGTCAAAGGCATGGGGAACAATGCCAACAAAGCCGAAATAGCGTTCGAAGAGCGCGTTGCAGACCTGCGAACCAAGCAGCGTACCCTGACGGGTGCGCTGGTGGCGGTGAGAAAGCCGACGATTGCAGCGCTTCCGGGACCCGCGGCAGGCGCCGGGCTTGCGCTCGCGCTCGCCTGCGATATCCGCATTGCCAGCGAATCCGCGATTATGGCGACAGGATATGCCCGCATCGGGTTGACGGGAGATTACGGCATCGCGTGGTTGCTGACCCGGCTGGTGGGAACATCGCGGGCGCGGGAGCTGATGTTCCTGTCGGAACGGATCGACGCTCGCCGCTGCGAGATGCTCGGTCTCGTCAACCGCGTCGTGCCCGACGCCGAACTTCGCGGGACCGCTTTTACCCTTGCAAAGTCTCTGGCCGAGGGCCCGTCGATCGCGCTGGCGCGTATGAAGGACAACCTCGACCACGCCGTGACGTCGGACTTTCTGGATTCAATGGATCAGGAAGCGGAAAACATGGTCCGATCCGCACGGACGATTGATCATAAAGAGGCGGTGCGTGCCTTCATCGACAAACGCAAACCCGCATTCGTCGGGCATTAGGCACTTTCGACTGAACAGGCCGTTGCTGAATGCCGTTGCTTTGTATGATGACAATCATTTAACATAGCTGCGGTTACAACCGCTGCCTGGTGCGCCAATGCTGCCTCGAACCGTGTTCCGGCGATATGAGTCCTGGCGAGGTCGCCTCCGTGGCTGACAAGCCAACTGCGATCGTTACAGGTGTCGGTCCCGGTACCGGGTCCGCGATCGTCCGGCGTTTTGCGGCCGGAGGATTTCGCGTCATCGCCCTGGCCCGGTCGCCGGATCGCATCCGCGGGCTCGAGCAGGAACTTCCAGACACCCACGCGGTGATCTGCGATGTTTCCAGTGAGAGCCAGGTCGCGGACGCTGTTGCCAACGTGCGCAAACTGTATGGCCCGCCCAATGTTCTCGTACATAACGCGGTGGGGGGAGGCTGGGGCACATTTCTCGAAATCGAGCCTGAGATGCTCGAACGGAATTTTCGAGTGAATGTCATGGGTCTGTTGTATCTGGCGCGTGAAGTGGCGCCTGACATGATCAAGGCAGGCAACGGCGCGATCCTTGTCACCGGCAATACCTCTGCAATTCGCGGCAGGGCGAACTTCGCCGGCTTTGCGCCGACCAAGGCAGCCCAGCGTATTCTATCGGAATCGATCGCGCGCGATCTCGGCCCCCGCGGTATCCACGTCGCCTATGTCCTGATCGACGCCGTGATCGATGTGCCGCGTATGCGCGAACGTCTGCGCGACGCGCCGGACGAATTCTTCATCAAGCCATCCGCAATCGCCGACGAATTGTGGCACCTCTACAACCAGGACCGGTCAGCATGGTCGTTCCTCACCGAGCTTCGCCCATTCGGGGAAAAATGGTGAGATGAAAATGCTTCTCGTTGCCATCAGACCTTTTCCGAGTTTTTCATGGAGCCGGCGATGCGTTACGTGAAGGGCCATGGGCTGCAGACCCGGAGCCGGATTGTCGAAAATGCCTCCTACGGTCTGCGTCAAAACGGTGCCGACGGCGTGAGCGTGGTCGATTTGATGAAGCTCGCTGGTCTCACGCACGGCGGCTTCTATTCGTATTTCGACTCGCGCGAAGCTCTGGTTATCGAGGCGTTCGCCCAGGCGATGGACCGAACGGTCGCGGATTGGCTGAAAATTATGAAGGGAATGCCCGTCGAGGAACGGTTCGACGCGGTCGTTGAAGCATATCTAAGCCCTCGTCATCGTGACAATCGGGCACGCGGTTGCGTGCTTCCGGCCCTGGGCACCGACATTGCGCGTTCCAGCCAGAAGGCGCGCCGTATGTTCGCGGGGAAGTTCGAGGAAATGATCGGTATGGTCGCGCGGCTGTTCCAGGAAAAATCGCCGAAGGAGGCGCGCCAGATCGCTACCAGCGCGCTTGCAACCATGATGGGCTCGATCGTGCTCGCCCGTGCGGCCGGCGACAAGATGCTGTCCGACGACATACTTGAGGCTGGGCGGCAGGCTCTACGCAGTCACTCCGCGGCGCGACGATCAAGCAGGTAGCATTGCGAATTCGACCAATAAACAAGAGTGATATGGAGAAGAGCGATCATGACTGAACATGTGAAGACCGAAGTGGCCGGGGGCATCATGACGTTGACGCTGGCCCGCGCTGACAAGAAGAATGCCTTGAGTAACGCCATGTACAGCGCCATGTCGGATGGACTGGAGCGCGCAGAGAATGATCCAGCCATCCGCGTGGTCCTATTCCAGGGGGACGGTGACAGTTTTACGGCCGGAAACGACTTGGCCGATTTCAGCGCCCAGGCGAACGGCAAGGATACCGGCGAGAGCCAGGCGCATCGATTCATCAGCAATCTCGGCAAGGCCACCCGTCCGCTGATTGCCGCCGTGCAAGGCAACGCGGTTGGCGTCGGCACCACGATGTTGCTCCACTGCGACCTGGTATTCCTGGCCGACACCGCAAAGCTGATGACGCCGTTCGTAAATCTGGCGCTGGTTCCGGAAGCGGCCTCGAGCTGGCTGCTGCCTGCGCGGATCGGGCACGTCCGTGCCTACGCGATGTTTGCGCTGGGAGAACCTCTCGATGCCGCCACCGCATTGGCCTGCGG
>DATHHQ010000087.1:0-8253 GCA_035490095.1 Bradyrhizobium sp.
GGAGGGATGGGTGACGTATTCGGCCACGCCGACGCCGAACGCCTGGGTAGGATATGGCGCCGGCTTCTGGACCAATCAGGGCGACAGCTTTGGCGCCAGCTACCGGATCGAGCACGGCTGGCCGCGCGATGCCTTCTTCGCCAAGGGAACGATCGGGCAATATGTGATCATCATTCCATCCGAACGGCTGGTCATCGTTCGGCTGGGCCGATCGCCGAATTGGCCGCCGGAGGCCGATGGCGTGTTCCGGCTCGTCAGCGACGTGGTGGCGGCAACCGGCGAAAAAGCAAAGTTGGCGGACAACTGACAGGCCGCCGCGCTCTACTGCCGTCCCAGATGCGTGGCTTTCTCGACGCGGTCGAATCTTTCCAAAGAGAGGATCGCGTCGGCGAGCTGGTCGGCGCGGCCGTTCAGCACCGGGCGGGCGAGGGTCAGGAATTTCTGCGCCATCGCCTGCGCGTCCGGAAACGATCCCGCTTCGCCGGAGGGATCGGCGTAGAGCCGCTCATGCACGGTGTCATCAGTGGTAATGCTGACGCGCGCGCCGAACGGATGGCTGCGGCCGATTTCAAGGCGGTCGTCCTGCACCACGTCGAATTTGTCCGCCAGCGCGTCAATCTTGGCGTCGCCCAGCCTTTCGTAATCGTCCCAGCCGAAGCGGCCCTGGTCGAGCGCCACAGCACCGGTGAAGAACATCGAGAATTGTCCGCCGACGATAGAGGTCGGATGCCGCTTGGTGGCGGCATCGCCGGTGAGCGTGATGCCGTTGCGGTGCAGACCGATCTCGACGCGCTTGATCTGGTCCGGCGTCAGATTGTGCTCCCGGCGCATCGCGATCAGCGCATCGAGCGCGGCGTGGGTGTAGCGGCAACTGGGATAGGGTTTTACGCCGATCTTCATGGTCTCATAGATATTGCCGAGTCCGGCGATCGCCTTGTCGGGATGGGCGTTGTCGCTGTAGCCGACCAGCAGGCCGTGCTTGCCCTCGATCGATTCGGTGGCGCCGACGAAATCGTTGCGCGCCAGGGTGGCCGCGATCACGCCGTTCATCGCGGCGGCGCCGACCTGGTAGCGCTTGTTCCAGGCGCCGTTGACCAGGAACTGCAGCGATCCCGCGGCCTGGCTGCCGGACACGCCGAATGCCGCGATGATCTGATCTTTCGACAGCACGAACAGCTTTGCCGCGGCTGCCGCCGCGCCATAGGTTCCCGCCGTGGCGGTGGGATGAAAGCCGCGCGCATAATGCGAGGTGGGATCGAGCGCGTTGCCGAGCCGGCAGCAGACCTCATAGCCGGCCACGATCGCGGTCAGCACGTCGCGGCCCGAAGCGTCGACCAGCTCGCCGACCGCGAACGCGGCCGGCACCACCGGCGCGCTCGGATGCAACGAGGAATCCGCGTGCGTATCGTCGAAATCGAGTGAGTGCCCGAGCGCGCCATTGAGCAATGCCGCCACCGCCGGCGTCCAGGTCTTGGCATCGCCGAACACGGTGGACTGGCCCTTGCCGTCCAGCGCGAGCGCTTCGAGCATTTTGAGCAGAGCAGGGGTGGATTCCGCGTCGCGCCACGCCCGGATGGCGCTGCCGAGAAAATCCAGCGTCAGCACCTTGGCGCGCGCCAGAACTTCTTCGGGGATGTCCTCGAATTTCAGATTGGCGACATAGGCGGCAAGCGTTGCGGTTTCTTCTGCCATCGTGTTTCCTCGCTGTTATCGCACAGGGTAGGCGGGCTGATTCCGGGTTTCAAGCCGTCCGCGGGCGGTGGGCAGCAGCCATGCCCAATGTCGTTGTAAATGGCTTCATGTGTAACATTCCGGAACGGGGCGCATGATCGCTTTCCTGAAACGCCTGTCAGCTCCGATGCGGTCCCGGAAGGCGCAGCTGGGCCTGGCGATCAGGGTCACGGTGGCGGCCTTCGCCGCGCTGGCGATCGCGACCGCATTTAACCTGATGCTCCCGTTATGGGCCGTGCTGACGGCCCTCATTGTCACCCAGATGAGCGTCGGCCGATCGCTGAAAGCGACCCGCGATTACATGTTCGGGACGGTGGGTGGCGCGATATATGGCGGCGCCGTCGCGGTGCTGATTCCACATTCCGGGGAGGCCGGACTGCTGGCATTGCTGGTGCTGGCGGTGGCGCCACTGGCGTTCATCGCAGCCATCAATCCCAGCCTGAACGCCGCCACGGTCACGGCGGTGATCGTGCTGCTGGTCCCGTCCATGAGCCACGTCAATCCGCTCGATTCCGCGGTCGATCGCGTTCTCGAGGTCACGGTCGGCGCGGTCACCGGGCTATTGGTGTCTTTCTTCGTGCTGCCGTCGCGGGCGCACAATCAGATTCGCGTCAGCGCGGCACGGTCGCTTGAATTGATTGCGGCGGGGCTCTCTGAATTGCTGGCGGGGCTGACGCGCGGGCGCGACAACGACGCCTTGCATCAGATTCAGGACGGCATCGGCGCAGCGCTGGTCGGCCTCAATGCGACCGGCGCGGAGGCTGAGCGCGAGCGCGCGGCGCATCTGTCTTCAGGGCCTGACACCGGTCCGCTGCTACGGACCATTTTGCGGTTACGCCACGACGTCGTGATGATCGGGCGGGCGAGCGTGGTGCCGCTGCCGTCCGAACTGCAGGCCCGGCTCGCAGCACCCTTGGCCAAAGTCGGCGATGCGATCGCCACCTATCTGCGTTCCACGGCTGCGGCATTGCGAAGCGGTGTCGGCGCTCCAGCGATCTGGCCGACCCATGAGGCGCTGCAGGGTTACGCCGCGGAAATCGCAAGCTTGCGCAGCGAAGGCCTGACGCGCGGCCTGCCCGGCGACGTCGCCGAGCGTTTTTTCGCGCTGGGATTTTCGCTGGAGCAAATGCGGCAAAATCTGAAAGACCTGGAGCGCTGCGTCGCCGAGTGGTCCGAAACGCCGTCGGTGGCGACAACCCGCGAAGAGGACTAGTCCAGGTCCGCAGCCTGCCAGAGCGTTTTCAAGCGAAGTGGATACCGGTTCGCGTCAAGAAAACGCGTCAAATCAAGAATCCAGAGCCCCGTTTCGATTCTATCGAAACGGGGTCTAGTCGATATAGACTCCCAGGAAGCTGAGTAGTGTCGTGTCGCGGCGCTTGATGCCATCGGTGAGTGCTTCAAGGGCGGCGTCGAAGCTTGGCGTCGGGTGTTCCAGTTCCCATGCGTCATCATGGTCCCAGTGAAAGCACCAGCCGAAGCGGTCGCCCTGCTCCAGATGGATCACCAGGCAGCGGCTTTCCTGTGCGGGTTCGGCCACCGGGACGAGATCTCGAAGCGAGACGCCGTACTCCTGGCGGAAGTAGGCGGCGATCTTTTCCGGATCCTTATCCGTGGGCGCGATGAAATCGAACAGATTGTCGCGTTGCCTGGCAAGCTCCGACGGCCTGTAGAAGCACAGTTCACCCGATTGGTCCGACAGCCGGACCGACAGCTCGGTCTGCCCGAAGGTGGTGAGGAAGCGACGATAGTCGTCAGGCAGGGTGGCCCCAAGCTGCTGTTCGGCTTGATGCAGGTCGGCATCGGTTGCGGGCTTCTTGGTCTTCCAGCGCCAGCCCGCGTCGGATTTCGGCTTGCGCTTGCATCGGGCGACATACGCGGCATAGGCCGGCAGCGCGGTGATCTCCTCGTAGCCGCCATGCTCGGCGTATTTATGGGCGGCGTCGAACGCCTCCTCCTGCCGCTCCGGAAAGTGATCGCACAGGATGGTCGCGCGCTGGACGCCGCGGTCCTGACTCGGCGAAATCCTGTAAGCCTGCTCGATCGCGTCGAGCGCGGCCATCGGGTCGTCCGCGCGCAGCTGGGCCCAACTTAGAATTTCGAAAATCCGGGCTTCCAGGTCGCTTTCTGCAATCGACCATGCGTAATGGGGCGTCTTGCCGGCCCTGCGCGAGGCCAGCGTGTCGCGCGCCTCTTCGGCAAACCGGATGGTTCGTTCATTGTCGTCGCTGGCGGCGATGCCGCGGTGCGCCGCGAGCCAGAGATAGAGCGGCTCGCGCGCCGCCGGAGTGTCTTCCAGGGCCGCGAGGCGCCTCGTTTGTTCTTCGAGCGGCGCGCTGAGTGCGGCGAGCATCAGGTCGTCGAGACCCTTTTGCCATTCATGCTTCGCCTCCGGATAGCACAGCAGATGGCGTCGCGTATATCGGGTGTGCGTGGTTTCCATATAACCTGCCGTGACGAGCTCGGCCGCGTGACACCGGTAGGCGACGACCGCATCGCCGATGTCAAAAAATTCCTCGCGCAGGAAATCTTCAGTCTGGGTTTCGGCGCTTCCGTGCATGCGGATGCCGATGATCATCGGATGGCCGCCCGGAATCAAAAGCAGTTCCCGATCGTCGTCACCCGGCGGGCGGTGAAAGAACTTTGCAAGATACATGGGTTTCTCCGAACGCCCGGTCACGCACGCTCGCGCGTTGATCGCGAGCGTTGTTCGGGCTTTGCAGAGTTCAGTCGCCTGCTCGGAGATTCAGGTTCAAGGCCTGCGTTCAGGTCTTGCGGCGGGTCAGCCCCTTGCTTTCCATCCGCCAGATCAGCAGGTCGATGCGGTCCTGGCCGAAGAACGGCTCGTTCTCGAACACGAAAGTCGGCACGCCCCAGTGGCCGGAGGCCGCGTGGTCCTTTTCGTTGTCGGCGATTACCCGTTCATAACGATCGGGATCGGCCGATATCGCCGCATCCATCGCGGCCAAATCGAAGCCGGCTGCATCGGCGGCCCTGGCGAGATGATCGCCTTCGTTCCAGCCACTGACAGTGCCGTCCCACAGCACCCGGCTGATCGCATCGACAAAGGCCAGCGCGCGCGCCTCAACCTGCGCGGCGGCGCCGAGCCGCGTCAGCCGGTGGATGTAGGGCTGGTGCTCCGCGACATCGAGCGTCGTCATGTCCTGCACGATGGGATCGGGGCGGGGAAAGCGGAAGGGAATGTTCGCGTGCTCGGCGACGCGGCGAGAGTCGAGCCCGACATAACGCAGAAACTGCGGATTGGTGCGTTTGAAAAACCCGGGCACGCGCACCGCCAGCGGGTAGACCGGGCGGAGGTTCACCGTCGCGTCGTAGTCGGCCACCAGCTTGAGTGTTTTGGGCAACGCGAGAAAGCTGTAGGGACTACGGAAGGAAAAGAACAGATCGACTGATAAAGTCATGAGTGCCTCGGCCGGCATCGTCCGGCCGGAATAAAGCATGCGCCGGGATCGACGTCCACGAGGGTCGGTGCGCCCTCAGGCCGCTACTTGCCGCAGCATGCTGGGGACGATCAGCCGGTGAAACGGCAGGATGGTCGCGAGATAGACCCGGCCGAGCCAATTGTGCGTCAGCACCAAGGTGGTCGCCGTGACGCTCTGGCTGCTGCCCGACCTCACCACGTCCACCACGACGCGAAAATCCAAATGGCTGTCGTCGAAACCCGCGATCAGGCGGTCGGGCGTTTGGCTGAGAACCGGAAATAACCCGATGACGTCGGAGGCCTCGCTCGGCGCGGATGTTTTCAGCCCAAAGGGCGTTACCAGAAGGTTGCGCAATTTCAGCAGCGCTTCGACCCAGCGCGGCGAGTGTCCCATCATCTGTTCAGCCGCCTGCCGGGCATTGAGCGCGCCATTGTCGATCGCGATGCTGTAGGCATCGACAAATTGCGCGCCGGCCAGCAACACGCCGGTGTCGACGTCAGGATCGACCTCGCTAACTTTCATCACCAACCCCTCTCGGTTGCGGATCAATTCGCGCCAACGATCCGTGCGGTACCCAGATGACCGGCAAGCCGCCGGAAACGCAAGATCAGAAGAACGGCATAAAGCGCGGTCCCGCAGGATAGCCCGATCCAGACCCCGACCGCGCCGAGATCCGTCCAGAACGCGAGCCCGTAGGCGGCGGGAAATCCGATCAGCCAGTAACTCACCGCGGCCAACAACAACGGTACCCGCGTGTCGCTCATGCCGCGCAGCGCGCCGGCCGCGACCGTCTGAATGCCGTCGGCGACAAAGAACGTCGCGCCGACCATCAGCAGCGTGGCAGTGAGTTCGATGACGGCGCCAGCGCTCTCGACGGCTTCGCCGAAGAAAAATCGCGCGATCGCAAATCGGGTGAGGATCACGGCGAGGGTCAGGATCGATACGAGGGCAATTCCGAGTAACGTCGCGACGAAGCCCGCGCGCTTGACCGCGGGCGCATCGTTGCGGCCGACGGCGTGCCCGACCCGTACGGTCGCCGCGATCCCGATGCCGAGCGGCACCATGAACAGGATGGCCGTAACCTGCAAGGCGATCTGATGCGCGGCCAGCGCGGTGGTGCTGATCAGGCCCATCAACAGCGCCGCGGCGGCGAACAATCCGTATTCCAGCAGGAACGAGATCGAGATGGGAGCGCCGATGACGATCAGTTGCCGCATCAGCATCCAGTCGACGCGCCAGATGCGGCCCAGCACCTGATATTTCCTGAATGGCGGACGGCCATAGGCAAACCAGAGGCTTGCCAGAAACATCCCGAAATTGATGATCGTGGTGGCGAGGCCGGCGCCGAACAACTCCAGCCGCGGCAGTCCCAACGCGCCATGGATCAAGAGATAGACCAGCACGGCATTGGCCGGGATCGCCGCGATCGTGATCCACAGTCCCGGCTCCGGCCGGTTGACCGCGCCCATGAAGCCGCGGATCGCGAGAAACCACAGCGCCGGCGTAATGCCCCACGCCAGGCCCAGCAGATATCCTTGCGCGAGGCGGGCGGTCGCGGGAGCCTGGCCTAACATCAACAGGATTTGCTCGCCGCTCAGTCGAAACGCCAACATCGGCAGGGAAATCAGCAGCGCAGCCCAAAGGCCGACGCGAAGCGCGCGCCGCACCCGGCGTGGATTGCGGGCGCCGAACGCTTGAGCGGCCAGGGGCGCCACGGCCGACACCAGCCCCATTCCGAAGGCGAAGCTGATGAAGGCGACAGTATGCGCCAGCGCAGCTGCGGCCACGGCCTCATCCCCGAGACGTCCGATCAAGGCAAGATCGGTGGTCATCATCGCAATCTGCCCGAGTTGCGTCAGCGCGATGGGGACCGCGAGCTTGAGCGTCTCGGTCAACTCGAGCGCGAGCTGACTGCCGGGCGCTGCCGCCACATGAGGCACGGTGACCGCTCCTCGCTCGATTTTTTCAAGGGATGTCATGGGGTCAGATTATCACCTCCACCGATAAAAATGATGGTCGGCACAGTAAAACGGCAGCGAGGATGCGACGGGCCTGGTGCCGTCCCATGCGCAGACCCTGCCGAATCCGCGCGGTTCCGCAAACGCAAGACTTGCGGCGCGATCGGGCTTGAACACGGGAGGCGTATACATTCAAACTCCTGCTTGACGTAGGAGCCGCCGGGATCAGATCGCGCTGTTTGGGAAGCAAGTGCCGCGGACCGGATCCGGCGGCAGGGCTGATATCTTAAACGCAGACGTCCGCCCATACCGCAACGGTACGGCGGCGGCGAGCGATGAGAATGGTCGCGGCGTTGATCATGGGCGCGGCTATAAGGCCGCGCGCCGTTTTCGTCAAGATACACCCACCGTCATCCCCGATGCGATTGCGCATCGGGGATGGTCCGAAGGACCAGACCCGGAATCTCGCGCTAGCAACGTCTGGATTCGGGGTTCGCGCTGACGCGCGCCCCGGAATGACAACGAGTATCAGATCGTCGGATTCCACGGCGCGGGCACCACCCGGTAGCCGCTGCCGTCCTTTTCCACATTGCCGAGTCCGGGGAACGGATCGTGGAAGCCCTGCACTTGCAGCTTCTCGGCTGCCACCATGTCGTTGACCCGGCGGCGGGTCTTTTCCGCCATATCGCAGTCCTGGTCGAAGAACGCATACCAGCGCATTTCTTCTACCCGGCGTCGGGCGTCCGCTCCGGCACGCGGGTGATCCGCGCACCCAGCGCGTTGAGCCGCTCATCGATGCGCTCATAGCCGCGTTCGATCTGGTCGGCGTTGTCGATGGTGCTGATGCCCTTGGCGCAGACCGCGGCCAGCAGCATGGCCATGCCGGCGCGGATGTCGGGGGATGTCATCGGCGCGCCCTTGAGGCGGCTCGGCCCGGCCACGATCGCCCGGTGCGGATCGCATAGCACGATGCGGGCGCCCATCGAGATCAGCTTGTCGACGAAGAACATCCGGGACTCGAACATCTTCTCGAACATCAGGATCACGCCGTCGCACTGGGTCGCCGTCACGATGGCGATCGACATCAGGTCGGCAGGGAAGGCCGGCCATGGCTGATCCTCGAG
>DATHHQ010000088.1:0-16104 GCA_035490095.1 Bradyrhizobium sp.
CGAGAGGGCTGCGAGATGCGGCTGCTCGACCGCAAGCCCGACAATGGCGATCGGCAGGCAGCCGATGCCGATCTGCCAGGCCGCCAGCGCCAGCGGCGGCATCGCCAGCGGAAAATGTTTTGTGAGCACGGTGCCGAGCGCAACGCAGACCGCGCCGGCCAGCGCGCGCAATACGCCCGGCAGCTTTTCAAGACTGGCCTCAACGCCATTGCCGCCGATCAGGACGGTGATGCCGGCCAGCGCGATCATCAATGAAACGGCGCGGAGCAGCGACAGCCGCTCGCCCAGGATCGGCCACGCGATCAGCGCGACCCAGACCGGAATCGAAATACCGAGCACCGCGGCCTCGCTGGCATTGAGCCACAGCAGCGCCAGTCCCATGAAGGCGACCCAGCCGCCGATCGTGAGCAGCGACACCAGCAGCAACCGCGACCACATCGGCCGCGGCACGCGCAGGCTTTGCCGCTGCGCCACCGCGATCAGCGCCAGCGCCGCGGCGCCGGCGATGCCGCACAGTCCGCGCGACGACAGCGGCGGCCACTCCGTCAGCAGATGCTTCATGATCGGAAAGTTGAGACCCCACCCGACCGAGGTGACCGCGAGCAACACGAGGCCGAGCGGCGATATCCGGCCCGGCGCGCCGGCGGTTTTCGGATCCGTCATGACCGCGTCGCCAGCGCGACACCTGCCAGCGTGAACAGGAGGGCCGCGATCTGGCCAAGGCCGAGCGGCTCATGCAGCGCCAGCGCGGATGCGACCACGCCGATGACAGGCACCGACATGGTGCCGATCGTCGCCACCGACGCCGGCAAGCGTTCGAGGGCTGCGAACCACGAAAAATAGGAGACGCAGTAGCCGATCACCGTCATGTAGGCCATCAAGGCCCAGCCCACCGTCGACAGCGCCTCGAAGCGCGGATGTTCGAACAACAGGCCGGCCACGGCCACCGGCACGCAGCCGATGCCGATCTGCAGCGCGGACGACGTCATCAGCGGCAGCGCCATCGGAAACCGCTTCGATGCGATGGTGCCGATCGCAAACGCAAAGGCGCCGGCCACGATCATGACAATGCCCGGCAGCTTTGCCGTGCTGGCCTCGATGCCGTTGCCGGCCATCAGCGCCGCTATCCCCGCGAATGCCATCACCAGCGCCAGGATCCGGATCGGCGACATCCGTTCGCCCAGGAACAGCCACGCCAAAAGCGACGCCCACGCCGGCATGGTGTAGGCGACCACGACGGCCTCGCTGGCCGGAAGCCACAGCAGCGCCAGGCCCATCGCGGTCATCCAGGCGGTGACGTTGAGGAGTGACGACAACAACAGGCGTGGCCACAGCTCGCTAGGCACGCGCAAGCTCTGTCCGCGCATCACGGCGACGACGGCGAGCAGCGCGCCACCGGCGATGCCGGTCAGGCCGCGCGCCGACAGCGGCGGCCATTCGATCATCAGGTACTTGGTCGCCGGCCAGTTGATGCCCCAGCAGATCGAGGTGATGGCCAGGAACGCAAGGCCTGATGGCGCGAGGCGCGCTTTGGCGCCCGGCTGGATTTGGACTGTCATGGGATGATGGAGGATGATCTGAGCGGTGGAATCGGCGCCACCATGCCGGTTATCGGGGCCGGAGGCCATCGGCTGGCGGACATGCCAGCCCAGACCCCGTAGCGCCACGTGAGTCTCCCCGGAGCAACCCCTCGGCCGCAATAAATACTCAATAAATACCTGCCCTGTGAACAGCGGGCGAAGCTCGGTTTCGAGGCGCTGGGGGAAATATTTTCTCTTGGGAATCCCTGAGGACTCACTGATAGTTGGCACCGGCGGCGACACAAACGACCCCTGTTTTTTCGCCTTTTCCACCATATTTAGTATTTGATTCAGGAACTCGTACTAATCCTTGACGGGCGCGATGGAGTCGGCCTAGCTTTGGATCGTTCGGTGCCGGGTGGTTTTTGGTCCCGCTGGACACTCCTGACAGGGTTCAGAATGACCACTCCGGTCGCCGGTTGAGGCGCGGGTGACGGGCGTGTTTTGCCCTCCATTCCGAGCCCGGCCGGGGCGCTAACAATGAGCCGAATGGCTCAGGTTTAAGAGTTGGGGCGTTGAACGTGTGACCTGAAAACCGGAATTGGCGTTCCGTCAGGTTATGCCACGCCGAATCGATGCTCGCATCGGTTTGGCGCTGAGAGAAAAAGGGCCGGGTCCACCGGTAAAACTGCGAATGCCGGATCCCGATTGGAAACAACCGTGACCAGGGTTCGCTCAAGGGAACACCACCCCGGCGCCGCGGTGCAGCGGACCGGTCAAAAAAGAATGGGGCACTACCATGCGAATCGAACGACGCAACACCACTGAAGGCCAGTCACCCTACGCGGGGATTGATTTCAGATTGACGACATCGGAAATCCGCAACCCCGATGGCTCGGTGGTGTTTCGCCTCGAAAACGTCGAGGTGCCGCAATTCTGGTCGCAGGTCGCTTCCGACGTGCTGGCGCAGAAGTATTTCCGTAAAGCCGGCGTCGCCGCCCGCCTGAAGAAGGTCGAGGAAGAGACCGTGCCGTCATGGCTGTGGCGCTCGGTGCCGGACACCGAGGCGCTGGCCATTCTCCCTGAGTCCGAGCGCTACATCAGCGAGCTGTCCGCCAAGCAGGTGTTCGATCGCCTCGCCGGCTGCTGGACCTATTGGGGCTGGAAGGGCGGCTACTTCACCTCGGAAGAAGACGCCCGCGCGTTCTCGGACGAGCTGCGCTACATGCTGGCCAAGCAGATGGTGGCGCCGAATTCGCCGCAGTGGTTCAACACCGGCCTGCACTGGGCTTACGGCGTCGATGGACCCGGCCAGGGCCACTATTACGTCGATCCCTTCACCGGCAAACTGACCAAATCGAAATCGTCCTACGAGCATCCGCAGCCGCACGCCTGCTTCATCCAGGGCGTCAATGACGACCTCGTCAACGAGGGCGGCATCATGGACCTGTGGGTGCGCGAGGCCCGCCTGTTCAAATACGGCTCCGGCACCGGCTCGAATTTTTCGCGGCTGCGCGGCGAAGGCGAACGCCTCTCCGGCGGCGGCCGCTCGTCCGGCCTGATGAGCTTCCTCAAGATCGGTGACCGCGCCGCGGGCGCGATCAAGTCCGGCGGCACCACCCGCCGCGCGGCCAAGATGGTGGTGGTCGACGCCGACCATCCGGATATCGAAACCTATATCGACTGGAAGGTGAAGGAGGAGCAGAAGGTCGCAGCGCTCGTGACCGGCTCCAAGCTCAACCAGCGGCATCTGAAGGCGGTGCTGAAGGCCTGCGTCAATTGCGAAGGCTCCGGCGACGACTGTTTTGACCCGGAGAAGAACCCTGCCCTGCGCCGCGAAATCAAACTCGCGCGCCGCGCCATGGTCGCCGACGGCATGATCAAGCGCGTCATCCAGTTCGCCCGCCAGGGATATAAAGAGATCGATTTCCCGGTCTACGACACCGACTGGGATTCGGAGGCCTACCTCACGGTATCCGGCCAGAACTCCAACAACTCGGTATCGCTGAAAGATGATTTCCTGCGCGCGGTGGAAACCGATGGCGACTGGAACCTGATCGGCCGCACCAACACGAAGGTGACCACGACCCTCAAGGCCCGCGACCTCTGGGAGAAAATCGGTCACGCCGCCTGGGCCTCGGCCGATCCCGGCCTGCACTTCAACACCACCATGAACGACTGGCACACCTGCAAGGCGTCGGGCGAGATCCGCGCTTCCAACCCGTGCTCGGAATACATGTTCCTGGACGACACCGCCTGCAATCTGGCGTCGGCCAACCTGATCACCTTCTACAACACCACGACCAAGAGTTTTGATGTCGATGCCTACGAGCATCTCTGTCGTCTGTGGACGGTCGTGCTCGAAATCTCGGTGATGATGGCGCAGTTCCCGTCCAAGGCGATCGCGGAATTGTCCTACGAATTCCGCACGCTGGGCTTAGGCTTTGCCAACATCGGCGGATTGCTGATGACCATGGGTCTGTCCTATGACTCCAAGGAAGGCCGCGCGCTGTGCGGCGCGCTGACCGCTGTGATGACCGGCATCAGCTACGCCACCTCGGCGGAGATGGCCAAGGAGCTCGGCCCCTTCCCCGGCTACAAGAAGAACGCCGCGCACATGCTGCGGGTGATCCGCAACCACCGCCGCGCCGCCCATGGCGAATCCCGTGGCTACGAGGCGCTGGCGGTCAGCCCGGTGCCGCTGGATTACGCCAGCGTGCCGCAGACCGAGATCGTCGAGCACGCCAAGGCCGCCTGGGACAAGGCGCTCGAACTCGGCGAACTCCATGGCTATCGCAACGCGCAGACCACGGTGGTGGCGCCGACCGGCACCATTGGCCTCGTGATGGATTGCGACACCACCGGCATCGAGCCGGATTTCGCGCTGGTGAAATTCAAGAAGCTCGCCGGCGGCGGCTACTGGAAGATCATCAACCGCGCGGTCCCTGAGGCGCTGCGCGCGCTCGGCTACCGCGAGAGCGATATCGCCGAGATCGAGGCCTATGCCGTCGGCCACGGCTCGCTCTCCAACGCGCCGGCGATCAACGTTTCCACCTTGAAGGCCAAGGGCTTCACCGACGAGGCTCTGGCAAAGGTCGAAGCCGCGTTGCCGACCGCGTTCGACATCAAGTTCGCCTTCAACAAATGGACCTTTGGCGAGGATTTCCTGCGCGAAACCCTTAAACTCGCAGCCGATGCAATCGCGGCGCCGAATTTCGACCTGCTCGCGGCGGTCGGGTTCAGCAAGCGCGAGATCGAGGCCGCCAACGTGCACATCTGCGGCGCGATGACGGTGGAAGGCGCGCCGCATCTGAAGGCCGAGCACTACAACGTGTTCGACTGCGCCAATCCCTGCGGCAAGGTCGGCAAGCGCTATCTGTCGGTGGAAAGCCACATCCGGATGATGGCGGCGTCGCAGCCGTTCATCTCGGGTCCGATCTCGAAAACCATCAACATGCCGAACGACGCCACGGTGGAGGATTGCAAGTCCGCTTACCTGCTGTCCTGGAAGCTCGCTCTCAAGGCCAACGCGCTCTACCGCGACGGCTCAAAGCTGTCGCAGCCCTTGAACTCGCAGCTGATCAGCGACGACGACGAGGAAGACGACGCGATCGAGGCGTTCTACGACAAGCCGATGGCCGCGCGCACCGCGCAGATATCGGAAAAGGTGGTGGAGCGGCTGGTCGAGCGCATCATCGTGATGCGCGAGCGCGAGAAGATGCCGGATCGCCGCAAGGGCTATACGCAAAAGGCCGTGGTCGGCGGGCACAAGGTCTACTTGCGCACCGGCGAATATGACGACGGCCGGATCGGCGAGATCTTCATCGACATGCACAAGGAAGGCGCGGCGTTGCGCTCCTTCATCAACAACTTCGCGATTGCGGTCTCGCTCGGCTTGCAATACGGCGTGCCGCTGGAGGAATATGTCGACGCCTTCACCTTCACCCGCTTCGAGCCGAACGGCCCGGTGCAGGGCAACGACTCCATCAAATTCGCCACCTCGATCCTCGACTATGTGTTCCGCGAACTCGCGGTCAGCTACATGGGCCGGTTCGATCTCGCCCATGTCGACCCCTCCGAAACCAACTTCGACGCCATGGGCAAGGGCGTCGAGGAAGGCAAAGCGCCGGAGCAGCCCAGCAACAAGTATCTGTCGAAGGGCCTGACCCGCTCGCGCACCGACAATCTCGTGGTCATGCGCAGCGTCGCAGCCGAGCCGCAGACCGAAGCCCGCGGCTCCGGCAACGTCACCTCGATGGCGTCGCACGGCCCCAGCGCCCGCGCCGCCGACACCGCCGAAGGCGCGGTCGCGCTGAAGAAGCAGGAAGCCCAGCACGACCTGTCGCCGACGGAGAAGCTGGAGGCCCTGCAGTGGAGCAAGGCCGGCACCGCGCAACAGGCGGCACCAAGCAAGGCCGAGCGCCGCGCCGAAGCCAAGGCCAAAGGCTACGAAGGCGAAATGTGCGGCGAATGCGGGCATTTCTCGCTGGTACGCAACGGCACCTGCATGAAGTGCGATACGTGTGGATCGACGACGGGGTGCAGTTGATTATTCCGACTGTAGGAGTCGGGGCGGACGTGCCGATATACGACCTGCCCCATTACGTTATGCCGAACTGAAGCACGCTTCGTTCGGCAGACCATCGGGCCCGGCGCCGAAGGCGGCGGGCCCTCGACAAAGGTTCGCGGCGGGCTTCGGCCACGCCGCGAAAATGGCGCGACGAACGAACCGTGAATCAACTTTGAGACGTACCGTGATGAGCGTGGTTGCAGAAACCGAAGTGGAAGTTCGGGAGCCTTCGGCGGCACGCGGCGTGCGGCGTCGATCGGCGGCGAAGAAAACATCGCGCAAGCCCGTCCCCAACAAGGTTCAGAACGTGCTGTGGGCCCGAGCGGCCGGCCGTTGTCAGTACGCAGGCTGCAACAAGCTGCTGATAGGCGAGCAGATCTCCGGCGCCCGGAACGCCAACAAATCCTACATCGCCCACATCGTAGGCGACTCCCCCGAGGGGCCGCGCGGCGACGCGACTCTCTCGGCGAAACTCGCGCACGACCCGGACAACCTGATGCTCGTCTGCGATGAGCATCACCGTGTCATCGATCGCGAGATGGTCGACGCGCACTCGGTCGACGTCCTTCGCGAGATGAAGCGCAGGCATGAGGACCGCATCCGCGTCGTGACGGGGATCGACGAAGACCTCGGCAGCCATGTCATCCGATACGCAGCGAAGATCGGCGCCAACGAATCTCCCGTCGCGAAGAGCGACCTGAAATGGTCGATGATCCCCCAGCGCTATCCGCTCGACGACGGTTGGATCGATCTCGACCTCGCCACTCTCGATCTTCGCGACGACGATCCCAACTATTGGCCGACGCATATCCGGAATCTGCGTTCCGTCTTCGGCGAAAAAGTCCGCGGCCGGATGGGGAGACAGGAGATCCGCCGTATCGCCGTGTTCGGCCTCGCGCCGATGCCGCTGCTGTTCGAACTCGGCCGCCTGATCTCCGACATCGCGACCGCCGACGTGCGGCAGCTCCTCCGCGATCCAAAAGGCTGGAAGTGGGATCCGTCGGCGGCGCCGGTCGAGTACGACGTGCGTCGCCCGGATCGCATCGACGGCGTGGTCGCGCTGAAGCTCGAAATCAGCGCTCCCGTCGTCGACGAACGCGTCCGTTCGGTGCTCGGCCCCGAAGCGGCGATCTGGTCGATCGCGGCGGCTGGCGCGCACAACGATATTGTGCGCCGTCCTAAGGACCTTGCCGCGTTCGCAAAGCTCTTCCGCAAGACGCTCGACGACATCAAGCTCGTCCACGGCGAGAGCACAACCTTGAACGTGTTTCCCGCCGTTCCGGTCTCGATCGCCGTCGAGGCCGGCCGCTCGTGGCAGCCGAAGGCGCATCCACCCCTCGCAATCTACGACCAGAATTGGAAGTTGGGCGGCTTCATCCTCGCCCACCGACTTGAACACGCCAACTAACGCCGCGGAGGCCTAAATGAACGTGCACTTGCGCCCGACCGTCACACCCGAAGCCGAAGAAATGCTCGAAGATCTCGCCGAAACCCTCGAGATCCCGCAGCACCGCTACGAACAGGCGGAACGAAGCTACAAGTCGCTGGGAGACTGGCTCAACCGCCCGGCCTCCAGCATCCGACAATTCGATCCGCAGGTCCACGTCCAGGGATCTTTCGGTCTCGGGACCGTGATCCCGCCGATTAGCGACGACGAACACTACGATATCGACGCGGTCAGCGAGTTCCGCAAGCTGACCAAGGCCGAGGTCGCACAGCAGCAGTTGAAGCATCTGCTCGGCGCGGAGATGAAGCTCTACGCCCGCGCGCAGAACATGAACAACCCCGTCGAGGAACATCGGCGCTGCTGGCGGCTGGAGTACGCCGACGGCGCTCAATTCCATATGGACGTCACGCCCGGGATCCCAAATGAGGGCGAGCAACGCGCGCTCCTCGTGAGGAAGGGGCTCGACGCGTCGTTGGCGGACACCGCGATCGCGATTACGGACATTGATCACCCTTTCTACAAAGTTGTCTCGACCGATTGGCCGCGCTCGAACCCGCGGGGATACCTGAAATGGTTTCACAGCCGCATGGCCAAGATCTTCGAGGAACGCAAAAAGGCGCTGATGCAGAAGAGCGTGCGGGCCGGCACGGAGCCCATCCCGGACTACAAGGTAAGGACGCCGCTGCAGTCGGCTATCATGATCCTGAAGCGGCATCGCGACATCATGTTCACCGACCGTTTCGACGAACGTCCGATTTCCATCATCCTAACGACCCTCGCCGCCCACGCCTACAACGGTGAGAACAAGATCTCGGACGCCCTGTTCGCGATGTTGAGCCAGATGGACCGCTTCATCGTGTGTCAGCCGGACGGCACGCTTCTCATCGCGAATCCGAGCGATCCTTCCGAGAATTTCGCGGACAAATGGAAGAAGCATCCGGAGCGCGCGGCAGCGTTCTTCGAGTGGCTGCAGCGGGCCCGGGAGGACTTCGCACGGGCGGCCGTGCTGTCCAACACGCAACTGATCACCGAAAATCTTGCCAAGGGCATCGGTACCGACATGGCCGAGCGCGTCAAGAAACGCGCCGCCCGCAGGCTCGGCGCGCCGGCCGTCCTAACCGCCGGCCTGATCCGTAGCGAAGCGCAGGCGCGGAGCTCCGCCGTTCAGCTACAGGGAGACCGCCGGAATGCCTGAGAGCGATAAAGCTCTCTTGAACCGATTCAATTCGGCTGTCAGCGCCGTCGAAGAGCGCTGGCGGCACATTTCCGTGCCTGCAGAACGTCTTGTCGCAAAGCATTTGGCGAAATACCACAAGCACGAAGCTGCGGTCGGCTGGCGCATTCCCATTAAGTTTTCTGATCAAACCCGGCGGTTCGACGTCTTCGTGACCCGGGGCTTTCCCTTCGTGCCCGCGCGCGTCGCGCTGGTTGACCGGCCCGATTTCCTGACCTGGCCGCACATCGAGAGAGACGGTGTGCTCTGCCTCCTGCCGGCTCACGGGACTGTCTCCGTCGATGATCCCTACGGTACTGTCGCTGGGCTCATCGAGATGGCGTACGACTTAATCGACGGTTTCCTGCAGGGCGATTACGACGGCGAATTCAGGGCCGAGTTCCTGTCCTACTGGGCAAATTCAGCGAAGGCGCAGGACCGACCGATCCTTTCTCTGATCGATCCTGTGCCTCCATCGAGGATCATCAAGGTCTGGGAGGGCCGCAAGCGGATCGTCATCGCCGATGACGGCGATCGGCTTCAGGCTTGGCTTCAGAACCTCAATCCGGGTCTGCCGTCGCCCGAATGTCGCCTTCGCGATGGCGTTCTTGTTTGGCTCGACGAGGTGCCCCTTCCCTCCGAGTACCCTACGACCGCAAGAGAGGTCTACGCGATCGCAGCCCGCGCCGGTCTGGCGGATTCCCTGGACGCGCTAGCAAGCGAGGCACCAGATCTGCTGTTCGTCGCACTCGGAGCAATGACCGAAAATGGTCCTGCTATCGTGGCACCGATCATCAAGCGTCCACCGATCATTCGCGGCAACGATCCACTGATCCGCGGCTTCCGCCCGTCGCGGGTGCCCGAACCGATCTTTAACGCTCGTTTCTTCGGAGCGGAGCTGGCCGGCAAGAATTCGGTCGATCGCGTCGACGCCGGGTGGATCCATGGACGCGGTCAGGATCCGCGCGTCGTCACGCTGCAGGAAGCCACCGTCGCGGTGTTGGGTTGCGGTTCTGTCGGTGCACCCGTCGCGGTCAATCTTGCTCGCGCCGGCGTCCGAAAGCTGATCCTCGTCGATCAGGAGAAGTTCAAAGGAGCAAACGTCGGCAGGCATCCGCTCGGCGTTGGATCAATCGATTCACCCAAGGCCTCGGAGCTCGCCCGGCGTCTTCGCAGTGATCTTCCCCACGTGGAGGTCGAGAGCTATGTTTCTAAGGTTCAAGCGCTGTTGCTGCGAGATGATTGTCCGTTGGCGAAGGTCGACCTGATCGTTTCCGCCCTCGGCGACTGGCCGAGTGAGTCGATGTTGGACGAGTGGCACGTCGCAAACGGGAAGCGGTTTCCGATCGTCTACGGCTGGACCGAACCCTATGCCGCTGCGGGTCACGCGGTGATTGTCTCCCCTTCGGCCGGCCGACTGCGGGATGGACTGAATTCCGCCGGACAACCTCACTTGGTCGCGACGCAATGGGCCGAGGACACACGGAGATACGAGCCGGCATGCGGCGCGGCATTCGAACCGTACGGGCCGGTCGAACTCGGCTTCATCACGTCGCTCGTTTCGCACGCGGCGCTAGATTGTCTCCTCGGTTCGATCGGCACGGCCACGCATCGCATTTGGCTCGCGCGTCGCAACGTCCTTGAGGGCGCGGGCGGTCAATGGAGCCAAGCGATCCGGGAGATGGCACCTCACGCGCTGGAGGGCGGCACGACACTGGAGCGGCGGTGGGGACAGCATCTTAGTATGAAAGTCCGCGCCGCGTGATCGCGTTTGAAATCGGCTATTCCGGACAATCGTTGCAATTCAGCGATACCGTTCTCCGGCGCTTCGATCGCAGCCGTCAGGTCCATTTCTGGCACCGCGAGGCCGGCGGACTTCTGTTCGCGCGCTTCGATCTGCCCAAGATCGAGGTGTGCGAAGCCACAGGTCCCCGGCGCACCGACCGCCGCAGCCGGTATTCGTACTCACCTGACGTCCAGGCGGAACAGCTCGAAATCGAACAGAGGTTCACGCACGGGCTCCATTTCATCGGCTGTTGGCACACGCACCCCGAGAACGTGCCCTCCCCGTCACATGTCGACATGCGCAATACAGCAGAATGCGTGAGACGCTCGAACCACGCCCTAAACGGGTTCGTCATGGTGATCGTCGGGCGAAACGCGCTTCCAGAAAGCCTGTTCGTGTCCGTCTGCGATGAAACCTCAGTTCACCCGATTTCGATAAGCAGCTCGATTTCCGATCAAGCGGCAGCCTGCGCGCCGGCGAGTACGCGGCGATTGAGGCGAAGCGCGTGACGAGGACGAGCCCGTAGGATGGGTGCAGCGAAGCGATACCCATCAATTGCTATTCATGGGTCGATGGGTTTCGCAAAGGGCTCAACCCATCCTACGAGCTGCAATGGAGCAAGGCCGGCGCCGCGGCGCAGGCCGCCCCCTCAAAGGCCGAACGCCGGGCGGAAGCCAAGGCAAAAGGCTACGAAGGCGAGATGTGCGGCGAATGCGGGCACTTTTCGCTGGTGCGAAACGGCGCGTGCATGAAGAGCGATACGTGTGGATCAACGACGGGGTGTTCGTGATCCTCAACGCTAACTAACGGCTCTGGCGAAGGTCATAGTGTGTCTGCGATTTGGGCTTAGTTCGCCCGCGACCGTTGAGAAACGCGTAGCCGTCGCGCCGCCAGCAGCTCGTCGGGCAAAAAAAGCCCGGCTCAAGGCCGGGCTTTTCGTTCATTGGCGCTTGTCCTGACCGTGGCCTCCGCCACCGCCCGGTCCGCCGCCACCGCGCGGTGCGGCGTTGATGTGCGGCGCGCCGCCGCCGCCCTGCGGCATCGCGGGCGCTGCTGCGCGCGGGGCGGCCGGGGCCGGCACCTGCGCGCGAGCGTTCATCGGCGGGCCACTGCCGCCGCGCGCCGCATTGGGCTGCGTCATGTGGGGCGTGGCACGCTCGATCCGCGGCACAGCCGCACGCGGTTCGTCATGACCGCGGGCCATGGCCGGCGGCGTCTGCGTGCGGGCACGGGCCATCGGCTGCTCGCGCACGGCCGCCCTTGCGTTCTCATGCGTCATCCGCGCGTTCTCGCGGGTCGTGCGGGTCTGCACCGCCGCGCGTTCGTGCCCTTCGCGCGCGCTACGCGTAGCAATGTCTTTCTCCCGCGTCACGCGTTCCGTCACACCGGCGCGCGTCCGTTCGTCGACACGGGCACGCGACCTCTCCTCGACACCGACACGCTCCTTTGCACGCGCCTTTGCCTCGGGGAGCGCAGCGTCACGCGCTGCCGCCGCGCGGCCGATCCGGGCCGCCGAGCGGTCGATCGTCAACCGCGTCGCGAAACGCTCATGCGATTGCCAGTAGCCGCTCCAGTAGGCGCGGCGGTGATACCAGGGACGTCCCGCATAGTAGCTCGACCAGTACGAGGTCAGCGCGAACGGCACGACGGGAACGTCGATCTCGTCGACATAGTCGGGCAGATAGACGTAGCGGTTGCGGTAGAGATATTCGAGATATTGCGACGACACCCAGCCACGATCGTCCGACCAGCTCACATCGCACCAGGCGGTGCCTCTGAGACACCCATGGATGTTGACACGGGCGCCGCCGGGAATGCGGTCGACCGTTGGAAAGCCTTCACCGGGCCCTGCCCTCAGGCTGACCGTGGTGGTGACGATGCCCGGCGCCGCCAGTGCGGCGGTCGGCATCAGCAGCACGGCTGCTGCGATAAACAATCCTCTCAGTTTCATGGCGAGTTCCTCCTCTTGGGTAGGAACGCCGTCGCGAAACAAGCGTTCCCTGAGGAGTGGTCGCGTTAGCCAAAGAATGCAGGCGTCTCGCAGGCGCGAGACGCGCCGCCTTTGTTTGTCATTCCGGGATGCGTCAATGGGTCGGCGCGTAGCTCGCAGGGCGGATTAGCGCAGCCTAATCCGCCGCCGCGACTCCGGCGCATGACGCCACGCTATTGCCGCTTGCGCGGCCCTCCTCCGCGTGGAATATGGCTGGGTAGCCAGCTACCCTCTCTGCATAGCGCTGCGCTGATGCGGGCTACCTGCTCCGGTTTTCGAAAGCCGTCATGACAGAAATTACAAAGATATCGCCCACACTGATCGTCTTGTCCGGGCTGCCCGGTTCGGGCAAGACCGTGCTGGCTGAAAGCCTCTCCCGCGCGCTGTCAATCCCGATTTTCTCGCTCGACCCGATCGAGGCGGCGATGTGGCGCGCCGGCCTTGCCAAAACCGAAACCGGCGTCGCGGCCTATGAGGTCGCGCAGGCGCTGGCGGACGAGCATCTCCGTCTTCGGCATTCCGTCATCGTCGATGCGGTCAACCCGGTCGAGGCGCCGCGCGCCGCCTGGCGCAATCTGGCAGCGAAACATCGCGTCAGCCTCAAGATCATCGAATGCGTCTGCTCCGATGAAACGACGCACCGACAGCGGATCGAAGCGCGGGTGAGCAGCATCGCCGGCACGCACGAGCTCACCTGGGCGCGCCTGCTGCAGCGGCGTGCCGAATACGAAGCATGGACCGATCCCCGGCTGGTCCTGGATACGTCGCGAACATCACCCACACTGTTGCATGCGCAAGCGCTGAATTACGCGCGAGCGTGAGGGTTCTGGTCCGCTGACGCGGAAGGAGGATGGAAGCGCGAAGGGCGGATCAGCACCAGCGTAATCCGCCGCTTTCGGATGTAGATGGCGGATTACGCTCCGCTAATCCGCCCTACGGGCTTACTTCCGCTTTCGCCGAGCTACAGCCGCCATCGCCGCATATGCTGTTGGACGCCTCTCGGTCGAAAACGAGCCAAAGCGGACAATGATATGCTAGCCTCGCGAGCGATCAAACGGACGGCGGGTGATAGCAATGCTGGAAACGGACAAGGTGTTCGCTGGCTCGATTCCGGAAAACTACGACCGCTATATGGTGCCGTTGATTTTCGAGCCATTCGCCGCAGATCTTGCACAACGCGCAGCGTCCTTGTCGCCAAGCGCCGTTTTGGAAATCGCCGCGGGCACCGGGGTTGTCACCCGCGCATTGGCGCCAAAACTGTCCCCCGGCGCAAGCTATATCGTAACCGACCTCAACCAGCCGATGCTCGATTACGCCGCTTCGCGACAAGCTCCCGACAGTCGCATCAAATGGCGCCAAGCGGATGCTCTGGCGCTACCGTTTGAAAATGCGGCCTTCGATCTCGTTTGTTGTCAGTTCGGCGCGATGTTCTTTCCCGACCGCTCATCTGCCTACCGCGAAGCAAAGCGAGTCCTGAAGCCCGGAGGACATTTTTTATTCAACGTATGGGATCGCATCGAGGAGAATGTATTTGCGGATGATGTGACGAATGCTCTCGCAAGGATTTTTCCGAACGATCCGCCGCGCTTTCTGGCGCGCACGCCGCACGGCTACCACGATACGGCACTGATCCGCAGCGAGCTGGAGGACGCAGGTTTCTCCGGTGTGGTGATCGAGACGAGAGCCGAACAAAGCCGCGCATCCTCGCCGCGCCTTCCGGCCGTCGCTTATTGTCAGGGAACTCTTCTTCGCAACGAAATCGAGGCCAGAGACGCGGGAAAGCTGGAAGCTGCAACCGACTACGCCGCATCCGCGATTGCAGACAGACATGGCGACGGCGAGGTTGCTGCCAAAATTCAGGCACACGTCATCGTGGCCGTGGTCTAGTACCTGGAATCACAAATCGGTATTGCAGCCCATCCTTCGAGACGGCCACTTCGCGGCCTCCTCAGGATGAGGTCTAACTTGTTGAAACACAACAACCTCATGCTGAGGAGCGAGCCACGCGAGCGTCTCGAAGCATGGGCAGCTCGTAGCCCGTAGGATGGGTGGAGCCAACGGGTCGCGCGAATGCGCGCCCGACGATAAACTCCGCGATACCCATCAATCGAAGCTTGCGGAGATGATGGGTTTTCGCAAAGGGCTCAACCCATCCTACGTCCTGCTCTAGAAGATGGGTGGCAAAGCTGTGCCGGAAGTTATGCACGGTGACATGCTTATCCAGGGCCGGGGAACAGAGAGGCACAAGAAAGCCCCCGGACAATGCCGGAGCTTTTGGATTGCGATAGTCAGTTGAGGTCAGTACTTCGCAACAACCGGCCCGCCAAATCGGTAGTGGATACGGGCAGTGACCATATCGCCGAAATCGATTTTCTAGTCGATGCCTGCTAGGATTATACGTTGAAAATTTCCCGTCTACATACTGGGGGTATTAATGCTACGAACATTGATTGGAATAGGTATCGCGGTCGCGCTCGGTTTTGTAGCCAACGCGTTCGATGCAACGCCGTCGCTTGCGCTTTGCAACCAAGTTTGCCAAGCCAAGTGTTCCACGGCCACCTCGCAGGGACAATTCTCATCAGTAAAGGACTGCGAGGCAGTTTGGTCGCGACGTAATGGTCCGACCGGGCTTGGCTGCGGAAAGAAGGGTGAGCCTTGGAAATCGTGTGAGTGAAAGTCGCGAGAAGGCCGCCTCAGTTGGCGGCCTCTTTCGTTTAGAGATACGACCCCACGTCGTCTGTGGGCACATTTGAGAGATGCCGGCATGTCCGCTCCGTGGTCGCTATCAGGGTGCCGGCTCAACCGGTCGACGCAACACAGGCGCGCGACTCGAATCGCGTAAGGCAAACAGCGTCCTTATCGTTTCCGCTTCACGTGCAGCGAGAGCCTGCCGCTCGCCAGGAATAGCCCGTAGGATGGGTGGAGCCAACGGGTCGCGCGAATGCGCGCCCGATGATAAACTCCGCGATACCCATCAATTTGAGTTTGCGGAGATGATGGGTTTTCGCAAAGGGCTCAACCCATCCTACGAGCCGCGCTATCCCGCCCTGCGGTCCTGTTTCGTCTCGCGCGCAAGCGAAATCTCGCGATCCGGTCGCGACAAAACAACCCGACGGGCAAATCACCAAAACCCTGTCCAGACCTCCGCGCGAAAATATTTCGCTTTCGCCGTCGGGCAAATCACTGATTTAACTTCGCCTGTCTCACCCGATGAGAGGGGCGGCTCGCGATCGTCACGAACGTGCGGTGGGATGCGGTGGACGCGAGAGTTGCGACTGACGAGCGTGACTTGAGCGGACGGTGAAGCCGTGTGGTCCTGACACCCCGACGCTGGTGTCAAGTTCGCGGGAAGCAAAACTTCTCGTGGATGACGGTGGCAAGAAAGCCCGGTCACCGGGGAGAGCACGAAATAAGCCGTAAACCATTGCGCAGGGAAGGCCGGGATGCCTCCGCTGAACCTGTATGCTCGTGTGCGTTTTTTTGTGCATGTTTGCACACGAGACCGCGGGTGCAGCGCGCACCCGGCTTTCCCTGCGCCCTCTTGTTCTTATCGAGGGCGGCAATCGACGCAAACCTCG
>DATHHQ010000089.1:0-6881 GCA_035490095.1 Bradyrhizobium sp.
AACAGCAGATGATGCTCGAGATGATAGTTGACGTAATAGGGCGCAATGAACAGTCGCTCGAGAAAGCCCGCGCGCGTGGTGCGGGTGTTGCGCAACGGATCGTCGCTATCCGGCACCACGGCATGTTCGGCGATGTTGCGGATGCGGGTAATGACCATCATCCAGGTCACGAGCGGTAACAGCCACAACAGCGGATAGGCCCACCACACGCCCGCTGCGGCAAGTCCTGCCAGGAAAACCAGATTGAAGACGATCTGCGGTCCCAGCCTGTCCCAGAAGTGCGCGGCCCGCTGCGCGAGGGGCCACGATTGGTCGCCGAGCGCATTGAGAAACTGCGCCTTGCGTTGCGCATAACCGGTCTGGCCGCTGATGTCGCGCCAGAATTTCCGGCGATAGCTGGGCCGGGTGATTGGAAAGGGCGCCGAAAGGATCAGATCAGGATCGTCGGCCTGTTGCGTGCGTGCATGATGCTGCAGATGATAGCGGCGATAGGCCTTTGTTTCGGCGAACACCGGGTAGGCGCAGAGCCATTGGCTGAGAGCCATGTTCAACTTCTCGCCGCCCGCCAGACAACCGTGCGCGCCGTCATGCATCAGGATCGAAAGTCCGAGCTGGCGCGAGCCGATGATCGCAACCGCCAGCACGAAGGTGAGGGGATTGGGCCACACCGCAACCATCGCGATCGAACCGAGAATCAGCGTCCATGCATGTGCGATCAGGGCAACGCTCTTCCAGGTGGACCGCGCGCGCGCCTCGATAAGCTCCTGCTCGGTCATCAAGTCGCGCGCGCGAATGCGTAGTGCGGTCATGGCTGTTTCTCCTTGTCGGCGGACAAGCTGTCGGGCGCGGAATTTCCTGTTCTGACGACCGTGAGCCGCGCTGCCGCGGGAGGCGCATCGGCCTGCGGGCCGAGCAGGCGCAGCATCTCGGCGGCAAGATCTTCGGGTGAGCGGCCCATCGCCTGCCCTTCAAGCGTGACGCCGATCGCGATCGTCCAGAAGCGCCGCGCACTGGTTTGCGGATCGAGCCGCGAATGCCAGCCGTGCGCGGCCATCTCGGCCGCATAGGCCCGCAGACCTTCGGCGTGCAGCCGTTCAACCGTCCGCTCCACCAGCGGCGCGAGATCCTGGCGACGGCGGGTCAGCGTCATCGCTTCGACGAAGAAGCCAACGGCATCCGACCCCATCACGCTGTCGACCAGTGCGCGGGCATAGTCTGCCGGCGAGAGTTGTTTTCCGGCGTGCTGCTCGGCCGCGCGCGCGACATAGAGTACGTCACGGCATGCCGCCTCGACGAACAGCGCTTCCTTGGTGCGAAAGTAATAGGTGATCTGGCTCGGGAAGGCGTCGGCCGCTGCGGCGATCTCAGCGATCGAAATCGCCGCCAGCCCGCGCTCCTTGAACAGCCGGCTCGCCGCATCGAGCAGACGCGAGCGCATTTGGCGGCCCGCCGTGCGCGTAGCCCGCGCGGTGTGCTTGGGATCGCCTAAACGCTCTCCTGTCGAAGCGCCTTTCATAGGTCCTCGTCGCTGCGCAAACGCCATGGTAGCCCGGTGTCTCTTAACTTGTATGTCATACAAACAAACTCGTCAAGTAGCCTGGGAGGGGGCTGGTCGCAAGCCAAGGAGGATGGAGCGAAAGGTGACCGTCGCCTTCCTGGCGGCGAGCTTGCGGCACTAGCCCGGCCGCTAAGCGGAAGCGTCAAGGGCAGGAGGCGATCACGTAGATATTCGGGCCGGTCTGCTTCAGCGTGGTGACGATGAACACGTTGTCGAGGCCCAGCACTTGGTTCGAGCCGTTGGCTTCGGCGATAAAGAAGTTGTCGTGCGCGCGACCGGCCACCACGTGGTCAAAATTCGTGGCCGTGAAGCAGGTCGGCGGGGCCTCGGTCTTGGCGCTGACTTCCATCGAGGGGCCGCTCAGTCCACCGCCCGCATCCTCGGATTTGATGACGTAGAAATACGTCGTGCTCCCCGTCAGCCCGGTATCGGTGAAGTTCGTCCCGGTGACCAGGCTCGGATTGACCTTCGCGAAGGGACCCTCTGATGTCCCCGCGCGGAACACGTCGAAGCCGGTCGCGTCCGCCGGCGCCGTCCAGGACAGCGTCACCGATGTAGCCCCGACCGCGTCGATCTTCACGTCGGTCGGAGCCGGTATGGTAGGCGATCCGGTGGTCGTGACATCGAGCGGACTTGATGCAGCGCCTTCCGCGCCGGTGGAATCGATGGCCTTCACCGTATAGCTGTAAGTCCTGCCCGGCGAGCGACCGGCATCGGTGAAGGAGGTCACCGGGACAGGGCTGCTCGTCGCCTTGGCGCCGTCGCGATAAACGTTGAACCCGGTTGCGTGCGCGACCGTGCTCCACGACAGCGAAACGGTGGTGTCGGCGACGGCGGTCACCTGCAGATTAGCGGGCGCGGGCAAACCCTCGTGGCCGCTCGCAATCCGGTCGATCATGCGTTTGACTGCCGTCATCTGTCGCCCGGTCTTCACCGCATAATCCGGATCATCGTAACCCCACCAATCCCAGCAACCGTTTGGGTTGGAACCGGAGGCGGTCGCTTGTGGGTAAAGCACGATCATGTTGTTGGCGTCAGCCCATTTGTTGTAGCCGGTGTTGCGCACGTAGGTCGTGCCGAAGCTCGCTTGTCCCGAAGGCGAGGAGTAGCGATACGTCTCATACTGCTTGCAGCCGTGAAAGACGACGTGCAGCTTGCAGCCTTCCTTGTTGCCGCAAGTCGCCGGAACATAAAGCCATCCGTCCGGCGCCATGCCGTGACTGGTCGTCTGATCGATGAACTCGCTTTGATTGAAATTGATGAACGAGCCCCCGAGCTGACCGGTGTTCTTGGGGTGCAGGTTGCCATAGATCCACTGCAGCAATTGGCCGGCGGCATCGTAGTTGCAGTTGCTGATGAACGGGTCGGCCAGGCTCGCGCATGGATTGCCGAAGAAGTCGGTCGGCATCGCATGTTCGGCGGCGATGTCGTTCTTGTAGGAGATATTCCCAGCATCGATGTAGTGACGATAGTAGGTGGAGAGATCGTCCATCACCCGCTGTGGCACCACGGTGTCGTTGCGGCCGGAGAACAGCCATATTTTGTGCCGGGCCAGGTTGCCGGTGGCGTCGATGCGGCCGCGGCCGGCGTCCCGGTCGGTGATCGCGATAAGCTGGGCGACGTTGGTGGAACTCTGCCCGAAGCAACCGAACGGGGCGCAACTGCATGTCGATGTCGCCGTCAGAACGCTGCCCTGCGCACAATAAAACGGCCCGCCTGCGATGATCCCTGCTCCCCGTAACGTCGAGGAGAACGCGACGTCGAACTGAACGGCCATGTAGCCGCCGGCCGAAAGGCCGGAAACCGAGGTCTGGTTGATGTCGACATTGTAGCTCGGGAGACTGACGATCTGGGCGGCCGTTGGCGATGACGCGGCGGTGAGCGTCAGAACACTCGTCGCGCAGATGGACGCGAGCAGGCCTTTGAACGATGACGACGACATGATCGGCTCCTTCCCACCGGATGGATCCGCGGCAGCCGCGAGCGATGGCGCCACCTGTTCTTCAGTTGCACTGAAGTCGTGTCCGCCGCCGGATTGTGAAGGGCGCTCGCAGCTCTTGCAACTGCGAACGGGAGAATGACGATATCGCATTGGAGCGGCGCGCGGTGTGAACTGCTTCACAATTTCGCGGCGGCGCGAAATTGCGCGCGGCGCATGAACCACGGTCACATCAGCTTCAATCCCTTCAGGCTCGCATGTTCGTTCTTGCCGACGATGATGTGGTCATGCACGGAGATGCCGAGCGGGCCGGCGATGTCGATGATCGCCTTGGTCATCTGGATGTCCGCTTGCGAGGGCGTGGGGTCGCCACTCGGAAGATTGTGCACCAGGCTACGGCCCGCGTTACCGCATTGATCCCTCGAAGTGTTTCCAATCGATTGGATGAAGAGGGAACGGGGATTGGGGGCGGCGAATATTTCCAATGGTTCTTCGTCACGATGGCTCTTGAATAGTTGATTTTGATCACGTTCCGTCGCTGAAGCCAAGCGGCTTGCCCATTTTAGCGACTAGTCGAGCGCACATTGCTGCACGTCACGTCTGGGATAAACGGGAGCGCGCCGGTCGCAAGGCACGCACCTCACGCGACTGCGCATTGCAGACCGAAAAAAGCATGGCAGTCACTATGGTGCATCTTATCGTGGATACCCCCTAGGGGCCGCTCAGCAAGCGCTGCTCTCGTGATTTCAAAATGGGCGCAGGATAGGGCGCGCTCGTCGCATGGTTGTCTCTAGTATCTTTATCTCGGGCACTATTGATTCAGTTGTTGCTCCGGGTTGTGGAGGGCGAGATTGCGATATCGTTACCGCAATTTGCCGCTCCGGCTGGCGGCTATACTGAGGTGCAAATTCATCAGCGTAAAGTGATGCAACAGACCTCGGGATCTTGGTGACGCGGTTGTTTGAATGAGACGTCTCTTGCGCGAGCGTCTGCGACGCAAAGGTTGTAGCGCGCCCGCCAATCGGCAGGCCGCTCGAATGGCGCATTCAGATCTCCATCGACACGTGTAACCCCTGTGGTCGCGCGAGGTGGTTCCGGGTGCGAAAACGCAAGGCTAATGGTTAGCTTGTGAGTGTCTACACGAGAAGCGCTGACGGCGGCCACCGTTGATACGAGCCGGAACTGGTGCGGGCACGGGCTCTAGTTTGAAAGATGCATCGGCGTCGCATGATCCTACGTTTTGCAGATTTAGTCATCGGCACGGTGGACTTCTACGGAGGTGCGTTCGGGCGAATTTGCGGCACGAACCTCGTGGGCGGCGGTGCGAATGCAGGATCTGCAGGCAGGGCGTTTAACGCTTTCGGCGCCGCACGCTGCTGTCCCACTCGGCGCATAGTTTCAGGCTGTTCCGCCCGGAACCCCGTTTGGGGTGCAAAGGCATCAGCGTATCTAATGCAATAGACCTCGGGGGCTTCCAGGCGCAAGATCCTGAATGTGTTCTCCCTTGTGCGGGCATCTTGGACGCAAAGGTTGTAGCGCGCCCGCCAAGCTGCAGGCCGGGTGAATGGTGCGTTCAGATCTCCATCGACACGTACAACCCCTGTGATTGCGCGAGGTGGATCCGGCTGCGGAAACGCAAGGCTAACGGTCAGTTTGTGAATGTCCAGACGCGAAGCGCTGGCGGCGGCCGTCGCTGACACAAGCCGGAACTGGTTCGGCACGGGATCCAGCTTGACAGCGGCATTGGCACCGCCGCTTACTACCGTCGTGAAGGTCAGCGTGTCGACGAAATTGTCCTTGGCTCCCCCTTGCTCGTCAATATCGATAAATGTCTCGACAACCCGACCAACTCCGATCGATCCGGTCAGCGGATAGACGATATTTCCTGGGCGTTGCCAAGGCCTCTCCTCGCACAGCGACGAATTGGTGATCAAGTCGTCCCAGCTGTCCTCGTTGCCGAATACTCGCGAACCTTGGCGCGTCAGGTCGAGCGCAGCCGTAGCCCCAACGTCAAGCACATTCGTCGCTGGCCAGGGAAGCCTGAATCCCGCGTCTGCGCCCGTCCTGTTGTTCTCTATGATGTTAAAGTCAAACGAATAAACCACCGCAACTTTTGTCAACCTCAGTAGTTTTTTTTCCTCTAGTCTTAAGTCCTTTTTTGCTTTTGCCTTCTTTGTTGCCGCTTCAATCTGAGATCTGATCTCCTCGACGGTAGATTGGGTGGTGATGATTCCAACGTTGACCATATGAGCAAGAATCGCATTCCTCACCTCGCAACGACCGTAGCGAACGATCTCCTCAGTGCGGAATGGGCTCACGTCGTCAGGAATGGGATAAAGAGAACAGCCCGCGAGCCCCCCGGCGAAAACGCAACTGACCCAGTTGACTATACGCATATGTCGCCCCCTCACAACTCACACCGTCAACTAGCGCGCACGCAAACCTGTCTTGTACATGGAGTTTCGATGCGGGCGATCGTGCTCTCGCTAGCGCCATCACCGGGCTGACGCGCGAAGCGAAACTGATAACTAAAATACACCCATAGCGTGTCCATGCGAGCTTCGCGCGTCAAGCTTAAAAGCCTTCCTCGGATTGTTTCGCTTGGCGTGTCGCAATTCGGCCACAGGCGAGCCCAGCCTGGATTGCTAACATGCTTCATTGGCACAACGCGGACAGACCATACGCGAGCGCGCAATTATTTCGGTAGTTTGCAGAAGGTCAGTGAGTTCTGCCACCGAAGGCAAAGAAGCCGGTGAGCAAGGACAAAAGGAAAACAAAAAGAGCGCGTCGGAGCCCCGGGGAAGCACCCGAAAGGGAGGCGGTCTGGACGAACAACGTGAAGGGATAACGCGAACAATGCCGGCGCCTTACGGTTGGTAAGGGTAAGAGTCATAGCTGGGTTGAAGGAATGCAGCTCCCTAATGCGGGCTACGATTGAAGCCGCTTCGGCGGTCAGATCAGCCGCATCCCCTTTAAACTCGCATGCCCGTTCTTGCCGACGATGATGTGGTCGTGCACGGCAATGCCGAGCGGGGTGGCGATGTCGACGATCGCTTTGGTCATCTGGATATCGGCCTGCGAGGGCGTCGGATCGCCGGAGGGGTGGTTATGCACCAGGATGATGGCGGTGGCGGATAGCTCCAGCGCCCGCTTGATCACCTCGCGCGGATAGACTGGTGTGTGGTCCACGGTGCCGATCTGCTGCACCTCGTCGGCGATCAACTGGTTGCGCTTGTCGAGAAACAGGATGCGAAACTGCTCCTTGTCGGCGAACGCCATGCTGGTCCGGCAATAGTCGATCACGTCATTCCATGACGACAGCAGGGTGCGCGCCTTCAACTGGCCCTTGGCGATGCGGCTTGCGGCCGCCGCGATCAGCTTGAG
>DATHHQ010000090.1:0-6527 GCA_035490095.1 Bradyrhizobium sp.
GCGACGTTTGCTCCGACAATTCCTGTGACGAAAGCTGCTCGGCGATGGTCGTGAAGCTCTCCACGTCCGCGAAGAGGATCGTCATGAAGCGCTGTTCCACGCCAGGGGTTATCGGTTGGCCGGACTCGATCAGGTCGCGCACAATTCCGATGGGGGCAAACATCGCGAACGACCGAAGCGCATTGGCCAGCAGCCTTGCCGCGTGCTGCAGCTCGGAAATTTCCCGGATCCGGGATCGCGGCGGCATCTGCTCGCCGAACGACAAGGAACGGATGCGCCTCATCGCTTGGGAAACTAGCTCAATCGGGTTCGATACGCGCCCGGCCATGACGTATATGAGCGTGCTCTCAGCCACCACCACCGCCAGCATGAGCCAGATCAACAGGCGATTGGTGCGCTCGAGCTCGCCCACGAAATCGGCCGTCGGCGTCACGACCAGGACCTGCCAGGTCTTCCCCGAACCCGTCGGGAATTTGCTGAACAGCGCGACGTATTCCGTATCCTCGTGCCCGAGCGTGAAGTTGAACCGGTCGGGGCTGCCGGCGGCGCGTCGGTGGACGGCTTCAACAATCTGCGGATCGTCTACGTCAGCCCAACTGGTCACCTGCAACCGGCCATCGGCGACTTGGACCGACTTCGTCGGAACCGGGTGGGCCAGCAGCTCGCCATGTTCGTCGGCAATGACGGTGATGCTGTTGGGGCTGGCTTTGTGCCGGGCAAGCAGTTCGGAAAGCCCGCGAAAGGTGATGTGCGCCGATGCAACGCCGACGAAGTTCTCCTGCACCAGGATCGGAAAGCCCAGTGCAATCACCGGATGGCCGGTATCCGGGTTGATGAAAGGGTCGGTGACGGCAAGCGCCAGGCTTCGGCGCACCAGCTGATATTGGGGCAGGGTCGTGCGCAAATCGTTGTTCGCGGCGTTAATCGAATAGCCGCCCACGGGTGTGGGCCAGGTCTCGTAGAAGGTGCGATGACGCTTCCTGTCGGCGCCGGCCGAAAAGTCATCGATGAAATTCATGTGCCACTTGGCATTGGCCGGGATTCTGGGGTCGCTGCGGCGGCGATCATCGTCGACCCGCGTGACCACTCGATGGAAGCCGTTCTCGAAGGTTGTATTGACGGCGTCGATCTGTGGGGCTGAGATCAGCGCGTCGTAGAGAAAGTTCGAACTTTCTTCGGACCGGAAGAAACCTGGCGTCGTCTCCTCTGCCCCCGCCATCAGTCGTAGAGCCTCGGCCACCGGCTGAAGAAGATTGCCGGACATTTCGCGCGCATCCTGGCTGGCCCGGTCGATGAACCGGTTCGACAGCGCCGTCAGGTTGCGCAAATTCTCATGAAAGCTGAAGCCGATCACAATGGCGAGCGCAGGTAGGATCAGCAGCGCGAAGAGCATGGTGATGCTCGCCTGCAGTGTAATGCCGCTGCGCAGCAAAGACTTGATCCAGGCTCCAGTCATGTGGCCTGGTCCAGCCTACCCCAGGCCGGATGGTCGGTCCACGTCGCAGGCTTTGTGAGCGCTTGATGCCGTTGGGCGGATACCGCTCTCGTCGCCACCCATCAAGCGCGAGTAGCCCACGACATCCGCCGCCAAAATTGGCGGCAGTCGAGGCGTGCGTCGGTTCTGGGCACAAATGCGAAGTGCCGACCAGGCCTGGAAACGTTCGTTGTTCAGGGTAGACCGGACGTGAAGGCCAAAACGACGCGAATGACCCGGAGCGGACGATTTCGGTCTGTCGTCTGGGAACCGTCGGCCTCCCCCTCGCGGCAGCACCGCGGTCGTTCATGTCTGCGTCGGAGTGATTGTTATGCGATGGACTTCCATCTTTTGACCGATGCCCTTCAGGTCCTCGTAGTCGCGCGACACCGAGCGTGATTTGACGATGTCACCGACGCCCGGCGCCTCCATCACCGTTGCGCTGATGCAGACTTCGTTGACGTCGGCGAGACCTTGCACACGTGCGGCGATATTCACGTCCTGTCCGAAATAGTCGATCCGGTCGTTGAGCGTCACCGCGATCGCCCGACCCCTGTGGACACCGACCTTGAGGCCCAGCGGCCGCGAAGCGGTCCGGTTGAATCGCAACAGCTCTTCGATCATCTCGATGGAGGCGCGAACGGCGTCCTGGGGACGCTCGAAGCCGGCCATGACTGCGTCGCCGATCGTCTTGATGATGGTGCCGGATCGTTCCCCGATGATCCTGTTCAAGATCTCGAAGTGTTGACGCACAAGAAAATAGGCGTTCATGTCACCAAGGCTTTCATACAGCGGAGTCGACTGCTTCAGATCGGTGAACAGGTAAGTCATGTCTGAGACTTTGAGGCTCTCGCCCTCATCCACCAGCTGCGCCTTGTAGAGTTCGCCAAAGCTCGGGGTGAGCAGCAATCGCTTGCCGGAAAGAAACGGTTCATATTCGACCATATGGGGCTCGAAACCGAAGGGATACTGGACGAACCAGAAGCGACCGCGATGGCCGGTGCGGTTCTCGATCTGGATGGTGTGCTTGCCTGGGCTGAGATCGGCCGTCTGCCGGAACGAAAAGCGTCCGTCGCCGAGGACCATCTCTCTCGGTGCCGTAGGCCGGTCCGGTACCAGGAAGCGGCCCGACTCGAGCTGGACCAGCGTCCCTTGCGGTTCTGCCGGCTCGCCGTCCGCGAAGAAGACCAGAAGGAGTTTGTGGCTGAGATCCAGCACCTCGAAACGGCCAGCTGTGACCTCGAAATCGAAGCTGCGGTGCTCATGAGCCTCGATATCGGCAAATCCCCGTGAGAGCGCGGTAACGAGCTGCTGGTGTGTCATCCCGTGCGGAGCGACGAAGCCCTTGGAAAAGTTGTAGCGCAGGTAGAAATCCTCGACAGACAGCATTTCGGGATGGCGGAATATGATGTCGCGCACGCCGCTCGAGACCGTAAAGGTGACCTGAATGTAGTCGTCCAGCGTCACATCGTTGATCGCGTTGCAGAATGCGCACTGAAAGCGTGGATGGACCTGGTCGAGCTCGCGAAAGCTGCCGGCGACCTGCGGGCAATAGGCGCAGATGAGCAGCCAGTCCATCTCGAACAGGCCCACCTTGGCGGCATGCACGAACAGCGCTATCGCGTCTGCCTCGGACAGGTCGACGGCGCCGCCGTATTGGATGGGGTTGACGCGAAAGAGATCATAGTCGTCAGCGGTACGGATGAAGCGTTCGAGCTCCGGGAGAACATTCGGTGCCCAGCTTCTTGCCGATCCGAGCGCGCCGAGGCGCTGGCTCAGGAGACTCTCGTTGACCGGAGACGGGACACTCATCTCATGCACCCTACCTGACGGGCCGACTACGCTATCGGCCCCCGGCGTACCCCGCAGCGCAAACTCTCGCTACCGAGCGGTGGCCAAGTCGGCCGCATCGGCAATCGCGATCAGAAAGTCAGCGTGTCGACCCACTCGTGCGGGCACTTGGCTCCATGCTCCGCGACAACGCGCCCAAAGTATCCTCGATTCTGCCCTTGTGCACAATGAACCACCGCATGCATCCGAGCGATCGGGTCCGCGAAACAGTCTCGGGCATTTTTCCGCTGCTGGCTCGAGAGCGACAACTGATCGAGCGATCCAGGCAAGCTCGCACTTGTGCGGGTTAGCACTGATGATCCGCGGCCTTCACGCGCGAATCTGCCCGCGAACGACATGCGACCGCTGCTGACACAAAGGCGAAGCACCGATGACGCGAATGACCCAAAGCGACATTCCGGGCTTAGCCCCGTCCTTACTTTGGAGCGACCTTGGGCGACACGTGGTGGCTGATAATTTTCCAGTCGTTGTCCTCTCTAATTACCACCCATGTCAGTCGAAAAGAGACAGGTGGCGCGCTTTCGCTCACGACAAATGATGCGGTAGCCGCCACGTTGATGACGTCGGAGCCCAGTGGAGTGACCACAAGATCAGTGAATTGGACCGTTGGTGATTTCCATCGAGGCAGCGCATTGAAATAGGCCGCGACGCCCTCCTTACCTTTATAGAGTGGGGGTGTGGATCCGAAGAACAATGCATTCTTGGAATAGAGTGACGCAAGAGCATCGGCGTCCAACTTGTTGAAACCGGCGGACCATTTCTCAATGATGCTGGACACTGTCTGGTCGGCAGGGTCGGCGGAGGCCGGGCTGGAAAGGATTGCAATAGAGACGGCGAGCGCGACGATCAGTACTTGAAGTCTTCGCATTGAATACACCTATAAGTTGTAAAGTCCGGATCCAAGCTCAACCCGGGAATAAAGACAATCATTCTTATAAGCCCACGAAGCGAGTGCGACACGGGGCGGTTATCGCTGACGGCCGCTACGGCACTTCTGCGACATGGCAAGGGATGCGAACGAAGACCCCTGTTAGCCTGGGAGCGGACATCTTTGCTCTGGTCCAAGTAACGAGCCGTTCATGAGTTGATACCCTGGCCAAACGGACCGCGGGCCGGAGCCCGCGCCGGGCGCAGCGAGGGCCTATCGGTGCTTGTTATGCACCGGGTCCGTTACGCTGCGGTCGATGTTCTCTTCCTTGTCACAAGTCCGTCCCGGCCGCCGGGTCCAGAGTGAGCCGCACTCTCGTCCACGGTGGGGAGGAAAGGTGGACCGACTGACCAACTGGGCACGCAGTGGCGTGGAGGCCTTCCATGGGCTGAGCGTCCTGCAACTCGGCCTGCTCGCTGCCCTGGGATTGGGCCTCGGGTACTGGGTTCTGGGCGTGGGATTCCGATCGATCCGACGGGCCGTCCTGATGGCCTTGCTGCTGATCGCGGCCGTCGCCGCGGCGCGGCTCGTCCTTCCCGGGCCGTTCTGCGCCGTCCGCTGGCCGTCCCCGATCGACTCCTTGTGCTCTCGCTAGGCCTGCCGTCGACGGGTGAGCTCTAGAGTCTTTCCGGCCGGAACAAAATCACCTCACCCTGAGGAGGCCGCGAAGCGGCCGTCTCGATCGCGCGGAGTAGTCTTCGCGCTGTGGTGGGCAACGGACATTGCTCGCGGCCTACCCTTCGAGACGCATCGCTGCGCGATGCTCCTCAGGGTGAGGCGTGTGTGTTCAAGCTAGCTTACGATTATCCCGCTCTAAGGCGACAGGCTCAGGCTCCTCTGAATGCTCTCGCCGGCGGCCAGCAACCCGGCGCGGCGCTGGTTCACGATGGCCTGGTTCTCCATCACGAATTCGCCCCAGCTGATCTTGTAGGCGACGAGGTTCGCCGCGTTTGCCTCCGCCTTGACGTAGCTTTCAGCCAGGATCGCCGCGATGGTCGGGTGGACCCTGCCGGCGCTCTCCAGGGCGATCTTCCGGCACGGCGCAAGGTAGTCGCGCTGAAGCGACAGCATCTGCGCCGCCTCCTCGGGCGTGGCCTTCTCGGCATTGGTTTTCATGGCGAGCGTCAGAGCGTCGCTGTTGTCGCCCATCTTGCCCTTGAGCGCCTGGTGTGGCGGGCTGGCCACGGCGCGCGCCCAGCAGGCATCGATGACCGGGGCGCTCGCCGCGGCGATCCCTTGAATGCGCGACACCTCCTGCTGCGCCGTGGTCGCGCAGCCGCCCAGGGCGATCAGCACCGCCAACAGGGCTGAGGTCCGTCCTTGCAGGACACCGTGGCGCAGCATTCGACCGAAGATTGACCAGCAGATTGCCGGTGAAGCAATCATGATCTTTGCTGGGAGCGCGCCCTTGTCCCGTCGCCCAAAGCGCCGCACCATTGCTGTCCGACGCCAACGGGTGAGGAGGAAACCAACATGAGCAACAAAGGCTTTTCCCATATCGGCCTGTCGACACTCGACCTCGACAAGACGCGCGCCTTCTACGAGGACGTGCTGGGCTTCAAGCCCGTCGTCGCCGACACGCTGCGTATCGCTGAAGGCGGCCACCTGCGGCATGTCTTCTTCGATGTCGGGCGCGATCAGTTGCTGGCCTTCATGGAGGCGAACGACATGCCGGGCGTGCCGGCCAAGTACGATGCCGGCATCAATCGCGGCCTCGGCGTGCCCGCCGCCTTCTATCACTTCGCCTTCGAGGCGGGGTCGGAAGCGGGCCTCGCCGCCAAGCGCGACCAATTGCGCGCCAAGGGTCTGGACGTCACCGACATCGTCGACCACGGCTGGGCCAAGTCGATCTACTTCAGCGATCCCAACGGCCTGTCGCTCGAATATTGCTGCATCGTCCGCGACCTCACCGAGGACGACGCCATGATGCAGGAGCGCGGCACCATCCCGCTTGCCAGGCTCGGCTTCAAGAACACCGCCGGCGCCGACCTCACCCGCGTGCCCTCGACGCGCGGCAAGGTGATGGCTTAGCCCTTCCGTCGTCTCGACCGGAGCGCGAAGCGCGGAGCGGAGAGACCTTCTCTCCACACTAAGCGGCTTATCGTTGACAGAAGGTCTCTCCACTCGGGCCTTCGGCCCTCGGTCGAGACGACGGAAAGCACAGCACGCGAAGTCATGCCCGCATGCGGCGAGAGGAATGAGAGTGCCTCACGCCGCCTGCAGCGCAACCAACTCGACCGGGATCTTCTTCCCGTGCAGCCGGATCGGCCCCAG
>DATHHQ010000091.1:0-6366 GCA_035490095.1 Bradyrhizobium sp.
TGACCACGCGCTTTTCCGCAATCGCCGGAAAATCATAGGCCGTCGCCCATTGCTTGGCCGAATTCTCGGTGATCCAGTCGGCCTGATCGGCCTTGAAGGCCTCCAGCGCGACAAGATTGTCGCGGAAAAACTCAAAGCGCATTTCGTCAAAATTGTTCTGGCCAACCTGCGCCGGCACCTTGGCGCCCCAATAATCCTTCACCCGCTCCAGCTTGACCGATCGTGCCGCAACAAATTCCTTGATGCGATAGGGGCCGGAGCCCAGCGGCTTCTCAAGGCTGGTTGCGGAGATGTCGCGCTTGCGGCCTTCGCTGTCGGTGCCTTCCCAATAATGCTTCGGCAACACCGGCAATTCACCGACGATGGTCGGCAGTTCGCGATTTCCGGTAACGTCGAATGTGAACTTTATGTCGCGCTCGCCGGTTTTTTCGGTCTTCACAACATGACGATAATACGAGGAGTACATCGGACTGTATTTCTTCAGTGCGTCGAACGAGAAAATCACATCTTCCGGGGTCACCGGCTTGCCGTCGTGCCAGCGAGCCTCCTTGCGAAGACGATAGATCACCCATCCAAAATCGTCGGGATGCGCTGCGGCCTCCGCCAGCAAACCATATTCGGCGGCGACCTCGTCCTGCGACCTCGTCATCAGCGTTTCGTAAATCAGCGCGGCGGCCGGCGCGATCGAGCCTTTGACGCCTGCAACCGCGAGATTGAAATTATCGAACGTGCCGATCGATATCATGCGCGCAACGCCGCCCTTGGGCGCATCGGGATTGACATAATCGAAGTGCTTGAAGTCGGCTGGATATTTGATGTCGCCGAACAGCGACAGCGCATGCCGCCAGGCCGGTTCGCCCGATGCCGTCTGCGCACGGGCCGACTCAATCGCGGGAAGGCCAACTGCTATTCCCAGCGTCGGCGCGACGGCGGCAAATGCTCCACTCCGAAGAAGATGTCGTCTGGTAATTGCCAAATGCAGAATTCCTGTTGCTACGCTGTGCTATTGAGGACGCAATATAAGGCAAGGTTTCGACCGATTACGTTGCTTTTTCCTCATGATACCTGCTTGTGAACGGCGCCGGTGCGACGAAACGTCTCGATAGCACGGGCAAGATCATATCAAAACGGCCGGGCGAAGGTTCACATATGAAAACGGCCAGGCAAAGCCTGGCCGTTGCCGCCGGTGACGTGAAAGTCCATGCAGAACCGGAGGCGTTACTTCGACGCCGTCGGCAGCGGAACCGGGCTATCGGCAAGCGTGCGCAGATAGGCGATCACGTCGGCGCGCTCGCTGTCCTTGGGGATGCCGGCGAAGCCCATCGCGGTGCCCGGCACAAAGCCCTTCGGATTGGCAATGAACTTGTTGAGGTCGTCGTAGGTCCAGGTACCGGTTTTGGCCTTCATGGCAGCCGAGAAATTAAACCCGCCGCGTCCTTCGCCTCTATGGTCGTTGACGATCCCGAACAGATTTGGGCCGACACGGTTGGGGCCGCCCTTTTCGAAGGTATGGCAGGCGGCACATTTCTTCGCCGCCGCGGCGCCCTTCTCGACCGACGCGGTCTGCAACAGCTTCTCGATCGGCTCGGACGGCGCCGCCGCGGCTTCCTTGGCGTCGCCATGCGCCACTTCCTTCACCGCGATTTCGTAACCCGGTTTTTCCGGCACCGCGGGCGAGAAAATCGCGCCTGCGGTGAAGCTCGTCACCAACAGCACCAGGCAGGTGGCCAGAATGGCGCCGAGAATTTTATTGAGTTCGAAGGAGTCCATTTTCGATCAGGCTCCAGGCCGGAATGTCGACTTAAGGCCGGCGAAACGGCCGCGGATGAGCGTCAGGAATCAGGCTTTCGCACCGCACCCTCGGCAGCGATGAGATATCGGTTTGCCCGTGCTCTGGCAACCCGTATAAATGCACGAGCTTCCGGCCAATCCCCATCATTTCCGGCTTGTTATCAACCGGGTCCCGACCTCATTCCCAAGCCCCGATTCTAATGACCGACACCCGCATCCTGGTGCTGATTCCCGCCCGCATGGCCTCGACGCGCCTGCCGGACAAGCCGCTCTTGGACATTGCCGGCCTGCCGATGATCGTCCACGTCCTGCGCCAGGCCGAGGCCGCGCAAATCGGCCGCGTGGCGGTCGCCACCGACGCACCTGAGATCGCGGCCGCGGTGAAATCTCACGGCGGCGAGGCCGTCATGACCCGCTCGGATCATCCTTCCGGATCGGACCGGAGTTACGAGGCGCTGGGCAAGCTCGACCCTGCGGGCGAGGTCGAAATCGTGGTCAATCTGCAGGGCGACTTTCCGACCATCCTGCCCGACAACATTCGCGATGTGCTCGGCCCGCTTGCCGACCCCGCCGTCGATATCGCGACGCTGGCGGCCGAAATCCATACCGAGGAAGAGAGCACCAATCCCAACGTGGTGAAGGTGGTCGGCTCCCCCATCAGCGCGCGGCGGCTGCGCGCGCTTTACTTTACCCGCGCCACCGCCCCCTGGGGCGACGGGCCGCGCTACCATCATATCGGCCTCTATGCCTATCGCCGCGCGGCGCTGGAACGTTTCGTTGCGCTGCCCCCTTCCGCGCTGGAGGTGCAGGAAAAGCTCGAACAGCTCCGGGCGCTCGAGGCCGGCATGCGGATCGACGTCGCCATCGTGGACACGGTGCCGCGCGGCGTCGATACGCCGGCCGACCTCGAAACTGCCCGGCGCATACTGGCAAAAGCCTGAGCGGCTGCTACAAGGCGCGCCATGATCAAAACAACGGCCAAAACCATGAAAATCGCATTCCAGGGCGAGCCGGGCGCGAATTCCCACATCGCCATCGTCGAAGCCTATCCCGACGCCGAGCCGTTGCCCTGCCCGACATTCGAAGACGCATTGGCCGCGATCACCTCGGGCGAGGCCGACCTCGGCATGATCCCGATCGAGAACTCGGTCGCCGGCCGCGTCGCCGACATCCATCACCTGCTGCCGCAATCCGGCCTGTTCATCGTCGGCGAATGGTTCCAGCCGATCCATCATCAATTGATGGCGCCGCGCGGCACGAAGCTTGCCGATATCAAGACCGTGGAGAGCCACGTCCATGCGCTCGGGCAATGCCGCCGCATCATCCGCAAGCTCGGCATCAAGCCGATCGTCTCGGGCGATACCGCAGGAAGCGCGCGCATCGTCGCCGAACGCGGCGACACATCGTGTGCGTCGATCGCCTCTAAGCTCGCCGCGGAAATCTATGGCCTCGATGTTCTGGCCGAGGATGTCGAGGACGAGACCCACAACACCACGCGCTTTGTGGTGCTGGCGCGCGAAGCGAACTGGGCCAAGCAGGGATCGGAACCGCTGGTCACCACTTTTGTTTTCCGGGTGCGCAACCTGCCCGCCGCGCTCTACAAGGCGATGGGCGGCTTTGCCACCAACGGCGTCAACATGACCAAGCTGGAAAGCTACATGATCGACGGCAATTTCTTCGCCACCCAATTCTACGCCGACGTCGATGGCCATCCCGAGGACAAGAACCTGGCGTTCGCGCTGGAGGAACTAAAATTCTTCTCGCGCGAATTCCGCATTGTCGGGGTCTATCCCGGCCATCCGTTCCGCGCGACCTTCAGCGAGACGCTGGATTGATTTGAGGGTCGTCATTCCGGGGCGACGCGCAGCGTCGAACCCGGACGGCGAACTAAGCGTTACGCCGCTGCCTTCTTCCCCAGCCCGAACGCGTCCGCCAGCAAACTATAGGATTTCTTGCGCGTGTCGTGATCGTACACCGCGGTGATGATCATCAGTTCGTCGGCCTGGCTTGTCGTGATCATCGGCTGCAGTTTTGTCATAACCGTTGCGGGGCTACCGACGAACAATCGTGAACGATTGCGCGCGATCGAGGCCCGCTCGGCGTCCGTGTAGGGATAGGCCAGCGCCTCCTCGACACTGGGCAGCGGCGAGTATTGCCCGCGGTCGCGGCGCAGTCGATTGAGATCCATCGACGACGCCAGCCGCTCGGCTTCCGCATCGGTCTCGGCGGCAACGATCGCCACCGCGAGAATGCCGTGCGGCGTTGAGCGCCAGCCCGACGGCTTGAAGCGGGCGCGATAATTGGTCAGCGCATCGACGGCGTCATAGGACGCAAAATGATGCGCGAACGCGAAACCCATGCCGACCTGCGCTGCTAGCTCTGAGCTGTAGTCGCTGGAGCCGAGCAGCCAGATCGGCGGCAGCGGGGAATCGTCGGGCATCGCCACCACATTGTTGTAGGGATGGCCGGGCGGAAAATCGCGGGTCTCCCACAACGTCAGTTCATGCAGTCGCTCGAGAAAGTCGTCGCCCTCGCGGCGGTCGAGCCGGCTGCGCAGCGCATGCGCGGTGGCCCCATCGGTGCCCGGCGCGCGGCCAAGCCCGAGATCGATCCGGCCGGGAAACAGCGCCTCCAGCATCTTGAAGCGCTCGGCCACGACCAGCGGCGCATGGTTCGGCAGCATCACGCCGCCGGAGCCGACCCGGATGCGGCTGGTCACGGCGGCGATCTGCCCAATCATGAGATCGGGCGCCGGGCTCGCCACCGAGGCGAGGTTGTGATGCTCGGCCAGCCAGTAGCGAACATAACCCAGCGCATCGGCGTGGCGCGCCAGATCGATGCTGTTGCGCAGCGCCGCGGCGGGCTTTGTGCCGGTGGTGACGACCGAGAGGTCGAGGATCGAGAGAGGAATCATGGCGCTAACCTAGTGCGCCGTCGCAGGCCGACAAAGGCCCCCGGCACGCAGATCAGGCGCGCGTCGCTGCGCGGGATGATAATTTCCTCGTAAGAAATGGTGGGACGGATATATATGCCAAGCACCATACTCTGACTGGCCCACTCCGAGGAAGGGCAGTTAATGGAACAAGAAGCCATAAACTAAGCAAAATTTGGCCGATTTGGCTCAAGAACCCAAATCAAATCCTGCCCATCTAGTGTAAACCATGGTGGTAATGACGTAACTAGCAGCCGTATTGGGCAACTTCCCATTGGAGATGGGCTATTTGGCCGGCCTCGTTCGGCCTATTTTAGCACCCCGCAGCTAAGCCTGACGCCCCTACAGAGTGAGCGGAGTTTGTGGTGCCATGACCGAGGTTACGCCCCCCGCGCCCGAAGGGCACCGCGCGCCAAAGTCGCCCGCCATCTCGTTCGAATTCTTCCCGCCGAAGACCGAGGAGATGGAGCGCAATCTGTGGGAGACCATCAAGCGTCTCGCACCGCTCACGCCCAACTTCGTGTCCGTTACCTATGGCGCGGGAGGGTCGACCCGCGAGCGCACCCATTCAACCATCGCCCGCATCCTGGGGGAAACCGAGCTTCTGCCGGCCGCGCATCTGACCTGTGTTGGCGCGACGCGCGGCGAGATCGACGATATCGTCGGCCGCTATCACGACATCGGCGTCCGCCATATCGTGGCGCTGCGCGGCGATCCGCCAGGCGGCATCGGCACCGCCTACACCACGCATCCGGATGGCTATCGCAGTTCGGCGGATCTCGTGGCCGGCATCAAGCGGCAGCACGCAGATATCGAGGTTTCCGTCTCGGCTTACCCTGAGAAGCATCCGGAAAGCCGCGACTTCGATGCCGACATCGATGTCCTGAAGGCCAAGGTCGATGCCGGTGCAACCCGCGCCATCACCCAGGTGTTCTTCGACAACGATCTCTATTTTCGTTACCTCGACCGGGTGCGCGCCCGCGGCATCGCCATTCCGATCGTGCCCGGCATCATGCCGATGCACAACTTCAAGCAGGCCCGCAACTTTGTCACCCGGGCAGGCACCACCGTGCCGTCATGGCTTGCTGAAAAATTCGAAGGGCTCGACGACGATCCCGACACCCGCAAACTGGTGGCGGCGACGGTCGCGGCCGGCCAGGTGCAGAAACTCGCCAAGCACGGCGTCGACACCTTTCACTTCTACACCATGAACCGCGCGGACCTCGTGTTCGCCATCAGCCATTTGCTGGGCATTCGCCCCAGTGGCGCACAGAAAGCCGCTTGATCCGATGACCGTGCCTGTTTCCGAAAAGCGAACCGCCCTGCTCGCGGCTGCCCGCGAGCGCATCCTGGTGCTCGACGGCGCCATGGGCACCATGATTCAGGGGCTCGAATACGACGAAGCGGCGTTTCGCGGCGAACGTTTCAAGGACTTCCATCGCGACCTGAGGGGCAACAACGATCTGTTGATCCTGACGCAGCCGAAGGCGATCGAGGACATTCACGCCGATTACCTGCGCGCCGGCGCCGACATCGTCGCCACCAACACGTTTTCCTCGACCTCGATCGCGCAGGCCGATTACGACCTCTCCGGCATTGCCTATGAGATGAATCGCGAAGGCGCCAAGCTGGCGCGTGCCGCG
>DATHHQ010000092.1:0-2860 GCA_035490095.1 Bradyrhizobium sp.
GCATTGACGAACAGCACGGTTTCGGCGCCTTCGCGAAATACCGCAAGGAAGGCGAGCGCGGCGACGGCCCAGACGGTGTCCTGCGCCAGCGCGCTGTCAGCCTTGTGCGCCAGATAATCCTGCCAGCCGCGCGGGTCCTGCTTTATCATCAGCCAGCCGCTGACGTAGAGCATCAGGCCTGCCGCGAACAGAATGATGATGCCTTCGAGTATGTCGCTGTGCTCGCCCGAATTCAGCACCGCAAACAACCAGGCGGCGACGATGCTGGCTCCGACCGCGGCGAGCGATCCGGCATAGAGGGCCCGGATACGGTGGCCGGCACCGGCCTTGGTCAGATAGCCGGCGAGTGCCGCGATCACCAGCATGGCTTCGAGCCCCTCGCGGAGCAGGATAACGGCGGCCTGAATGAAAGCAGACGACATGGGCGAACCTGTGTTGGCTCGTTTTTATCGCCCAAAGAATTTAAGTAAAGCCGCGCTGCGCCACACAACTTCGTTAGCGGACGCGCGCTGCAAGGAACGCCCTGCAAACAGGGCACTTCTGCTTATCGCAAGACGATTAGAATCGTTCAATTCAGCCGGTCTGGGTGACCGGCTGAACCAGTTTTTGCTGCGCCGACGCGGGCCGCCGCGCAGCCAATCGTTCGGCTTGAAAGATCGCCAACGTCAGCACGCCAATCGCGACCGCCTGATGCGCCAATGCGAGGACAATCGGTACCTGGTTCAACAGCGTGAAAATACCGAGCGTCGCCTGCAGCGTCATGACAGCCGCGAGCCACCATGCGCCATTCACCGCGGCCGCCGCGGCCCGCGAACGCACGGCGTCGAGCGCATGCAGGATCGCCAGTACGAACAGCGCATAGGCGGTCATGCGATGCTCAAACTGCACCGTCAGCGTGTTGTCGAACAGATTTCGCCACCATGGCGTCTCGAAGAACAGCCGCGATGCGGATGGGATCAGCGCCCCGTCGATATCAGGCCAGGTGTTGTAGATCTTGCCGGCACGCAGGCCCGCGACCAGCGCGCCGAGATAAAGCTGCACGAAGGTCAACACCAGCAGAGCCGTGCTGGTGATCTTCAGCCGCGAAGATGCAACCAATGACGGCCGTTGCGCCAGTCGGCGCAGCGTCCAGACGATCGCGGCAAAAATCAGCAGCGCCAGCACCAGATGGGTCGCGAGCCGATATTGCGAAACCTCGACCCGCTGCGAAAGCCCGGAGGCCACCATCCACCAGCCGACCGCACCCTGCAGCGCACCGAGGCCGAAGATCAGCCACAGCCGCCGCCTCAGCTCCGCGCTCAAGGCTCCACGCCAGAGAAACCAGAGAAACGGCAACAGATAAGCAACGCCGATCACGCGCCCGAGCAACCGGTGGCTCCATTCCCACCAGAAAATGGTCTTGAATTCGGCGAGGTTCATGCCGGCGTTGAGTTCACGATATTGCGGAATCGTCTTGTAGGCTTCGAACGCCTCGATCCATTGCGCCTGGTTGAGCGGCGGCAGAGTGCCGGTGACCGGTTTCCACTCGACGATCGAAAGCCCGGATTCGGTGAGACGCGTGGCGCCGCCGACCAGCACCATAATCGCGATCAGCGCGGCGATCGACAGCAGCCACCATCTAACGGCGCGGTCGCGGGGTGCTTGTTGTGCGAGAATACCGGTCATCGAAGCTGCGCTTGTATGAATTTGCGCGCACCTTATAGTCCGCCCCTTCCCGCGCGCAAGGCGCTCACTCAAAGCAAGCTGCACATTTCCGCCATGACAATCCGCACCCGCAAATTCTTCGGAACCATCGCCCTGCTCGTGCTCGTGGTGGTGTGGTCGCTGATGGGAATGACCGTGGCGCAGACGCCGTGGCTCGCGAACTCCGGGCTGTTGCAGGCCATCTTCTATGTCGTGGCCGGCATCGGATGGGTGCTGCCGGCGATGCCGATCATCAGCTGGATGGCGCGACCGGACGCCTAGACACGCAGTTTGAAATGAAAAAGCGACCGCCAACTGAGACGGCTTCGCTCATTTCAACCGAACGTCTAATCTCAGTGGCACCGCACGATATCTACGGTTTGCGCCTTGAACTATTCACGAGGTGCGACCACCTGCGGACATCGATGTACATAGTCCCAGGGAATATCATATACGCAGGTGTAGCGAATATCGTCTGATGTTCTTGGTTGCCTGGCCTCTACCATCGGTTCGTCATTCGATGGCCCATAGAAGAAGCCCCCGGCTGTCGGCCAGACCCCCCCTATTCCCCGGTGATCTATTCCGCGGTGATGATGCAGCGATCGGCCGACTGACGGTTGGAAAGTCGGATGCGGCGGAGCAAACACTCCGCCACGCACTACTGCCGGATCGGCAAATGTTTCGCTCGCGGCAAGGACAAACGCTACTACACTGAGAGACGCGATAAGCGTTCCACACATTCTATAGGTCATGGCACTCACCAATTCGTAGGTTACTGAGCAGCATTCCTATGCACGCTAAGCCGGGCCTTTCGTGCCCGCAAAGGCATAATTAACTGTTAGTTAAGGCGTAATCTTAATGGAGAGGCACTCTCTGGATCGCGCTGCCGCCAAGTCGCGACCCGTCCCTGGTGACTTTGGCGTCGCCAGTTCAGATACCGAGTGCGCGCTGGTAGGCGAAAAGCGCCGGCGCGCCGCCTGTGTGCAAGAAGACGACATCCTCGTCTTTGCGCCAACGCCCTTGGCGGACCAGGGCGATCAAGCCCGCGAGCCCCTTGCCCGAATAGACCGGATCAAGTGCAAGAGCCTCGAGCCGGCCTGCAAGTCGGATCGCTTCGATGGTGGCTTCGTGCGGGACTCCGTAGGCAGGTCCCGCATGCCCCGCGACGACTTCCACC
>DATHHQ010000093.1:0-5226 GCA_035490095.1 Bradyrhizobium sp.
GCTCGGCCGCATCGAGCGCCGTGTTCGGCGAGACCTTCGGGCCGTTGCGATTGGCCGGCATGGTCACCGTGGTCGGCGGCATCGCCGTCATGCTGTTGTCGAAGCGGCCGCCGGCGCTGGCTGCCGCCGCATAAAGAAGAACATAAAGAAGAAGAAAATGAGCACCACCATGTCGCAACCGCTCCTGATCGCTTTTGTCATGTTCGCCGCCGTGATGTTCTTCACGCCCGGGCCTAACAACATCATGCTGCTGTCGTCGGGCTTAACCTACGGCTTCCGCCCGACCCTGCCGCACATCGCGGGTATCACCTTCGGCTTTGCCTTCATGATCGGGGTGGTAGGCCTTGGGCTCGGAACCATCTTCATCACGTATCCGGTGCTGCAGACGATTCTCAAATATGCCGGCGTTGCGTATCTGATCTATCTCGCCGCAGCGATCGCGCTGTCCGGGCCGGTTCAGCCTGATCAGGACAACCGGCGCGGGCCGATGACATTCTGGGGCGCCGCGATGTTCCAGTGGATCAATGCCAAGGGCTGGGTGATGGTGATCGGCACCATCACCGCCTATGCGGGCATCGCCAGCTTTCCCTGGAACATCACGATCCAGGTCATGCTCAGCCTGGTGCTGGGAGCTGTGTCCTGCTCGGCCTGGGCGCTGTTCGGCAGCGTGCTTCGGCCGTTGCTGACGTCACCCCGGCTGGTGCGGACGTTCAACATCGTCATGGCCGTGCTGCTGCTGGCCTCGCTCTATCCGGTCTTCATGGACGCATGATGCCGCAGCGCGCCATGCAGAAACGGGTTTCCCCTGAAGCTAAAAATGGACTAGACAACGCCGGAAATCGCCAGCCAGACCAGCGCGCTGGGCCGGCGTCCCCAGTGACGGACCGAGACTTCAGAAAACAGCACGATCCGGGCAAATCCGCCCGGCCAGCCAAGAGGAACGACCATGCGTGTTTATTATGATCGCGACGCCGACCTGAACCTCATCAAGGGCAAGAAGGTCTGCATCGTCGGCTATGGCAGCCAGGGCCATGCCCATGCGCTGAACCTGAAGGATTCCGGCGTCAAGGACGTCGCCATCGCGCTACGCAAGGGCTCGGCCTCCGCCAAGAAGGCCGAGACCGCGGGCTTCAAGGTGATGGAAGTCGCCGAAGCCGCGAAGTGGGCCGACGTCATGATGATGCTGACCCCCGACGAATTGCAGGGCGACATCTACCGCGACCATTTGCACGCCAACATGAAAAACGGCGCGGCGCTGTTGTTCGCCCACGGCCTCAACGTGCATTTCAACCTGCTCGAGCCGCGCGCGGATCTCGATGTGCTGATGATCGCGCCGAAAGGCCCCGGCCATACCGTGCGCTCGGAATACCAGCGCGGCGGCGGCGTACCCTGCCTGATCGCGATCCACAAGGATCCCTCCGGCAACGCCCACGACCTCGGCCTGAGCTATGCCTCCGCGATCGGCGGCGGCCGCGCCGGCATCATCGAGACCTCGTTCCGCGAAGAGTGCGAGACCGACCTGTTCGGCGAGCAGGTGGTGCTGTGCGGCGGACTGGTCGAACTGATCAAGGGCGGCTTCGAGACGCTGGTGGAAGCCGGCTACGCGCCCGAGATGGCCTACTTCGAATGCCTGCACGAGGTGAAGCTGATCGTCGACCTGATCTATGAAGGCGGCATCGCCAACATGAATTACTCGATCTCCAACACCGCCGAATATGGCGAATACGTCACCGGCCCGCGCATCGTCACCGCCGAGACCAAGGCCGAGATGAAGCGCGTGCTCAACGACATCCAGTCCGGCAAATTCGCGCGCGACTGGATGCTGGAAAACAAGGTCAACCAGACCTCGTTCAAGGCGACCCGCGCCAAGCTCGCCGCCCACCCGATCGAAGAGGTCGGCGTCAAGCTGCGCGACATGATGCCGTGGATCAAGAAGGGCGCGCTGGTCGACAAGACCAAGAATTGAGATTTGCGCCCCTCATCCTGAGAAGCCGCGAAGCGGCGTCTCGAAGGATGGACACAACGCATGGACTCGCGGCCATCCTTCGAGACGCGGCCAAGAGGCCGCTCCTCAGGATGAGGCGCGCCTCCGGCCTCTCTGCCCGCAGTGCGGGGGCGGGGAGGCGCCTACTTCTCGAGTTTGTTGTGAACCTGCCAGAAGCGCAGGGTGCGCTGGGCGGTTTCCACCGACAGCTTGCCGTAATCCTTGACGGCGACCTTCATCGTTAGTTCGTCGATTTTCGGCTTGACCGGCCGGTTTTGCAGAACCGATTCCACCGCCTGCCAGCTCAACCCGGCCGCTTTGCAGGGAATCAGGATGAGGTCGGCCCGGGGACCTTCCAGCAGCCGAGCCATCATTTCCGTCGGCACGTTGTTGAGAATGGCGAGCGACGCCGATACTTCGTCGAACTTCTTTGTTTCGGCAAACTTGACGATGGCCGCATCGTTGAGCTCGTTCATGCCCTTCAGCAGCTTCACGAGTTGTTCGACGCGGGTGAAATCCCGGGCCGACGTGTCGTCTTGCACCACGCTGGCGATCGCCTTCAGGATCCGCTTGATCTCTTCCTGGAGTTCGGGAGGAGCCACCGACATCAGCCGGGCGCGAACGGCGTCCGTTGCGCGTCGCAACAGCTCGCGCAGGAATTTCAGAGGAAGGTCGATACGAAGCCCAAGGATCTCGATGAGGTCGTCATCTGTTTCCGCACGCGCGACGATGCCGGAATAGCCGGCATCGGAAAAGCGCGCGCTCGCATTGTTGGCAAGCTTTCGAATGACCTTGCGTTCGCCACGATCGACGATGACATCGGTGACGGCTTCCGGGAGGTTGGTCCGGCTCGAAATCGCGAACAGATGATCCTGGCCTCTGGTGCTGGCGATCTCGACGAGGTCGCTGGTCCTCAGGCGGCTGGAGTTGGCCAGGATTTCGCCGGCCACGGCGATGTCGTTGTCGCGCGCAAGGTGCTGAATGACTTCGAAGGGGGCGTAGTCGAGCGGCGCCAGGCGCTGGCTGAGTTCGGCTTTCGCCCGGCTTTCAACGCGGGCGATCAGAATGCAAAGCACATCGTCGAAGACCTGGACCTGATCTTCGCTGAGGCGGTCGCCTTCATGCAGGAAAAGATCCGTCACCTGCCGAAGGGTGCCAACCCGCTTCTCCGACGAGCCGTTCCTGACGGCGTCTTCGAGTTCGGCGATAATGGAATATTGTTGCAAGATCTGCCCCATGTCTCTTTTTCGACCTACCCCGGACGGAACCCGGTTCCCAGAAAGTCGAGAAAGTCGCGGGAATTCAAGCATGACAGTATTCATCGCCGTCCTACCCTCTCGTTAAATTGGCTGCCCGTAGAAATACCGGGGGCGGGTGCCGTGCGATCGAAGCTTATTGCTGCGCCGCAGCGCAGGCGCTTTGCGTGACAAATCGTCTCTGGCAATTGCAGCTTCCCCGACGTTCCCTGCCTTACGGTAAAGCCGCACCCCTGCTATCGTCGATCCCATCACAAAAAACACTCGAGGAAACTGTCCGACAAAAGCCGTCACACCTGGCCCGCACCCGAGGAGGAAATTCATGAAGCGCTCCGCTAAGGATTTCATCAGGACGCTTGGACTTTCGCTTGGACTTGCCGGATTAATCATGGCCGCGGCCTCCGTGCCGGCTGCCGCGCAGAAAAAATACGATCCCGGCGTCACCGACACGGCAATCAAGATCGGCAGCATCATGCCGTACAGCGGGCCGGCATCGGCCTATGGCATCATCGGCAAGACGATGAGCGCCTATTTCCGGATGATCAACGACAATGGCGGCGTCAACGGCCGCAAGATCAATTTCATCTCCTACGACGACGCCTACAGCCCGCCTAAGACCGTGGAGCAGGCGCGCAAGCTGGTCGAGAGCGACGAGGTGTTCCTGATCTTCGCGCCGCTCGGCACCGCGAGTAACGCGGCGATCCAGAAATACATGAACACCATGAAGGTGCCGCAGCTGTTCGTCGCCACCGGTGCGTCGCGCTGGGGCGATCCGGAGCACTTCCCGTGGACCATCGGCTGGCAGCCGAACTACCGGGCCGAAGCGCGCATCTACGCGACCTACATCCTGCAGCATCATCCCAATGCCAGGATCGGTGTGCTGTATCAGAACGACGATTTCGGCAAGGACTACGTGCTCGGGCTCAAGGACGTGCTGCGCGACAAATACGACACCATGGTCGTCGCCAGCATCCCCTATGAGATCGGTATGCCGACGGTGGACTCCCAGGTGGTGGCGATCAAGACCGCGAACCCGGATATCTTCGTCAATATCGGCACCCCGAAATTCGCCGCCCAGGCGATCAAGAAAGTCGCCGAACTCGGCTGGCATCCGATCCATATCATGACCAACGTGTCGGCCTCGGTCGGCGCCGTGCTCAAGCCCGCCGGTCTCGACAACGCCAAAGGCATTCTCAGCGCCGGCTATCAGATGGACGTCACCGATCCGCAATGGGACAGCCATCCGGGGATGCAGAAATTCCGGGCGTTTATGGCGAAGTATTATCCGGAAGCCGACAAGTCCGAGAGCGGGCCGCTCACGGGCTACAATTTATCGACCGCGCTGGTCGAAGTGTTGAAGCGGTGCGGCGACAATCTCACCCGCGCGAACGTCATGAAGGTGGTTTCCAATCTCGATTTCGAGATCAACACCTACATTCCGGGAATCCGCATCAAGACCTCGCCGACGGACTTCTATCCGATCGAGCAGGTGCAGATGATGAAATTCACCGGCGAGAACTGGCAGCTGTTCGGCCCGATCATCGACGGCCACGCCGAGTAGGGACACGCGGGTGCACTTGTCTTCTTGAGGTGCTATCGTCGCCATGGCGAGGAGCGTCAGCGGCGAAGCGATCCAGTCCATCTGGATGGCTTCGCGGAGCCTGTCATCGGCGGCGCTTTTCCGCCGGCCCGTTGGCTCGTCATGACTGAAGGACCAATCATGCAATCTGTCGTCATCACCGGCGCGTCCACCGGCATCGGCTGGGCTACCGCCAAACTGCTGCTCGATCGCGGATTTCGCGTATTCGGCAGCGTGCGCAAGCAGGCCGACGCCGACCGCCTGAAGCGCGAATTCGGCGCGAATTTTACCGCGCTGCGGTTCGATGTCACCAACGAGGCCGCGGTGCGGGGAGCCGCGCACCAGGTGCGCAGGGCGCTGCGCGGCGAGACGCTGTTTGGGCTGGTCAACAATGCCGGCATCGCGGT
>DATHHQ010000094.1:0-2808 GCA_035490095.1 Bradyrhizobium sp.
ACGAGAGATGAGGTGAACGCGCCGACGCGAATCGGCCGCGACGATCCCGTCAGCCACTGCCCGATATAGGGCACCAGGAAATAGAACCAGAAGATCACCAGCACCAGCGGCAGCGACCGCATCAGGTCGACATAGAGACCAGCGATGCGGCCGAGCAGCCTTGATCCGGACAGCCGCATCAGCGCAATCAGCGTGCCGAAGATCAGCCCTCCCAGTGCGGCGAGGCCCGTCAGCGTCAGCGTGAATGTCATGCCGTCGAAAAACAGATATCCGAGCGAGCGGCGGATAACGTCAAAGTCGAAATTGGCGAACATGAGCGCGGCTCACTTCCCGGTAATGTAACCGGGCACCGCCAGCCCGCGCTCAAGGAAGCGCATGGCGGTGACGACCACGATGTTGATCAGGAGATAAAGCAGCGTCGCGGCGGTGAAGGCTTCGAACACCTGAAAGGAAAATTCCTGCATGGCACGCGCCTCGCCGGTCAGTTCGATCAGGCCGATGGTGATGGCCACCGAAGTATTCTTGATGGTGCTGAGAAATTCGGAAGTGAGCGGCGGCATGATGATGCGAAACGCCATCGGCAGCAGCACATAGCGATAGGTCTGCGCGGTGGTAAGGCCAAGCGCGGTCGCGGCCAGCTTTTGTCCGCGCGGCAGCGAGCCGATGCCCGCCCGCAATTGTTCGGCCACGCGCGCCGACATGAACAGACCGACCCCGATCGCCGCGGTGTAGAACGGCGCGTTGGGAATCTGCTTCAGCCAGAGCCCCCACGATGGCGGCAGTAGTTCGGGCAAAACGAAGAACCAGAGAAACAGCTGCACCAGCAGCGGCGTGTTGCGGAAAAATTCGACCCAGGCGAACCCGACCCACGACGCCGTCTTTGACGGCAGCGTCCGCAGCACGCCGACGATCGAGCCGGAGGCCAGCGCAATGATCCAGGCGCAGATCGCGGTCTCGATCGTCAGAACCAATCCCGACAGCAACATGTCGAGATAGGTGCCGGTCCCGTTGGGAGCCGGCTCCCAGAAGATCCACCAATTCCAGTGATAGTTCACGTAGGCCCCCGTACCACGGCTGCGCCGCTACGAGCCGAGCCTGCGCCATGATATCAGCCCATGCAATAGGCGGGCCATTGCATGGGCTGAGAAACCTTACATCGCCTTATAGGAATCCGGATCAGGGGAATCAGATGGCATGGCGAACTCATGCTTCAGCTCCGCGCTGATGGGCGCGTTGAGATTCAATCCCTTGGGCGGGATCTTCTGCATGAACCATTTGTCATACAGCTTCTGACCATCCGTACTCTGGTAGAGCGCGGCGGTGGCGCCATCGGCCACCTTCTTGAAGGCGGGATCGTCCCTGCGCAGCATGATGCCGTAAGGCTCCGGTTTCGAGAACGCGTCCCCAGAGATGACGTAGGCGTCCGGATCCTTCGATCCGGCGACGAAGCTGGCGAGCAGGATATCGTCCAACACAACCGCAACCGCACGATCGGTCTCCACCATCAGAAACGATTCGGCATGTTCCTTGGCAGGGATGATATTGATGCCGAGATTGCGGGCGGCATTGGCTTCGGTGAGTTGCTTGATGTTGGTGGTGCCGGATGTCGAGACCACCGACTTACCCTTGAGATCATCGATCGAATTGATTTTATTGGACTTCTTTGAGACGTAGCGGGTCGCGGTCAGAAAGTGGGTGTTGGTGAAGGAAACCTGCTTCTGACGGTCGGCGTTGTTGGTGGTCGATCCACATTCGAGATCGATGGTGCCGTTGGCCAGCAATGGAATGCGGGTCGACGACGTCACCGGATTGAACTGGACCTCGAGCTTGTCGAGCTTGAGCTCTTTCTTGACCGCGTCGACGATGCGGTAACAGATGTCAATCGCAAAGCCGATCGGCTTCTGGTTGTCGTCCAGATAGGAAAACGGAATCGACGAGTCGCGGAAGCCAATGGTGATTGCGCCGGTTTCCTTGATTTTTTTCAACGTGCCTTCGAGTTCTTCGGCATTGGCCTGTCCGGCGCAGAACGCAGCGGCGAGCGCGAGGCCAATCATACGCAGGTGTTTCATTCGGACTCTCCTCCCTTGGATGACATCCGGAATGCCTGCAAAATTCGGGCCGGAATAGAATTTAACTTTCGATCGCCATGCGACCCCAAGGGCTCATGCAATGGCCAGGCCATTGCATGAGCCGGGGATTCTCACATCGCGTAGGCGTCAGGGTCGGGCGAATCCGAAGGCTTCGAAAATGCCTTCTTCTGTTCCGGACCGATCGGCACGTTCAGATTCAGCCCCTTCGGCGGGATCTTCTGCATGAACCATTTCTCATACAGCTTGGGGCCTTCGGCGCTCTGGTAGAGTGCTGCCGTGGCGGCATCGACCACCTTCTTGAAGGCCGTGTCATCCTTGCGCAGCATGATGCCGTAGGGCTCCGGCTTCGAGAACGCGTCCTTCGAGATCACATAGGCGCCCGGTTCCTTCGATCCGGCGGCGAGGCCGGCGAGCAGGATATCGTCCATCACGAATGCCACCGCGCGATCGGTCTCGACCATCAGAAACGCCTCGGCATGATCCTTGGCCGGGATGATGTTGACGCCGAGGTTGCGGGCGGCATTGGCTTCAGTCAGCTGCTTGATATTGGTGGTGCCTGATGTCGAGACCACCGACTTGCCCTTGAGATCGTCGATCGAATTTATCTTGCTGGATTTCTTCGAGACGAAGCGGCTCGCGGTCAGGAAGTGGGTGTTGGTGAACCAAACCTGCTTCTGGCGTTCGGCATTGTTGGTGGTCGAGCCGCACTCAAGATCGA
>DATHHQ010000095.1:0-8646 GCA_035490095.1 Bradyrhizobium sp.
GATATGTTTTGTCTAAGCCCGGTTGGGCCGACTTAACTCCGCGAACTTGACGCCAGCGTCGGGCGTCAGGACCACACGACTTCGCCGTACGCTGCAACATCTTTCGTCCGCTCGCTGTTGATCGCTCACAAGTCTTTCAACTCGCCCTGCAACCCCTTCGCGCGCAAAACGCTGCTGCGTCCACCGCACCCCTCCCCGCGTCCGTGACGATCATGATACGCCCCTCTGGTGGGGTGGGATGGCGACAGTTCTAGATTTGATTTGGGTCAGAGGGAACAAATATTTTTCGGAAAATCAGAAATAAAAGACTCGACACCAAACGGCCCGACGGGCAAATCACTTGAGCCGGTCTTGTTGTCAGCGGCCGTAGCCCGGATGGAGCGCAGCGCAATCCGGGGCCGGCGTCGCGTGAGTCCCGGATTTCGCGGAGCCTGTCATCGGGCGCGCATTCGCGCGACCCGTTGGCTCCATCCGGATCTACGATGTTCGCCAACATCATTGCGAGAAGCGACTTGTTCCGCGTAGCCCAACGAGCCCGACGGGCAAATCACCTCACCGCGGCGAGAGCCCCTTTCGTGTCCCGGACGCGGCGCAGCGCCGCTTCGGCGGTGCGCCGCAGAGCCGCAACCCGCAGCAGAGCGAGCGGCACGATGGGCCCCGGATCAGCAGCGCACCACGCCGCAAGCGGCCTGCTGCGCAGCATCCGGGGCACGAGCGCCAGGATGCCTAATCCCGCTCGGCCCCCTCGACGAAGGCTGCAAGACCTCGAAGTACGACAGCAAGCCGATCCCGACCGACCGAACGGGCGTAACGGAGTTCCAATTCGGCCATGACCTTAAGGCTATCGAGCATTAATCGCTTGCCTGTTTTGGTGAGTTGAAGAACGCGGGCGCGCGCATCGTTCGGGTCGCCTTGTACGCGGATGTAGCCGGCACCTTCGAGTTCAGTCGCAAGTCGGCCCATCGCCTGCTTGGTAATCCCCGCCCGGTCCGCCGCGACGGTCACGGTACTGCCGGCCAGGTCGATATTGGACAGCAGCGTCGTATGAGTGGAACGCAGGTCCGTGTAGCCTCGGGCATGCAAGCCCTCCACGACGTGCCGGTTCACGATACGCGAGGCACGCAGCAGTAGCTGCCGCATGTTCCGACGACGTCCCTCCTCAATGGTCCCCAGGGTGATCGCACCGTCTTTGCGTGAGCCTTGCTTCATGTGGTAACCTTAGTTTACCTTCTACCGGAACTTCAGGTTACCAACTCTTGCTGGAGCCACGCAATGACCAGCCATCAAACCTTCACCGATCCGGGCGCCGGCGCATGGCTGAGGATCGACTTTCTCCCGGGCGTCGAACTCATGCCGCTCGCCCAGCCGGTGCCCGACGGGTCCATCCACCGCGCGCGCCTCGCCGCTGGCACGACCATCCCGGTCCACACCCACCCAGCCGACGAATTCGTGCTCGTGCTATCGGGCACAATCGAAACCGGTGGCAGGCGCTGTGAAGCCGGCACATTCTGGACAACCCCGGCCGGTACCCGCCAAGGTCCGCACGTCGCCGTCACCGAAGTCGAGTTGCTCACCGTGCGGCTTGGGGCCATGGGGCCGTTCGGCGACGGTGCATGACGACAACCACCACCGCCCTGCTCCGGCTCTCGCGGCACCAACGGCAGGTACCGCAACGTTCGGGTGGTCGAGTAGCGGTTCCGGGCGCCGCGCTCCGTTATGCGCAAGCGCGACCGGGCATGAAGGCCTCGTCCGTTCCCCTCCGGGCGGGACTTTTGTTTTTTATAAAGGTGCAGACACATCGTCTTCCCGCACTCGTCATTCCGGGATAGTCCGCCAGGACCAGACCCGGAATCTCGAGATTCCGGGTTCGCGCTGCGCGCGCCCCGGAATGACCGCTATTGTTGCGGGCGCCTTTCCAAGCGCATCTACTCAATCCTGTATCTTCGAAAAATCGGCGACCGCGCGCGTCGCGGCACGGATTTCATTCAGCAGCTTCAGGCGGTTCTCGCGCACTTTCGGATCGTCGTCGTTTACCATCACGGCGTCGAAGAACGCGTCGACCGCTGAACGCAAAGTAGAGAGCGAATCCATGGCGGTCTCAAAATCTTCCCTCTTGCTGTGAAAGTTCGCGTCAGCAACAGTGCTCTGGATGGTTCCCCAAAGATGCCTCTCAATATTGTTCATGATTTCGGGATTCGGAGGCCCCTCGAAGCTTCTTCCGTCCTTCTCTTCCTCAATGCGCAAGATGTTCGCCGCGCGCTTGGTGCCCGCGAGCAAATTCTTGCCGTCGTCGGTGTCGAGGAATTTGCCGAGCGCCTCGACGCGGCGGACCACCATCAGGAGATCGTCCTGGTCTTCCAGCGCAAACACGGCGTCGACGAGATCGTGACGTGCGCCCTGCTCGCGGAGCTGGCCCTTCAGGCGTTCGGCGAAGTAAGCGAGAAGTCTACGAGACCGAACTTCCAGAATCTTATGAAACTCGGCTTTGCACTCATCGATCTTCGCCGAAATTTTTTCATCCGTGATAGGTCGATCGACCGCTTTGTGCACACGTATCATTTCAAAGTTTTGAAACATCATTGCGACTTCAACAGAATTGCCCGCAGGCGTAATCGTAGCCTTGTAGACAACCGTCTTTTCTAGATGATCTAAAAAGATCGACGCCAACTTCAATCTTACGCCTAACTCTATCATCCGAATGACGCCAAACGCCGCCCGCCGGAGCGCAAATGGATCTTTCGAACTCGTTGGCTCTTCAAGAATCGCCCAGAAGCCGACCAGAGTGTCGATCTTGTCCGCCAGCGCCACGGCAACGCTCACCGGATCGGTCGGCACACGATCCGCAGGACCCTGCGGCTTGTAATGCTCCTCACTCGCCGCGGCCACGGAGGCATCCTCGCCCTGCGCCAGCGCGTAGTACTTCCCCATCAAGCCTTGCAGTTCCGGGAATTCGCCGACCACTTCCGTTAGCAGATCGGCCTTCGCCAGATGCGCGGCGCGTTTTGTCTTCTCGACATCGGCGCCGACCAACGGCGCGATCCCTGCCGCCAGCTGCTCAATGCGCTTGATGCGCTCGCCCTGGGTGCCGAGCTTCTCGTGAAACACGATCTTCTCGAATTTCGGCAGCCGGTCTTCCAGCTTCGTCTTTAGATCGGTCTCGTAGAAAAACTTCGCATCACTCAATCGCGCGCGGATCACGCGCTCGTTGCCGGCGATGATGGCCTTGCCGCCGTCGCTGGCTTCGATGTTGGCGGTGAGGATGAATTTGTTGGTGAGGGTCCCCTCACCCGCCGCCGCGCTGACGCGCGCCGTCGACCTCTCCCCGGCGGGGAGAGGTGAAGCAGACTGCCTCACCACAAAACACTTCTGGTTGTTTCGTATCGTCGCGCGGATCACCTCGCCCGGGATCGACAAAAATTCCTTGTCGAACGATCCCATCAGCACCACCGGCCACTCGACCAGTCCCGCGACCTCGTCGAGCAGCACCTGATCCTCGACCAGCTCAAAGCCTTGCGCGAACGCGAGCTGCTTCGCGTCGGTGAGAATAGTGTCCCTGCGGCGCTGCGGATCGAGCACAACCTTCGAATCCAGGAGCTTCGCCTCGTAGTCTTCGAAGCGGCGCACCTTGATCGCGGCCGGCGCCATGAACCGGTGGCCAAAGGTGGTCTGACCGGCCTCGATGCCGTCGACCGCAAACTTCACGACATCGGGCTCTTCGGTTTCGAGGCCGAAGGTGGCGACGATGGCATGCAGCGGCCGCACCCAGCTCAGCGCGCCCGATCGAGCCGAACGTTCGCCCCAGCGCATCGATTTCGGCCACGGGAAGGTTCGGACGATCACCGGAAGCATATCAGCAAGCACGTCCAGGGTGGCGCGGCCGGGCTTCTCGATCAGCGCGATGTAGAAATCGCCCTTCTTCGGATCGCGCTGGATCTTTGCCTCATCGAGCGAGGCAAGGCCGGTGGCTTTGAGAAAACCTGCAATCGCAGCATCCGGTCCGCCGACGCGCGGCCCCTTGCGCTCCTCTTTCAGGTCCGACTGACGCACGGGAATGCCGTGCACCGTCAGCGCCAGCCGTCGCGGCGTCGCGAACGCTTTCGCGCCTTCATAGACCAGACCTTCGGCAACCAGTTTGTCGGTGACCATGCGGCGCAGATCGTCAACCGCCTTCGCCTGCATCCGCGCGGGAATTTCCTCGGAGAAAAGTTCGAACAGCAGATCGGGCATCAGTTGCGCTCTTTGCGAGAAAGGCGCGGCGCGCGCTTCGCACGCTGGCGCGGCTCCCCTCCCCCTTGCGGGGAGGGGTCGGGGGTGGGGGGCAACGCGCTCTGAATCTCGCTCAACACCCCTTCAAGATTTCCGAGCACATCGTGATTCCAGAAACGCAAAACGCGATAACCGGCCGCTTCAATACGGCGCGTGCGCGATGCATCGGACACTTGCTGCCAATCATGCTGCCCGCCGTCGAGTTCGATGACGATCTTGGCTTTACGACTGGCAAAATCCACGATGAACGGTCCGACAAGAACTTGCCGCCGAAAATGCGAGCCGTTCAGCTGAATGTCATGACGAAGCCGCTGCCAAAGCACGCGCTCGGCATCGGTCGGCTGCCCGCGCATGCTGCGCGCAAACTGTCGCTGGCGATCATCCATCGGGTGCGATTCAATCATATTGCTCGTCATCTGTGGACCCCCACCCCCGACCCCTCCCCGCAAGGGGGAGGGGAGAAGAGGCTTCGCCGAATTGGAAAAACCCGAACTCAAGAAAGCGCGGACTTGATCACCCTGCCCCGCCCGCTTCGGTATGCACCCAGGCTTCGCCGCAGGCTTTTGCCAGTTCGCGCACGCGCATGATGTAGCTTTGCCGCTCGGTCACCGAGATCACGCCGCGGGCGTCGAGCAGGTTGAAGACGTGGCTGGCCTTGATGCACTGGTCATAGGCCGGCAGCGCCATCAGGTGCTCCTTGCGGTTGCTACCGCTCTTCCACCCTGCTTGGAGATATTTCTTGCAGGCTTCCTCGGCCATCCTGAATTGCTCGAACAGCATCACTGTGTCGGCATATTCGAAATTGTGCCGGGAGTATTCCTGCTCGGCCTGCAAGAACACGTCGCGGTATGTGACTTTCTCGTCGCCGTCGCGGCCATTGAAGTTGAGGTCCATGATGCTGTCGACGCCCTGCAGATAACAGGCGAGCCGCTCGAGCCCGTAGGTGAGCTCGCCGGCGACCGGCGCGCATTCGACGCCCGCGACCTGCTGGAAGTAAGTGAACTGCGACACTTCCATGCCGTCGCACCAGCATTCCCACCCCAAGCCCCACGCGCCGAGCGTCGGGCTTTCCCAGTCGTCCTCGACAAAGCGGATGTCATGCAGGCTTGAATCGATGCCGATGGCGGCGAGAGACTTCAGGTACAATTCCTGAAGATCCGGCGGCGATGGCTTGATGATCACCTGGAACTGATAATAGTGCTGCAGCCGATTTGGATTTTCGCCGTAGCGGCCGTCCTTGGGCCGGCGCGAAGGCTGCACATAGGCGGCCTTCCACGGTTTCGGCCCAAGCGCGCGCAGCGTGGTTGCCGGATGAAAGGTGCCTGCTCCCATCTCCATATCGTACGGCTGCAGGATCACGCAGCCCTGATCGGCCCAGAACCGCTGCAGAGCAAGAATGAAGCCCTGGAACGAGCGTTCCGGGCGCATGTGGGCGGGTATGGATTCCATCGTCCGATTCGGTCTTCGCGAGGGGGCGGCAAGCGCGCGGGACCGTATCGGCGGGAAGACGGGGAATCAAGGCGATGGCCGCCGATACGGGCGCCTTCCTCATGGTGAGGCGCGCATCTTGCGCGTCTCGAGCCATGAGCCCGGGTTCTGGCCGTCCTTCGAGACGCGGGCTTGCGCACGCTTCTCAGGACGCGGGCCTCAGCCCGGGCGATACGCGCCGGTGTTGGGATCGCGTCGCAGCGTTGGAATTTCGTTCGAGCGGGCTGCTTCAGCGAGGCGAGCGAGCCGCGCCTCTTCCAATTCCCGGTTGACCCTCAGGGCTGTCCGGTAAGCCCAGCGGACTACGGCCAGCCCACCCAGGGCACCAGCGAAAGCGATCAGCGGCGGCATCGGTCGATCCTTGTCGTTCATACGCTACGCCCCTGGCCATATTGTCGCGCAAGCCGGCCGGGCCTGCAATCGCAATATCTAGGGCCAAATGGCGCAGTATTGCGGCGCTAGAACCTTTCCGTTTCGATAGAATCGAAACGGAAAGGTTCTAGATTCTTGATTTGACGCGTTTTCTTGACGCGAACCGGTCTCCACCCCGGATCAAGTCCGGGGCAGGCTTTCGCTTGAAAGCGCTCTAGAACCCAAATTTGGCCCAAATTGCACGGGTTTCCAGCGCCGAGATCAGCTCGTCCGGCAGACCGGCAATACCGTCGATCGATGCAAGCGCGCCTGCCCCGGCCGATTTGCGGCCCAGCAGGCTGGACAACATCCCCGTCGCAGGCGCGATCACCGGCATCAACACTTTGTCACCGTACCGCGCGCGCAGCGTCGAGCGCAGATCGCCGATGGCGTCCGCGAGCCCAAGCGAAACCGATGTCTCCCCCGCCCAGTATTCGCCGGTAAACAAAACGTCATCGGCGCCCTTCAGCCGGCTGCCCCGGCTCTGTTTCACCAGCGCAATGAAGATGGCGTGGATCTCACGCTGAAGCGCCTTCACGCGCGCGACATCGTCGGGGTTTTCCGGCAGGAACGGATCGAGCATCGCCTTGTGCGCGCCGGCCGTATACAGCCGCCGCTCGACGCCAATCTTTTTGATCAGGTCCTGAAATCCGAAAGCGCCGCCGACCACGCCGATCGAGCCCATGATCGACGATGGATCGCAGAAAATCTCGTCGCCCGCGCAAGCGATCATGTAGCCGCCCGATGCCGCCACATCCTCGACGAACACCAGCACCGGCAATTTCTTTTCCGCCGCGAGCTGCCGAATCCGCATATAAATCTGGCGCGACTGCACCGGCGATCCGCCCGGGGAATTGACCACCAGCGCCACGGCCTTGGCATTCTTCACCTCGAAGGCCCGCTCAAGCATCCTGGCGACGCCGGCCAGCGACATGCCGGGCCGCAGCGGTGTCACCGCACCGATCACGCCAGACAGGCGGACCACAGGGACCACGGCGATACCGGGCCGCAGACGCGCGGGAAGCAATTCTATCAGCCTCTCCATCACGCCGTGCGATGCTCCGCCGCGATCACGTTCTTGTTCCGCCATCTCATTACCTCGAAATTAACCAAATTTTATCACGCGGCTGCCATTCAATCGAATGGAACGCCGATTGCATTGTGGTCGTTGTTAGGCTGCAACGCTGCAGCGGGGAAGAACATGAAAATCTATCTGCTGATGGCACTGATCGGTACACTTTTGACCGCGATTCACTTCACTTCGGCGCCAGATCAGCAGTCGAAAACGCTTCCGCAATAGCCAGGCGCGCTCAGCCTGGGCCCGCCGTCAGGGCATTGCCAACGGCAATACCCCCTTCCCGGCCAGAATGTCCTGCGCCTGTTTGTTGGGCATCGCCGACTCATTATTGAGCATCAGCGCCGCGTGCATCTGGGTAGGTGCCTTTCCGCCTTTGACAGCGCGGACCAGCACGCGGATCGCAGGCTTTTTCGTGTCTCCGTGGACCGGCAGAATAGCGAGGTTGCCAAAACCGCGATCAAGTGCCGCCAGCACCTCGGCGAGGCCGTCGGCGCGCCAGATCAAGGTAAGGGCGCCGCCGGATTTCAGAATTCGCCTTGCTGCGTGAATCCAGGTTCCAAGCGTTGCCGCCGTCGCCACATGAGCGATCTCGCGGGCTTTGTCCGGCGAGGCGCGGTGCCGCGCCGGATCATTGAACGGTGGATTCATCAGCACGACATCGACACTGTCGGGAGACAGGCCGGAAGCGGCGAAGGTGTCGGCCGCAGATGTAACGTCAAGCACGATGACATCAGCCGGAATCGCGTTGGAGGCGGCGTTGCGGCGCGCAAGTTCCGCGAGCGCCTTATCGATCTCGACCAGCACGAGTTCGATTCCCGCCACGCGCCTGGCCACCGCCAGGCCGGCGGCGCCGATGCCGGCGCCGAAATCAACCACCCGGTCGCCTGAGCGCGCCGACGTCGCCGCGGCCAGCAGCATGGCGTCGTGACCGGCACGGTGACCTGATTTGGGCTGCCGCAGACGCAGTCGCCCACCAAGAAACGCGTCCTCGGTGAATTCACCGGCGGGATCAGTCATCGGCCCGCAGTTCGTGGGCGAGACCCGCATCCTCAAGTATCTGGCGTGCTTCGCGGTTATCGTCCTCATGGACCAGAATACGGCGCGGCAAGACCCCGAGGGAGCCTTCGATGATGCTCATGTTCTGGTCCAGCACCAGATGATGAATATTGGCGCCGTCGAGCAGCGCGCCGATGGCCGAAACCAGCACCATATCGTTAGTCCGAACCAATTCCCGCAACTTTGGCGCTCCTGTATCGACCCGACGTGAGGGCTGTGCGACGCCTGTCAACCGCTTCGTGCACTTGCCGCGTTACCCGGCACTTTCTATTGTTATATCGTAAGGATAGTCCGAATAGGGCAAATGTGGAGACCAGTGTGGCGGTTATTGTACCCTTCGAGAGCCC
>DATHHQ010000096.1:0-3889 GCA_035490095.1 Bradyrhizobium sp.
CCCCCGAGTGCAACGCCTTGTCCAAGTCAGCCTCCCGCGCCCGCCTCGCCGAGATCATCCGCAAGCGCTCGTTCGGCCGGGGTGAAATCACGCTGGCCTCGGGCCGCAAAAGCGATTTCTATTTCAATCTCAAGCCGACCATGCTCGATCCCGAAGGCGCTTCATTGCTCGCGGAACTGACGTTCGAGGCCTTGAAAGACGACAACCTCGATTATGTCGGCGGACTGGAAATGGGCGCGGTGCCGCTCGCCGGCGCGATCGCGCAGCTGTCCTGGATCAAGGGCCATCCGATCGCAGCCTTCTTCGTGCGCAAGAAACCGAAGGAGCATGGCGCCCGGCTCGCGGTCGAAGGACTGGCAAAGGGCGAGAGCCTGCAGGGAAAGCGCGTGGTGATCGTCGAGGACGTCACCACGACCGGCGGCTCGGCGCTGAAAGCGGTCGAGGCGGTGCGCGAGGCCGGTGGTGAGGTCGTGCTGGTGCTCACCATGGTGGACCGCGACGAAGGTGCTACCGACACATTTGAACAGGCCGGCCTTGCGTTTCGCTCGCTCTACAAGGCCGGTGAATTCTTGAAGGATTGATCGCTTCTTCTGGCGCAATTGCGGGGAAGGCCGGGGTGGGGACTCTTTCAGCAAATACTGAAACACGATCTGTGCGGTGACGCCCCCTCACCCGGATTCGCGCTATCGCGCGAATCCGACCTCTCCCCGCAAGCGGGGCGAGGTGAAGAAAGAGCATTTCTTTTCGGCCATCCGGTGCGTGCTCATATCTCGTTTACCATCTCGTACTAATGTGAAGCGGTGCTGAGGTACTACTTACCACAGCGGGTTCGGTTGCATCGGGTGGAGTAGGCGTTGCGTCCAGAGTTTCCTTATCAGCCCATGCGGCGCCGCATGATGCTTGTCGCCGCCGCCGCGCTCGTAAGCCTGGTTGCCGTTGCGCCGCGCGGCGCGTCCGCAGAAGGACTGTTCGATTTCCTGTTCGGCGGCGCCCAGAAACAGCAGCAGCGCCAGACCCCGTCGCAAGCAAATTTCTTCACCGACCCGTTCGGCCTCAACCAGCAGGCAGCGCCTCCGTCGCGCCCGGTCGCCTCAGGCGGCTCCGGCCCGGCATTTTGCGTGCGGAGCTGCGACGGCAAATATTTTCCGCTGATGGCGCGCGGCAACGCGACGCCGGTTCAGATGTGCCAGGCGTTTTGTCCGGCCAGCCCGACGAAAGTCTTCTTCGGCAGCACCATCGATGGCGCTTTCTCCGGCAATGGCGAGCGCTACGCCGACAGCGAAAACGCTTTCGCCTATCGCAAGGCGCTGCGCGCGGACTGCACCTGCAACGGCCGCGATCCCGCCGGCCTCGCCCCGATCGATTTGACGCTCGACACTTCGCTGCGTCAGGGCGACATCGTCGCTACCACCAACGGGCTGGTGGCGTATTCGGGTGTCAGGGCCGGCGGCGGCCAGAGCGCTGAATTCACCCCGGTCGCGTCCTATCCGGGGTTGACCGCCGATATCCGCGCGCGGCTCGGCGAGATGAAGGTAGCACCGGTAGCCGCGGAAATGGTCGCGGGTGAAATGCCGTTGTCTGAGGTGAGCCGCAACGTCGCGCTGCCCGCGGCTGCGGCGCCGAAGGCCGCGTCATCGAAGGCGAAGCGGGCCGAGGTTCAATAAGCTCAACGCCCGACGATGACGCCGATCACGTTCGGCGCGGTCAGATATTTTTCCTCGATGGCGGCGCGCGCCGCCGCGCGGTTTTCTGGCGTCAGCAGGCCGCGCTTCTCGGCGAGGATCATCCAGCAATAGCCCCACCAGTCGGTCAGCATGCCGTTGTCGTCGACAAGGTCGTAACCCTGCTCGGCGGCGAAGATGCGCGCATGCGCCTCGTCGAGCGAATCGAGCCAGGCGTGGTCAGCGTTGGAAAACAGATCGTCGCTGAAATCGTCCGTGGTGTAGCCCCACACCGACAGGCAGACGGTGTTGAACTCGCGGTCGATCGCGTCGTCGTCGATCGGCTGGCGGCGGGAAGCCTGATGCAGCCGCGACAGCGAGCGGGCGAAGTCGGCGATGCGGGTGAGGGCGAATTGATCGAAGGCGATGGTGGACATGTAGTCCTCGAAATCTCGGATAGACCCTAGATATTGTGTGGACGTGGCATCGAATCACTATGATATATCAAAGACTTGCTAAAGTGTTCTTAATTCGTTCTATTGTCATTCATTGTCGTCCCGGCGAAGGCCGGGACCCATAACCACCGTGTCAAAGTTCTTGCGAAGTCATGCCAAACCATGCGCGCAGCAGGCGAATATTACGTCTACATTCTCGCCCGCCGCAGACACGGAACGCTTTACATCGGGGTCACCAACAACCTCCGGAAACGGCTTGAGCAGCATCGAAGCGGTCATGGCTCGGAATTCGTGAAGAAATACGGTGTGCATCGCCTCGTCCACATGGAAGTTTTCGCATCGCCGCAAGATGCGATCGCACGTGAGAAGCAATTGAAGGAATGGCGACGCGACTGGAAGATTCGTTTGGTCGAAGAGCATAATCTGGATTGGAGTGACCTGTCCGATCTCATTTAATGCCGGTGGTTATGGGTCCCGGCCTTCGCCGGGACGACGACAACCAGACATGACGCTTTTCACAGCTCACATCGCCGACAGCATCTTGTCGCCGCAGTAATTGGCGTAGAACTTGCCGCCGCACTGCTGGCGGATCGCGGCGCAGCGCGCGGCGGGTGGGGCATTTGCCGGAACGCTGAATGAGCAACTCAGACCGTCGGCGCTTCGGCCCGCCTTGCCGCCGGCGGCGAATGCCGCGCTGGTGGCGGTGATGCAGGACAGCAGCAGTGCTGCGATGAGAACCTCGATCGTCAATCTCATGGCCCACTCCTTCCCGGAATGATCGTGACACCACTTGTTTTGCGGATTTTACACCATTACCCAGGCGGGCGCATGGGAGATTGCAGCAAATCGGCCCAGTCCTTGCATAAAAAAACCATGCATGCGCTGCAAAAACGAAACCCCAGAGCGGGTTTCGATCCGGGCTCAACGCGCGTATTGTTTGGCACAGACTCATATCCAGGATCCAAGCTTTGCCAGACCAATCTTTCCAGGGAAATTATCCGGCGCCCAGCCAACCCGTCGACGAACTGGCGCTGTCCGAGATCAAAGGCGCGATCCTCGCCAAGCTGCGGCTGGCGATCGGCAAGGACGCCGGCATGGCCACGCGCCACGACTGGTACAAGGCAGCGGCGCTGGCGCTGCGCGACCGCATTGTACACCACTGGCTGACCACGGAAAAGCAGAGCTACGACGCCGGCCGCAAGCGGGTCTATTATCTCAGCCTGGAATTCCTGATCGGCCGTCTGTTCACCGACGCGCTGAACAATATGGGGCTGCTGCCGGTATTCGAGGCCGCGCTCGGCGATCTCGGTGTCGATCTCTCCGAGCTTCGCAAATGCGAGCCGGATGCAGCACTCGGGAACGGCGGTCTTGGACGGCTTGCGGCGTGTTTCATGGAGAGCATGGCGACGCTGGCCATTCCCGCCATCGGCTACGGCATTCGCTACGATTTCGGCCTGTTTCGCCAGATCATCGCGCAGGGCTGGCAGCAGGAATATCCCGACGAATGGCTGGGCTTCGGCAATCCCTGGGAATTCCAGCGGCCCGAGGTGGTCTACCATGTGCATTTCGGCGGCAGCGTCGAACGGTTCACCGATGCCAAGGGCCGCGACCACGCGATCTGGCATCCCGCGGAAACCGTGCAGGCGGTCGCCTACGACACCCCGATCGTGGGTTGGCGCGGCCACCACGTCAATGCGCTGCGGCTGTGGTCGGCGCGCTCGCCCGACCCGCTCAAGCTCGACGTGTTCAACACCGGCGACTATCTCGGCGCCA
>DATHHQ010000097.1:0-8071 GCA_035490095.1 Bradyrhizobium sp.
CAGCGGCAGTTCGACGCCGCGCTGCCGCGCGCGAGCCCGCACCCGCATCCAGCCCGAGGCAAACGCCGTGACTGGATCGGGAAATCGTCGGGTCCAGACATCCGATGTGGCCGAGGGCGGCGCCAGCGTGATGGTGCCGGCCAGATCGGCCTTCTTCATGCCCTTGACCATGCGCAGCTCGCCCAGCGCCACGCCGCGGCTCTCATAATAGCGCGTGACCTTTTCCATCGCGCCGTGCAGATAGATCGGCGCGTCGTAGCCGGCCAAGCGAAGCAGCGCGATCACGCGTTGCGCCTTGCCGAGCGAGTAGGCGCCGACCAGATGCGCACGCTCCGGAAACAGCGCGACCGAGGCCAGCAGCTTTTTGATTTCGTCCGCCGCATTGCCGTGACGAAACACCGGCAGGCCGAAAGTGGCCTCGGTGATGAACACATCGCATGGCACGACTTCGAACGGCGCGCAGGTGGGGTCGGGGGCGTCCTTGTAATCGCCTGACGCGACGATGCAGGTGTCCCTGCAGGATACCGCGACCTGTGCCGAGCCCAGCACATGGCCGGCGGGGTGAAATCTGACGGTGACGTCGCCGAGGCGAATTTCCTCGCCATAGGCGATGGCCTGGGTGCTGCGGGCGAAATTATCCCCGTAGCGCAGCCGCATCATGTCGAGCGTTTCCTGGGTCGCCAGCACCGCGCCATGGCCTGGTCGCGCGTGGTCGGAATGGCCGTGGGTGATCACGGCGCGCTCGACGGGGCGCACCGGATCGATATGGAAGCCCCCGGACCTGCAGCACAGCCCGGCAGGAACGGGCATCAGGATGTCTTGCGGACGCATCCCGGGTATATAAGGCTGCGCGAGACTCATTCGAGTCTCTTCCCGCCCTGCGGCCTTGCGCTGTCGCGGTGTGAGGACCGGTCGGCCCGCCATGAGGACCATGCGCCGGTGCCAGGCCTGGTGGTGGTCGCTGCCAAGACTTGATTGTCGGGCTCCAATCGTGGAGTAGGTCGACGGGGACCGTGATCGGCATATCCTGCGGACGCCTATTCGTTCTATAGTCCTGCATTGCGTCGCGCGCCTTGCGAATGCCCCTCCGATCGGTTCCAAAAATGCCATCGCGCCTGTTCATGTCATCAGGCGATATGGTCGCCGACCGGCGCTTCGACTTTGCCCGTGACCTGCAGCTGAGCGGTGATCTGGTCGCCGCTGAAGACCTGTTCGTCCAGGCGACCGACCTTGCGCCCGGCTTTGCGACGGCATGGTTCACGCTCGGGGAAGTCCGCGAACAGCTTGGCGACCGCTATGGCGCCATCGTGGCGTTTCGCACGGCCGAGATGACCGATCCGGGTGATCGCAATGGCGCCGGCCTGCGCCTGATGCGACTTGGCGCCTCCCATATCGCAGGCATGCGGCCGACTTACGTCAAGGCCTTGTTCGATCAGTACGCGCCGAGATTCGAAGCGGCGTTGGTGGATGATCTCGGCTATCGCGGCCCGGCACTGCTTCTTGCAGCGGTGGCGATCGCGCGGGCGGCTGCGGGCAGGCCGTTGACATTCAGCCGGGCCATTGATCTCGGCTGCGGCACCGGGCTCGCAGCGCGCGCCTTCTCACCGATCGTGGACGAAATCATCGGCATCGACCTGTCCCCGCGAATGATCGAGCGCGCCCGCGCTACCGGCCTCTATGCCGAGCTCGAGGTGGCCGAGATCGTGAAGGGCCTGGGTGGCAGGCCGGACGGCGGCGCCGATCTGATCCTCGCCGCCGACGTGATGGCCTACGTGCACGACATGACGGCGCTGCTGCGCGAGGTCGCGCGCGTGCTGGCAGTCGGCGGCTTGTTCGCGTTCACGGTCGAAAGCCATGCGGGCGAGGGCGTGGTGTTGGGCGAAGGGCTGCGCTACGCCTATAGCGGAAGCTGCGTGCGAGCGCTCGTCGCCGCCGCAGGCCTCGTGCTCGACCGGCTGGAATCGGCATCGTCTCGCAACGAGAGCGGTGTGCAGGTCCCCGGCCTGGTCGTGGTCGCAGCGAAGGCGTGATCTGACACGCGGCGCGTTTTCGCAAACCGGGGCGGCATTGCGTCGCAAGACCGCAGGTCGGCTCTTGCCTGACATGCCCGAATGTCAGATCAATGCCTTCATAAGGGAGAAACAAGAATAATGAAAAGTCTGCTTTCGAAACGCGTCATGTGGGCAACCGCGGTTGCCATGTTGCTTACCGCCACCAATGCTTCAGCAGCCGAGAAGAAATACGATCCGGGTGCGACCGATACCGAAATCAAGCTGGGGCAAACGGTGCCGCACAGCGGTCCGGGTTCGCTCTACGGCGTGCTCGGCCGGGTCGGCGAAGCCTATTTCCAGATGCTGAACGAAAAGGGCGGCATCAATGGCCGCAAGGTCAAGTTCTTCACCATGGACGATGCCTACAGCGCCCCCAAGGCCGTCGAGGCGACGCGGCGGCTGGTCGAGCAGGAAGAGGTGCTGGCTTTGTTTGGCTCGCTCGGCACCGCGCCGCAGACCGCGGTGCATAAGTACCTCAATTCCAAAGGCGTGCCGCAGCTGCTGCTGAACACCGGCGCATCGAAATGGAACGATCCGAAGAACAACAAATGGACCATCGCAGGTCTGCCGCTTTACCCGACGGAAGCGCGGATTCTCGCCAAATATGTCTTGAGCGTGAAGCCGAACGCGAAGGTCGCAATTCTTTACCAGAACGACGATTTCGGCCGCGATTTTCTCGGACCGTTCAAGCAGGTACTGGCGGATGCCGGCGGCAACGCCAAGGTGATTGCGGAGGCGACCTACGATCTCACCGAGCCGACGATCGATTCCCAGCTCATCAATCTCTCGAAGTCGGGCGCCGATGTCTTCTATAATATCAGCACCGGCAAGGCGTCGTCGCAGTCGATCCGCAAGGTGGTCGAACTCGGCTGGAAGCCGCTGCAGTTGTTGTCGGCTGGCTCCACCGGCCGCTCGATCCTCAGTGCCGCCGGCCTTGAGAATGCGACCGGTATCGTTGCCATCCGCTACGCCAAGGAAGTCGGTGTGCCGCGCTGGGAGAAGGATCCCGATGTGATGGCGTTCGAGGAGCTGCGCAAGAAATATCTGCCCAATGTCGATCCGGACAATACCATTGCGTTCGCGGGCTACGGCCAGGTGGTGACAATGGCGGAAATCCTGCGCCGCTGTGGCGACGATCTCACGCGCGCCAATGTCCTGAAGCAGGCGGCGTCGCTCAACGGTTTTCATTCGCCGTACATGCTTGACGGCGTCACCTACAGCTACACCCCCGACGACTACACGCCGATGAAGACGCTCTACATCTCGATCTTCAACGGCAAGGACTGGGACATTTCGGACCGGCCGGTGACGGAATAGCTGGCCATTGATCGGCGGTGGCGGTTCGATTTTGATCCGCTGCCGCCCTCGACGCGGCCACTGTTACGGCTTACCTCTTGAGGCGTGCCGCCTAGCATCTTGCCCGCATTTCCGACTGAGCCGGCCGCGCTGCTGCCGGACCGTTTCCGCGAATGGTTCGCGGCGCGCGGATGGTCGCCGCGCGAACACCAATTGGCGCTGCTCGCAAAGGCCCGCGACGATCGTTCGGCGCTGCTGATCGCCCCCACCGGTGCCGGCAAGACGCTGGCCGGGTTCCTGCCGACGCTGGTGGAGCTGTCGTCTCCGTCCCCGGCCGGCCTTATCTCGACCGGTAAAGGGCTGCAGCGCAGCCGCGGCCTCCACACCCTCTACATCTCGCCGCTGAAGGCGCTCGCGGTTGATATCGCGCGCAACCTTGAAGCGCCGATCGCCGAAATGAATTTGCCGGTCAAGGTCGAGACCCGCACCGGCGACACGCCGGTGTCGCGGCGGCAGCGCCAGCGGCGCTATCCACCGGATATTCTGCTCACCACGCCCGAACAGCTGGCGCTGCTGCTGTCGTCCGACGATGCGCCGTTTCTGTTCTCGCAGCTCCGGCGCATCGTGCTCGATGAGCTGCATGCGCTGGTCACTTCCAAGCGCGGCGGTCTGTTGTCGCTCGGGCTGGCGCGGCTGTGGCGGCTGGCGCCGCAGTTGCGCGCGATCGGGCTGTCGGCCACCGTCGCGGAGCCGGAATCGCTGGCGCGGTTTCTGGTGCCGCAGCGCGACGGTGCAAGCGAGGCCGCCGACGTCGTGGTCGCCGGAGGGGCCGCGGCGCCTGTTGTCGAGATGCTCGACACCCAGGAGCGCCTGCCGTGGGCCGGACATTCCGCGCGCCATGCGCTCAACGAGGTCTACGACCTGATCAAGCGCAACAAGACCACGCTGGTCTTCGTCAACACCCGCAGCCAGGCCGAGATGCTGTTCCAGGAGCTGTGGCGCATGAACGACGATGGCCTCGCCATCGCGCTGCATCACGGCTCGCTCGATGTCGCCCAGCGCCGCAAGGTCGAGGACGCGATGGCGGCGGGAAAACTGCGCGGCGTGGTCTGCACCTCGTCGCTCGATCTCGGCGTCGACTGGGGCGACGTCGATCTCGTCATCAATATCGGCGCGCCAAAAGGCGCCTCCAGGCTGATGCAGCGAATCGGCCGCGCCAATCACCGCATCGATGAAGCCTCGCGCGCGGTGCTGGTGCCGGCCAATCGCTTCGAAGTGCTGGAATGCGCCGTTGCGATCGATGCGATCGCCGAAAATGCGCAGGACACCCCGCCGCTGCGCATCGGTGCGCTGGATGTGCTGGCGCAGCACGTGCTCGGCTGCGCCTGCGGCGAGCCGTTCCTCTCCGATCAGCTCTATGGCGAAGTACTGACGGCCGCGCCCTATTCCTGTCTGACGCGGGTCGATTTCGACGACGTGGTCGATTTCGTTGCCACCGGCGGCTACGCGCTGAAAAGCTACGAGCGCTTCGCACGCATCAAGCAGGACAAGGCCGGCCGCTGGCGCGTCACCAATCCGCGGGTGCGACAAAGCTATCGCCTCAACGTCGGCACCATCGTCGAGGAGTCGATGCTGAAAGTGCGGCTGGTGCGCTCGCGCGGCGGCGGTTCGGGATCGACCGGCGTGCTCGGCCGCGGCGGCCGGATGCTCGGGGAGATCGAGGAATATTTCATCGAGGGTCTCGTGGTCGGCGACACCTTTGTGTTCGGCGGCGAAGTGGTGCGCTATGAAGCGCTCGCGGAAGATCAGGTCTACGTTTCCCGCGCCAATGATGCCGATGCCAAAGTGCCGTCCTACATGGGCGGCAAGTTTCCGCTCTCGACCTATCTCGCCGAGCGCGTCCGCAAATTGCTCGACGACAGGCGCGCCTGGAACGCTCTGCCGGAGCAGGTGCGCGACTGGTTGTCGTTGCAGCGGGATATTTCAAAGGTGCCCGGCGTGCGCGAGCTGCTGGTGGAGACCTTTCCGCGCGCCGACAAGCATTACCTCGTCTGCTATCCGTTCGAAGGGCGGCTCGCGCATCAGACGCTTGGCATGCTGCTGACGCGGCGGATGGAGCGGGCACGGGTGCGGCCGCTCGGGTTTGTCGCCAATGAATATGCATTGGCGGTATGGGGGCTCGGCGACATGTCGTTCATGATCCGGCAGGGCCGGCTCGATCTCAACGCGCTGTTCGATCCGGACATGCTGGGTGACGATCTCGAAGCCTGGCTCGCGGAATCCGCGCTGATGAAGCGCACGTTCCGAACCTGCGCGGTGATTTCCGGATTGATCGCACGGCGGTTCACCGGCGAGGAAAAATCCCGGCGGCAGGTGCTGTTCTCGACCGACCTGATCTACGACGTGCTGCGCAAGCATCAGCCGGATCATGTGCTCCTGCGTGCCGCGCGCGCCGATGCCGCGACCGGGTTGCTCGATCTTCGCCGGCTCGGTGATATGCTGCAGCGAATCAGGGGACGCATTGTCCACAAGGAACTCGACAAGGTTTCGCCGCTGGCGGTGCCGGTGATGCTGGAAATTGGCCGTGAATCAGTTTATGGCGAAGCATCCGACGAGTTGCTGGCCGAAGCCGCCGACGAACTCGTCAAAGAGGCGATGTCGTAGAATAAAATGGTCATGACGAGAACTGCAATCGATATCGTTACTCGATCTTGGCTGGACGTCGCGGACGTGAGCCTGGTTGCCGATCTCTCCGGCGCGTTGTTCTGGGAAGAGCAGCGCCTGCTCGTGGTCTCGGATCTGCATCTGGAAAAAGGCTCCAGCTTCGCGGCGCGCGGCGTGCTGCTGCCGCCTTACGATACGGTGGCCACGCTTGGTCGCCTTGCCGCTGTCATCGCGCGGCACGACCCGCGGATGGTGATTGCGCTCGGCGATAGTTTTCATGACCGCACCGCCCATGAGCGGCTGTCCGACTCCGACCGCGATGCGCTCTCGGCGCTGCAGGCGCGGCGCGACTGGATCTGGATTTCGGGCAATCACGACCCCGCGCTGCCGTCCGATCTCGGCGGCGTGGTCGCCACCGAAGTCGCTATTGGCCCGATCGCGTTTCGTCACGAGCCGACCGGGGCATCGGGCGAAATCGCCGGACATCTGCATCCCAAGGCGCGGGTGTCGACACGCGGGCGTTCGATGGAGCGGCGCTGCTTTGCCTGCGACGGCGAGCGCGCCGTGATGCCTGCGTTCGGCGCCTATACCGGAGGCCTCAGCATCCGCGATGCGGCATTCGCGAAAATATTCCGGACGCCGGGCTTCATGGCGCATGTGCTCGGCGATGTCAGGCTGCACACCATCGCCGCCTCGCGCTGCTATTGATCGTGGCTTAAGCCGCCTTCGCCTGCACGGTGTTGCAGAATTCCGCAAGGCGATCCGCTAGCCGCAGCGTCGCGGGGCTGGCGTCGGGTGAAGCCACCAGCGCCACTTCGGTCTTGTCGATCGGCGCGAAGCCATCCTTTGCCGTCAGCACGCGATGGTCGGCCTGGATCGCTATCTCGGAGAGAATGCTCAACCCCAATCCGGCGGCGACCGCGGCCTGGATGCCGGTGAGACTTGAACTGGTATAGGCCATGTGCCACGCGCGCCCAGCGCTCTCGATGGCATGGATCGCACGGCTCCGGTACAGGCAGCCGGTGGGGAAACCGATCAACGGTACGGAGCGGATTTCGGCATCGATCGGATGCGTCTTGCTGGTGACCCAGTGTACGCGCTCCGGCCACACCGCGATGCCACCTTTCTCGCCGGCACCGCGCTTGAACAATGCGAGGTCAAGTTCACCGCGTTCCAGGTCGCGCCGCAGACAGGTGCTCTGATCGACGCGGACGTCGAGTCGCAGCCCGGGGCGCGAGCGGGAAAAACTCGCCAGCAATTTTGTCAGGCGATAGGCCGCAAAATCCTCGGGGATGCCGAGGCGCACCGCGCCTTCCTTGCTCGGTCCCGCCAACACGTCGCGGGCTTCCTCCGCGAGCGACAATAACCGTCGGGCATAGGATAATAGGCGTTCGCCGGCTTCGGTCGGCGTCACGTCTTTGCCGGTACGGTTCAGGAGCGGCTGGCCGAGATCGTCCTCCAGCCGCTTGATCTGCTGGCTGACGGTGGATTGGGTGCGGTGAACGCGTTCCCCGGCGCGCGTAAAACCGCCGGAATCGACCACCGAGACGAAACTGCGCAAAAGCTCCAGATCGAGCATGGCGATAGCTCATTTATATTTCCACTGACAACCAGTTTATCATTTAATTTCCAAATATCAAGGCGCGGGCCTACATCGGTGGTCACAAGGAGACTTCCCATGTCGCTCGCGCCGTCGATTGCGGTTCCCCGCGCCGGTTTTAATCCGCTGCCGCTCTATATCGGCCTGTTCTGCCTGCTCTGGAGTTTCGCCTTTGTCGCCGGCAAGATCGGCGTCACCGATTGTCCGCCGCTGATCTTGCTCACCGCGCGGTTTTCGCTGGCGGGAATTTTGATCCTCGGAATTTCCGCGTTGCGCCGCGATGCGTGGTCGCTGTCATGGCGCGACACCTGTGTATTCGCGATTCTCGGCGTCGCCAACAACGCGCTCTATCTCGGCCTCGGCTATACTGGATTGCAGACCGTATCCGCCGGCCTTAGCACGCTGGTCCTCAGCACCAATCCGGTCTTCACCGCGATCTTCGCCGCGCTGTTTCTCGGCG
>DATHHQ010000098.1:0-14230 GCA_035490095.1 Bradyrhizobium sp.
TTGGGGCCGACGATGGCGGTCAGCTCGCCGGGACGAAAGGTGCAGCTGACGCGGTTGACGGCGACGTGGCCGCCGAAGCGAATGGTCAGATCGCGGGTTTCGAGAGTGAAGGTCATTCGGGCGTCATCGAAGGTTTGTCTCTGGTCGATCGTCGGCATTGCGGAACACTCCGATGGATGCGCGGACTTGATCCGCGCATCCATCCGCTTCCCAAAACTTGTTATTCGGGAGGCGAGATCGATTGCCGGGTCACCCGGCGCGAAGACGCGCTTCGCGCTTTTGCCCGGCAATGACGGTTCAAGCATCTAGGCGCAGAGCGACTCCTGGATTGGGGTCAACGCTTGTTGCGGATCGGAATATTCATGTCCTCGATCTTGAGTTCGCGCACCGGCTCCAGCACGGCCCAGGCCAGGTTCGGATCGACCTTGACCTTGAAGTGATACATGCTTTGGAGCGCCTGATGGTCCTCTTTGCGGAACATCATCTTGCCCTTGGGCGTATCGAACTCCATGCCTTCCATGGCGCCGATCAGCTTTTCCGTATCGGTGGATTTCGCCTTGGTGACTGCGGCAACAGCAGCCATGGCAGCGGAAAAGCCGCCCGCGGTGAAGAAATCCGGCGGCGCATTGAAACGCTTCTGATGCTCGGCGACCAGCCAGTCGTTCACCGGATTCTTCGGGATGTCGTAGTAGTAATAGGTCGCGCCTTCCATGCCGGGCAGCCGCTTGTAGGCGGCCAGTGCCGGCAGGATGTTGCCGCCGGTCGAAAGCTCGATGCCGTAGCGCTTGGGGTCCATGTCCTGCAACTTGGTCAGGGGGTCGCCGCCGCCTGCCCAGATCACCCAGATGATCTTGCGTCCCGGCTTGTCCTTCAGCGCATCAAACAGTCGCTGACCGGCCGCGGTGAAATCGGTCGTGGTGGTCGGTACATATTCTTCCGCCGCGAGCGTCGCGCCGGTTTTGGCCAGCGCCTCCTTGAAGGCGGCGACGCCGTCGCGGCCAAAGGCATAGTCCTGGCCCAGCGTCGCGATCGTGACGCCCGGCTTGCCGATCGCCACCGCGTTCGAGATCGCGTCCTGGGAGGAATTACGCCCGGTGCGGAAGACGTATCGGTTCCACTTCTCGCCGGTAATCTGGTCCGCGACCGCCGGCTCGACGATCAGGATCTTCTTGTTTTCCTCAGCCACCGGAAGGTCCGCCAGCGCAGCGGCGGAAGATGTCGTGCCGATGGCGATATCGACCTTGTCGTCCTGGTAGGCCTCCGCGAGTGCCGCCTTGGACAGATCGGGCTTGCTCTGGTCGTCCTTGGTAATGACGACGATCTTGCGCCCGTCCAGCGTCATGGTGCCTTTGGTGGCATACTCCAGACCCATGCGCAGACCGGTCTCGGTTTGCTTGGCATAGGCCTCCAGCGGTCCGGTCTTGCCATAGATCAGGGCGATCTTCAGATCATCCGCCTGCGCGGCTGTCCCAAGTAAAGCGACCGCAATGGCCTGGACGATGAAGGACGTTCGCACGGCTACTCTCCCTGGTTTCGATTTCGGTGATCTGCACGCGACAGATAGTGTGACGGCGCGCCCCGGGTCAAGGCGTCGCCGCCCCGGAGGCCATTATCCCATTGAACCACTGCTCCATCTGAATAGTCTTGCGGAAGCTCAACGCGGCGGAAGTCCGCGACATCAGGGAGAGAAACGATGAAATATCTGCTTGCCGTGGTCTATCTGGCCCTTCTGGTCGCGACGCCGAATATCAGCCGCGCCGAGGACATCACCCGTTTTGCGCCATTGAAAGCCGATGAGCTGACGCCCCCGCAAAAGGCATGGGCTGACATGATCGCAGCCCCACCGCGCAATGCGAAGTTCGTCAACCCGCCCTATCGCGCCTATATCCGCAACCCCGATCTGGCGCCCCGGCTGTCGGCCTTGTCGGACTATCTGCGCTGGAATACGTCGCTGCCGCCGCGCCTGAGCGAGCTCGCGATATTGATCACCGCCCGGCAGTGGACCGCGCAATATGAATGGTTTGCGCATTATCCGCTGGCGCTCAAAGCCGAGCTCGATCCGAAGGTCGCCGCCGATATCGCGGCCGGCAAACGTCCCGATAACATGAAGGACGACGAGGCCGCGCTCTATGACCTGGCCACCGCACTTTACCGCGACAAGAAGGTGTCGGATCCGATCTACAAAGCTGCACTTGCGAAGTTCGACGAGCGCGGCATCATGGATATCATCGGCATCATCGGCTATTACGACCTGGTCTCGATGACGCTGATCACCATGCAGGCCGAGGCGCCGAACGACAGCGTGCCGCCGCTGCCGGCGCTATCGAAGTAGGTCCTATCGAAATCGGCAACATTCTCTAGGAAGCCCGGATCATCTCGCAGGTCTGAAAGCTCTCCGAACATGTCGGCGATAAAGCGACGGGCGACGTCATGGCGCATCCTCTGTCTCTTTTATGTAGTTGACCTTAGGGTTTGACCTGCGACCGTTGATATTTTGAAAATTCAGCTTGCCATACCGAGTATTGAGCATCGCTAATCGGAAATCCGACTAAACGATGCTTGGCGTCGTTGGCGTCGAGATACATCACCACCATGTATTCGCGAGTGAGTTGGTCAGGTGTAATCGGATACACCAGGACGCGATCGCGTTCGCCGAAATAGACATTGTATTCCTCACCGATTACCGCGTTACCGCGGCGCACATCCAAAACCTTGAGCCGAATGAAGAACACATCGCGGGGGAGATTGGCTGAATGCCGTTCTCCGAGCCAACTCGGAGATTCCAGCGCGCGCACCTTAGCCACAACAACGTCTCTTGCCGCACTTGGAAGCTTTGACAGGTCAACATCGCCGTCAAGCTGGTTGAGAAAATATGCGGTCGGAGTCTTGTGGTTAGCCACCATCTGAACCTGACTTCGATAGTTTTCGGAAATGTTAGTGCTGACAAGGCTCTGACTGATGGAAGGTCCTATGAGAGCCGTCTGGATCGTTTTGGGGCGCATGCCATCGCCAGCAAATGCTCCGGTCACAGTCGACAGAGCTACCATCGCGAGAAAGCCACGAGCGCTCAGAGCGAGAATGCTCAGCGGATCGTATGCTGCTTGTCGGAAAATTCGGTCCGAATCTACCATTGGGAGAACCGCCCTCAAGGAGTGCCTGCAATTCTTGTGAGCTGCTTTGCCCTCTGATCTAATCGTAAACACAACCTCCAGATGTTGTAAAGCGAGATTGTATGATGTTACCAATTCCCGTCGTGCGTGTTTTGCTTCAAATGCCGCTCAAATGGACGTGTCGCCGATTGGGCTTGCTCATCATCTCTCGCGCAAGCTTTCGTGCCGATATCGCATCACCGGCGACAACAGAAATTCGATCAAGCGCCGCGATCCGGTCTTGATCTCGACCGTGACGGCCATCCCCGGCGAAAGTAGCATCAGCGGCCTGCCTTTCGGTTCGAACGTTCAGGGAGCACGTAATCCAACACATCGTCGATGTTCTTGAGCAGATCAGCCCACTGGCTTTTTGGATGAGCCTCGCTCGAAAACCGGAAAACAAAGCTAAGGTTTGGAAGGAGACAGATTGATGATCCACAGCGCTGGTTTTCGTTGCAATACAGACTCTGTATTTCCTCCGCCCCCTCGCCGGAGCTTGAAGTGCGCGTATAGACCTTCTGTAGCGGTTCTACCGGCTGCAAGGACTGCAATCGAGCTTATGAGAATGAGATAGATTGCGGCATGAACCCGGCTCAACGACGCAGGGGTTCGCTTTTTCGTGTAATCGTTGCCGCCGATGTCTGCCATTGGGGGAACCGCCCTCAAGGAGTGCCTGCAATTCTTGTGAGCTGCTTTGCACTCTGATCTAATCGTAAACACAACCTCTGGCTGTCGTAAAGCGGATCAGCGGCGATGGCGATCGCCGCGCGAATGGACCGAGCGGTTTTCCTGCAACGGTCGGCTTGCCGTACTGGCGCGCGCATGGCTTAACATCCGAACCGGCGGCTTGAGTTCTTCAAGAAAGATCGGCCGCGAGAAATAGAAGCCCTGCGCGTAGCGGATCTTGGTGGCGGCCTGCAGATAGGCGAGTTCCTCGAAGGTTTCGATGCCCTCGGCGACGACCGTCATGCCGAGAGCTTCGCTCAACGATTCGATCGCCCTCAAGATGCCCTGGCTGCGCGGGCGTTTATGAATGTCGGTGATGAACGATCGGTCGATCTTGATTTCGTCGGCGGTGATGTCGGCCAGCGCCGACAACGAGGAATAGCCGATGCCGAAATCATCGATCGAGACCCCGACTCCGAGTTTCCGGAACATCGGCAGAATTTCGGTCTGGAAATGGGTTTTTGCGACGAAGGCGTCTTCCGTGACCTCGATCATGAAGCGCGCGGGATATCCGGTCGCCTCAAGCGCCTGCGCAAACGCGCCCATGAAGTCCGGATTGCCGGCCTGCTTCGCCGCGATGTTGATGCTGATGGTGGTATCGGCGCCGAAGCTTTCGTTGATGAGATCGATCGACTTGACGATCTCCGCCAGCACCAGATGGGTAAGCTCGTCGATCAGTCCGAGTTCCACCGCCAGATTGATGAATGTGCCGGGGGCCTGAATGATGCCGTCGTCGTCGCGCAACCGGACCAGTGCCTCGATGCCCTTGATATCCTGGGTCCGGATGTCGACTTTGGCCTGAAAGGCGCAGCAGAAGCGTTTTTCCAGAATGGCCAGCCGCAGCGACTGCTCGACCTTCATTCGCGCGAGAGCCTCGCGCTCCATGCTGGCGTCGAAAAAGGCCACAGCGCCCTTGCCGTCGTTCTTGACGCAATACATCGCGATGTCGGCGTTCTGACACAGCTCGTCGAAGTTTCGGCCGTGCTCGGGATAGAAGCTGACCCCGATCGAAGTGGATGCGAAAATTTCCGATCCATCGATGAAAAACGGAGCCCTCAGCCGCTGCAGGACGAAGTGGATGTATTCCGCTACCTCATGTTCGCTCTGGATTGGATTGAGCAGCAGCAGGAACTCGTCGCCGCTGATCCGCGACAGCATGTCGGACTCGCGCAAGTCCAGCCCCACCCGCTTGGCGACTTCCACCAGAAGCGCATCCCCGATCGCATGCCCGTAATAGTCGTTGATGTGCTTGAAATTGTCGATGTCGAGAAATGCGAGGGCGAACCTCGCGTGCGGTTCGTCGTGCTGCAAAAGATTGTCGGCGCGGTGTTCGATCACACGGCGCGCCGGCAGGCCGGTCAGTTCGTCATGGTAGGCCGACCGGAATAGCTGATCCTCGAGGGCCTTTCGCGCGGTGATATCGGCAGAGCTCGAAAGCAACAGATCGCGGTCGCCGATACGAACCGGCCGATGCGCGGTGAGAAGCAGCTGTTTGACCTCCCCGTCGGTCACCCATTCTTCGGCGACGGCAGGGCGACCGGTGCGCAGCAATTCAAGGCCGGTTTCGCGGCGATGGGTCAGTTCTTTCGAATCTGGCGCCCCCGCCCCGTCAACGGCGATCCCAAGCTGCGCCGCGGCGACATCGTTCACCAGCAGGAAGCGGCCTTGCTCATCCTGAACCGTCACGCCTGCAGGGAGCATTTTGAAAACACCCCTCAGGATACTCAGTTCGGTATCCACTGCGAGCGGGCCGTCGGCCTCGGTCGCCGCGGTTTGCAGGTCGTGTTTGGCGGGGCTTTGCATAACTGCGGAGCCTGACAAAAGCTCTTGTAGTTTTAGTTAAACGACATCGAGAAACACGGTGACACGGCGGGGTGCCGGCCAATTCGGCGCGAAACGCCGCGACTTGTCATTAAGAAAGGGTCAACGAAGTCCCGGAAATATCAGGTGACGCGAAGGCTCCCATCCGGCCCAGAGCGGCTCACGCCAGCGGTATGCGGCACTGCATGTTGCAATGAACCCCTGTTTTCAAAAAGGTAATCTCGCTCTTGCCATCGAAAGGCGTGAGCGCCGAGTTGAGCAACTTGGTCCCGAATCCAGCCGGCCCGACGCTTGCGACCGGAGGACCCTCGGTCTCGTCCCAGGCAATGTTGAGGCGATCGCCTGACACCCACCACGACACCTGCAGCAGCCCGCGCGCCGAAGAAAATGCGCCGTACTTTCCGGCATTGGTGGCGAGTTCGTGAAATATCAATGCAAGGCTCACGGCCAATTTGGCCGGGAGGAACAGCGGCTCGCCGTTCAAGGTAAATCGAACGTGGCCGTAAGGTCCGAGTTCGGAGAGCAACAGATCCCTGATGTCGCAGCCGCTGCCGTCGACCCTTGCGATCAGATCGTCGGTCGCGGCCAGCGCCCGTAGCCGCTGGTCGATGCTGGCCCAGACTTGTGGTTGATCCTGCAGCACCTGATGAAGGACGGCGTGAATGGTCGACAGCTTGTTTTTTAGCCGGTGCTGAAGCTCGTCGACGACAAGCTTGCGGTACTCCTCCTCCCGGATCAGGCGCTTGGAAATCTCCCGCTGATACAGCGCGACCGATCGATAATGCTCGATGCCCCATATCGTGAGGCCGCATACGATCAGATAGATCACCATCAGCGCCATTCTTGCAAAATCAGCCTGCACGTCGCTGAAATTGACGGTGGCGCCGAGCACGCCCCCTAGCAGGGCGGTCGCGATCCCGACCCGATAACCACCGAATGCGGCGGCAAAGAATACGGCCGGGATATATGGCGTGAAAAATACGTCGGGCCGGATCAGGGAAAGGCACCACCGCGCCGCGGTCGACAAGGCGAGGCAGGAGGCCGCAAATCCAACGCTGAAAAGCAGCGATGGCTGCGATGTTCCGTGCCAGCCTCGCCGAAACTCGTCGATCAATTTCAGCATGGATCACATTGGGTCAGGCGATCAGCGAATCTCAGATCACGCCGAGTATAGGGGAAATATCCGGCAGGCGGCCGAGAAAGGCGGCAACCCGGCCCGTCACCGGGGTACGGGCACGCAACAAGCATAAGCTTGCGTTGTTCCGGCGGGCCGGGAATATTGGCTCCAACAAAAAGCGGAAGGAACCGGTGATCCCTCTCGGTCGCATATTCAGCGCGCTGGCACTGCTGCTGGCCGACCGGGATCGGCCATCATCAATTAATTTCGGTACATCAACAGGAGGACGATATGGGACGGCTGGATGGCAAGGTCGCGGTTATCACCGGCGCGACAAGCGGGATCGGGCTGCGCACTGCTGAGATTTTCGTCGCGGAAGGCGCGAAGATCGTTATCGCCGGACGGCGCGCGCCGGAAGGCGAGGCGCTGGCCAACAAGCTCGGCGGCAATTGCATCTTCCGCCAGACCGACGTCACGGTTGAAGACGAGATGCGCGCGCTGATCGGGCAGGCGGTCGAAAAATTCGGCCGCATCGATTGTCTGTTCAACAACGCCGGCGGCCCGGCGCAGACCGGCGGCATTGAAGGCCTCGAGGTTGCCCGCTTCGACGCCGCGATGGCCACCCTGGTGCGCAGTGTCATGCTCGGCATGAAGCATGCCGCGCCTCATATGCGCCGCCAGGGCTCCGGCAGCATCATCAACAACGGCAGCATCGCGGGAAGGCTGGCCGGCTTTTCGTCGTCGGTGGTGTATGGCGCTGCCAAGGCCGCCGTCATTCACCTCACCAAATGCGTGGCGATGGAGCTCGGCGAATCCGGCATCCGGGTCAACAGCATCTCCCCGGGCGCGATCGCCACCGGCATCTTCGGCAAGGCGCTGGGTCTTCCCGTAGAGGCGGCGGAGAAGACGCCCGATGTGATGCGCGAGATCTACAAGACCGCACAGCCTATCCAGCGCGCCGGGCTGCCCGAGGACATCGCCTATGCCGCGGTGTTTCTCGCCAGCGACGAGTCCAGTTTCATCAACGGGCACGATCTGGTGGTCGATGGCGCCATCACCGGCGGCCGCAACTGGACCGCGCAGCAGCAGGGCTATGTCGCCATGCGCAAGGCGTTCGATCAGGGCGCGGGGTAACCATCGCCGTCATTCGGGGGCGATGCCAACGGGTCCGCGCAAAGCGCGGCCCGATGACAGGCTCCGCATCGAACCCGGAATCTCGAGATTCCCCGATGTGCAATTGCACATCTGAGGTCTGGTGCTGACGCACCATCCCGGAATGACTAATCCAGGTTAGGTACACTTCGAACCAGACTCAGGGAGACCACCATGTCCAAAATATCCGCGATGATGCTGGCGCGACCTGAAGCCAAGCCATTTTATATGGCCGTTATTGCGGGTCTCGCCTGCGCTTTCGTGATCGGGAAAGCGCTGCCGACCATGATGGACACCATATCGACAATTGTCGCGCCGCTATGCGCGGTCGGCGATCCCACGGGATCGGCGCTCGATACGGTCGAACCGATCACCTCGCACGCTTTGCCAAATGTGCCGGGCAAGCGCGTCACGATCGTGCGCGTGTTCTACGGGCCCGGCGGATTTACCCGCGCGCATCGCCATGCCGGCTCCGTGACCGCTTACGTCACCAAGGGCGAAATCCGCTCGCAGCTTGGCGGCGGTCCGGTTGAGACCTTCAAGGTTGGCCAGTCGTTCTTCGAACCGCCCGGCGCTACGCATCTGGTATCGGCGAATGCGAGCAACAGCGAGCCCGCCGAACTGATCGCGGTGTTCGTGGCGGACGAGGGCGCGCAGCTCACCACGTTTATCGAGTAAACTCGTGGGGATGGATTGCCGGATCACCCGGCAATGACGGTCCGTTGGACTCACACCGGCGACAGCGTTACCCGCAATCCGTCGCGCGGCTTCGGGATGGGCCACATCTGCCATTGCGGGGTGTAGCCCGGCTCCAGCGAAACGCTGAGATTCTGCAGGAAATGCCGCGCGAAGCATTTCGCCTGCATATAGGCGAAGTGCAGACCGAGGCACATATGCGCGCCGCCGCCGAACGCCACCCAGGCGAAGCGATGACGGCCGCGCTGCGCCTCGTCGGTGAAGCGCATCGGATCGAAGGCATCGGGGTCAGGCCAGATTTCCGGCATGTGGTGCGAGAACAGCGGATTGACGCCGACCATGGTGCCGGCCGGGATGGCGTAGCCCTTGAAAGTGAAATCGCGGATGGCGCGACGCGGGATCGAAGGCACCGGCGGTTTCAACCGCATCGCCTCCTTGAACGCCATTTCGGAGAGTGGCATGGCCTCGAGATTGTCGAACGTCGTGGGCGCACCGGCCGCGATGCCGAGTGCCGTGACTTCGTTGCGCAGCCTGGTTTGCCACTGCGGATGGGCGGCAAGCGCCGCCACAAAGGACGTCAGCGACGAGGTCAGCGTGTCGTGCGCGGCCATCATCAGAAAACTCATGTGGTCGATGATGTCCTGCGTGGAGAGCAGCGCTCCGTCGTCGTGGGTGGCGCGGCACAGCTGCGAGAACAGGTCTTCGCCACCCTTGGCACGGCGGATCGGAATCTGTTCCGAGAAGTAAGCGACGATGCGCTTGCGGCCCCTGACGCCGCGCGCCATCGCCGTACCCGGCAATGGCTTGCGTATCACCGCAACCGAGGCCGCCACCATATCGACAAAGGCGCGGGTGATCTCGTCGACCTCGGGGCCGATATCGGCACCGAGAAACGAGGTGGCGGCGAGATCGAGCGTAAGTTGTTTCATCGCCGGATAGAACAGGATCGGGCCCGGTTGCGCCTTCCATTGCGCGACCCGTGCGGCAATGCCGGTATCGAGCGCGGCAAGATAGGATTTCATCGGCCCCGATTTGAAGGCGACCGACAGGGCCCGCCGGTGCAGGCGGTGCTCATCGAAATCGAGCAGCATCAGTCCGCGCGGAAACAGCAGCCCAAGGATCCGGCCCCAGCCATGCGTGGAAGAGAATTGCTTGGCCTGGTCGAACAACACCAGTTCATTGGCGTCGGGTCCGAGCAGCACCACACTGGTTTCGCCGAAAATATGGCTGCGATAGATCAGCCCGTATTTGGCGGCCTGTCGTTCGATCTGCCCTTTGGGGTCGGCCAACACTTCAAGCGTCTTGCCGATCAGCGGCCAGCCTTCGTCGCCGGGAATATGCGTGAGCGAATTGCGTTTCGGCGGCGTGAAGGTGACTGCGGGGGAGGCCACACTTTGCATCGACATGGCAATTGCTCCGGTTTCCGGGGACCGCGACTTTGTTACGGCCGAAGATTCGCGGCGGACGCGCGTCGGCATAGCTCATGCAGGTAAATAACCCTTTGTCGGTCCGGTGCAAAGGCTCGTGCGCGGCCGGCCGGGGGCTCGGCCGATCCCAAAGGGCGCGACAAAGCCGCGCGGCGTGATAGGCTGCCACAAAATAAAACCAAGGCGGGGAGAGCGAATATGTCCAGTGTTCTAGGCAGAGTTTTCATTGTCATGCTGGCAGCGGCCGGTTGTATCGCGGTCGCGCCGAGGCTGGCGCTGGCGCAAGTCAAACCTGCAGTCACGACCCTGGGTCCCGATTTTCCGAAGTCCGAAATTTTCATCGGCAACAGCTTCTTCTATTACAACAACGGCATGCCCGGCCATGTGTCACTGCTGGAAAAAGCCGCCGACCCCGATCACAAGCAGGACTATCGCGCCACGATGGTGACAATCGGCGGCTCAGGTTTCGACTGGCATGATGTCGAAAGCTATTTTCGGCCCAACGCCATCGGTAGCTACTCTTTCGACGAGAACAACAACGTCGTCTTCAACAAGCTCGACAAATTGTTCGACGTCGCGGTCATGATGGATTGCAGCCAGTGCCCGATCCATCCCAGGCTCAAGCCGGTGTTCGCCGAATTCGCCAGGAAGAACAGTGAGATCGTGCGCGCGCATGGCGCAAGGCCAGTGTTTTTCATGTCGTGGGCCTATGCCGACAAGCCGGAAATGACGGCGCAGCTGGCGGAGGCCTACACGACGGCGGGAAATGAAAACAACGCGCTGGTGATTCCCGCGGGCCTCGCCTTCGCCCGCGCTATCGGCAAGCAGCCGGAGCTCAATCTCTATGCACCCGACAAGCGCCATCCGAGCCTCGCCGGGACTTATCTGGCGGCCTGCACGGTCTTTGCCGCGCTGACCGGACGCTCACCGGTCGGCAATGCCTATCTTGCGGGTATCGACGCGCCGACCGCGCAGTTCCTGCAAACGGTGGCGTGGGAGACCGTGCAGGACTATTATCAGAAGTGATTTTGAATTTGTCCGCGCGGGTGACTATGTCGAAAAGATTCTGCGGGACACGAGGTGATCGAATGAGGCGGCGCGGATAACGATCGCGACCGCGCCGATCGCGTCACGCCTTCTGCTTGGCGGCTTCCTTCTGCAGATCCGGTGCGTTGATGGTCGGGATCGCGACGCGTCCGGGGCCGGTGAGCGGAAGCGCTGCCGCGGCCTTGTCGTTCTCCATGATCTTCGCCATCACGGCCTGGCCGGCGCGCTCGAACACCGCGCGGTTCTCGATCACGAATTTCTGCGATTTGCGCAAGGTCTCGATATAGCCGTTGATTTCCGGCACCACGTAGCGCGCCACCATGTCCCAGCTGCGCCGGGTGTTTTCCGGGTTGGCCCAGTCGTGCACGAAGCCGACGATGGTGCCGACGCCGCCCGAGACCTCCATCAGGCTCTTGATGGTTTTTACCAGATCATCCGGCGTGCCGATGGTGGAGGCGGCACCTTCGCCGCCGGCGGTCTTCTCCACCGCATCCTCGGGCGAAGTGAACGGCTGCAGGCCGGGCCGCTGCAGCGTGCCGACATTATATTCATTGTGCCAGCGCATCAGCCCGGCGCCGGCCTCGCGCCGCGCCTGCTCGCGGCTCTCGGCGATGTGCCAGCTCAGCAGCACGCGCCAGTTGGCGCGGCTCACGGTGGTGCCGTGCTTCCTGGCGGCATCCTCGGCAAAACCCCATTGTGTCGGCAGCGCCATCAAGCCTTGCGTCGACATCGAGCCGAGCGAGATGATGCCGATGCCGTATTTGCCCGCCAGCGTCATGCCCGACGGCGAAATCTGCGACGCCACCACGAACGGCATCTCTTCCTGCAGCGGCAGAATCTGCAGCGCCGCGTCGTTCATGGTGAACCAGTCGCTTTTGGCGGTGACGCGTTCGCCATTGAACAGCCGGCGAATGATCGCGATCGCCTCGTCCTGGCGGTCGCGTTGCGTCATCGGATCGATGCCGAGCGTATGCGCGTCGGAGGCGAGCGCCCCCGGGCCGGAACCGAAGATGGCGCGGCCTCCGGTCATGTGGTCGAGTTGCACCATGCGCTGGGCGACGTTGAAGGGATGGTGATAGGGCAGCGACACCACGCCGGTGCCGAGCCTGATGCGTTTGGTGCGCTCGCCGGCGGCGGCCAGAAACATCTCCGGCGACGCGATGGTTTCCCAGCCGGAGGAATGGTGCTCGCCGCACCAGAACTCGTCGTAACCGAGCGCATCGAGCTGCTCGACGAAATCGAGGTCGCGGCGGAATTGCAGCATCGGATGCTCGCCGATCGGATGATGCGGGGCGAGGAAGGCTCCGAACTTAAGGCGCGCCATGGGTTTTCTCTCCGAACGGCTATTGTTGTTTGCTGTGCTGATCCCAAACTACGGGTCCCGACGCCTCAAGGCAAACCGCTTTCGGTCAGGGGACGCTCATGGCGCGAGCGTCTGCCATGCGCGAAGCCGACGGATCGCCTGCTGTGTCAGGCTGCAGAGCCACCGCGGTCTCCGAAATCGCGCCGCCGCCGCGGGCACGCAGCAATGGGAGCCCGGCTGCAAGTCTTGCCGCTTGACAGTTAAACGTCTTGTCCTACGTTGGACGCGATCAATACAGCGAGTGCAGGCTATATCCGTTTTCAGACCAGGGATTTCGGTTCGAAGTCCCGACGGCCGACCTGCGCTTCACAAAAAAACAACAATCCGGATCAACTAATACCGGGGCTTGGGGGACATGTTATGGTGCACCGCACCGACATCGCCGGCAGTGTCGGGTGCAGCATGGGGCAGGTAAGCCCCGGCGATGACGGCATATGCCGACATGCACCGAATGGCATCCACACCACGGCGCCCTTATCGAAAAAAGTCATTTGCCGGAAACCTCAGCCTATTCGTACTTCGGCGGAAAGGAGTGCAGCCGTCTGTTGATGACGGCAGTTCCGTCGGTCCATGCGATCTATGTCGAGACCTTGGCCCGATGAAGCGTTGACATCAGAATTGCAAAGGTCGCGACGACAACGCGGTCCAACAAACATATCAGCACCGGAGGATACAGATGGCTCTTCATTCACGATATCTTGGAGGCTGCGCCGCGCTGGCGTTGGCTGCCATATTGACCACCTCGCCGACGCAGGCCCAGGACGCGGCCGCGCTTAATGCCGAGGCGGCCCAGAACGACTGGGCGACGCATCACGGTACCTACAAGTCCTACCATTACAGCGGCCTCGATCAGATCAACGCCGGCAACGTCAAGAATCTCGAAGTCGCGTGGATGCATTTTCCGGAGCGCGCCACCCGTGGTCTGCAGTCGACGCCGCTCGCCCTCGACGGCGTGCTGTACTATTCAGGCTCCTACAGCCGTGTCTACGCGCTGGACGGAGCGACGGGCAAGACGATCTGGAGCTATGCCCCGGAGCTCGACGAGGAACTGGTCGCCAAGCAGACGCACTCGCCATATAACCGCGGCATCGCACTCGGACAGGGCAATCTCTATGTCGGCACGGTCGACGGGCGCCTGATCGCGCTCAACCAGAAGACCGGCAAGCCGGTGTTTGACCTGAAGCTGCTGGATTCCAAAAAGGTGACGGTAGGCTTCACCGGCGCGCCGCTGGTGGTCAAGGACATGGTGATCATCGGTGCCCAGGGCGGCGAATGGCCCGGGCGCGGACCGATCTTCGGCGTCGACGCCAAGACCGGACAGAAGAAATGGGAATTCTTCACGGTCGCTGGTACCGAGGAGGCGATGGCGACCTGGGGCAATGACTCCTGGCGGACCGGCGGCGGTGGCGGCTGGATGCCCGGAGCCTATGACCCGGAGACCAATTCGGTGTGGTGGGGTACCGCCAACCCGGCACCGCTTTACGACTGGTCGGGCCCCGACTGGAAGAAGAGTGGCGCCCGGCCGGGCGACAATCTCTATACCACATCGGTCATCGCGCTCGATCCCGATACCGGCAAGCTCAAATTCTACCATCAGGAGCTGCCGCACGACGCCTGGGACTTCGACTCCGCGGTGGGCGAGTTCGTCATGATCAACCGTGGCGACAAGAAGCTCGTGGTGCACCCCAACAAGAGCGGCTTCGTGTTCGTCTATGATCGCTCCAACGCCAAG
>DATHHQ010000099.1:0-7190 GCA_035490095.1 Bradyrhizobium sp.
GCCTGCCGAACCTTCTCGCCTTTTGGTCAAACACGGCTCGCAAATCTACTCGGTTAGGCTGCGCCGGCATCGCCGCGCGCGACGCTACACGTTGCGCATTCATCCAAGCGACCGCGAAGCGATCCTGACCATGCCGCCGCGGGGCACGATCGCCGACGCCAAGGATTTCGCGCAGCGTCATGGCGGCTGGATCGCCGCGCGTCTCGGCCGCTTGCCGAAGGCCGCACCGTTTCATCCCGGTACCGTCGTGCCGCTGCGCGGCGCTGCGCATCGTATCGTGCATCGGGCGGGCTTGCGCGGCACGGTGTGGACCGAAGTGCGCGACAGCGGCGAGCGGATTCTCTGCGTCGCCGGCGCCGCTGAGCATATCGACCGGCGGGTCCACGACTACCTCAAGCGTCAGGCGCGCAGCGAATTGCAGAAGGCGGCGCAGTCCTATGCTCACGCGCTGGGCGTCAAGGTGAAGCGGCTGTCGATCCGCGACCAGTCGAGCCGCTGGGGTTCGTGCACCTCCGCAGGCTCGTTGTCGTTCTCCTGGCGGCTGATCCTCGCGCCGCCTTACGTGCTCGACTATCTCGCCGCCCACGAGGTGGCGCATCTCGTCGAAATGAATCATTCGGCGCGGTTCTGGCGGGTGGTCGCAAGGGTCTGCGGTCATGTCGAGCGCGCCAAGACCTGGCTCGATACCCACGGCAACGATCTGCATCGCTACGGCATTCAGGATTGAAGTAGCTGCCAGATCTCGCCTTCGTTGCCCCCGCGACGGCGGGGACCCACCACCAGCGTTGATTGTTTGCAGAAGGCATCTGCCCGCCGCCGCAACGATGGGGCGCGGCGTATGGGTCGTAAGTTTCGCCTGCCACGATCAAGCGGTCCGACCCCATTGCCGATCTGGTTCAGCGGCTGCAGGGGCATGACGCGTGTCGTGGTCGAGCTGACCTGGCGGCCACGAGAACCGTTGGTGAAGGGGTTACGCCAAGCGCGGCGGCATCGCCAATGTGGCCGGTGGCACGGCACGTACAGCTACTCCGCACCCGAACGGACGTAACCGATATCATGTCCATCACCCAAACGTTCGCAATCCGAATTGACGACTCGGCTTCAGGCTCGCCGAGGTGACATTCTTTCTTGATCTCGGGAGACGTCCGTACAGTCGGCGTCATCGATTTCGGTAAGGGGCAGCGGCCATGGATCTTCGGCATGTATCGGACGGCTTTCACCTCGATCGAAAGGATTCCTTTGGCCGCGAGGCGTCGGTTCCGTCGTGGTTTCCGGCGGCTTCCCTGGCCCACTTCGCGATCGACACGGGAGGTAACGGCGCCGGCAATGGCGGGAACGGCTATTTTGCCGGGAGTCTGATCGACAGCAGCTACGCTGCGTTCGAGCCGCTCAACATGGCGCAGGCGGGCGCCCACGCCACGGCCAGCGCTCATCAAACCAACATCGGGATTTTCGATCAGGCGGCGACCCAGATAGCCGGGATTGGCGGGGATGGCGGCGATTCGAATGCCGCAGTGGGCGGAAGCGTCGGCGGGTTCGGATCTTTCGGCTCCGACGTGATCGCGACCGGAGACAACAGTGCCGGGAATGGTGGCGATGGCCACTTCTCGGGAACGCTGGTGCATGCTCCTGTCGCGGTATTCGATCCGGTCAACATCGCAGTGGCGGGCTATCATGGCATCGCCGATGCCCATCAGTCGAACACGGCTCAATTCCATCAAGGTGCCAGCCAGTTTGCGGGCGGAGGCGGCAATGGCGGGAATGGCAATGCGGCGATTGGCGGCGACGCGTCTGTCTTTGGGGAGGCTGGCGGCCCCCACCACTCTATCGTCGGTGCCGGCCACGCGTCCGACCACGGCGGGATCGGCTCCGCTGCAATCGCAAGCGGGGATAACCATGCCGGCAACGGCGGCGACGGATACTTTTATGGCAGCCTCGTTCACGCGTCCTTCGCGTTGTACGACCCGATCAACATCGCGGTGGCGGGATACAATTCCAGTGCCCACGCCGATCAGTCGAACAATGTGGAGTTCGATCAATCCGCTTTTCAGATGGCCGGTGTCGGCGGCAACGGCGGAAGCGGCAATGCTGCGATTGGCGGAGATACCGGTTTCACCTCCTCCCTCCTGGGCCTGATCGGCTCCGACGTCATTGCGACCGGCGGCAACAGCGCCGGCTCCGGCGGTGACGGGCATTTCGCGGGAAGCCTCATCGACCTCAACATCGCGATCTACGCTCCGATCAACATTGCGGTCGCCGGCTTCAATTCCACAGCCGACGCTCATCAGACCAACAACGTGCAGTTCGATCAGAGCGCGATCCAGATCGCCGGAATTGGTGGCGATGGCGGCCACGGCAACGCTGCGTTTGGCGGCGATTTCGCCATGCACATGCTGTCGGATCTTCATTTGCTGGGTCACGCCTAGCGGCATGGAGTTGCCCGACGTCGGCTGCGAGACGGCAGCTTTTTGGGCGTAACCCTTTCGGATGGCATCAGCTTTGGCAGCTTGGCCGATACGGTGCGCGAAACCAAAATTGGGGCCGTCCAAATTGGGACGCACAGTGTGCCACCAACTCAGGGAGACTCACATGACAAAAGCATCATTCCCTTCCGATACGATTGCGTTCAAGGAAATTTCGACCGGCGGCAACAACGCCGGAAACGGTGGAGACGGCCATAATTCGGGCAGCATCAGCAACAGCCCGAGCATTAACTTCCAGCCGTACAACAAGGCGGAAGGCGCCGACGTGCATGTCAACACCGGCGACCAGGTTCACCAGAAGGCGGATTGGGAAGCCGGGGGCGCCAACGCGAGCGCGGATTGGTTTGCCAAAGCTCATGGCGGAACGGCCACCTCAAATGGCAGTCAGAACTCGCAAAGCGGCCACGACACGTCCAACGTGGATGCCAGCACGACGGCGTACCAGACCAACTTCCTCGCCGCGGATATGAGTCAGAGCGTGGCGGCCGGCATTGGTGGCGATGGTGGGAATGGCAATGCGGCGAAAGGCGGGGATGTCGACCTTAAAATCGAATCCGCGAACCTGAACGACGTACTCAATCATTCCGGACACTTCAGTATCGACGATTTCGTGCATGTCTGATCGGTGTTCATGAAGGCGGAGACCGGCGGCCCGAATGCCGCCGGTTCTCGTTTCGTCGCGAAGCTAGCAGATGACGGGGCGAGAAGGATCGGGCCTCAAATCTCTGGAGGGGGACCGCAATGCCGATGCCGCTGCTCCGGCTGCAAATGACGTCACCGCCGCAAACGCCATTGGAGGCGGCCTTGCGGGCCTGCGCAGGCTCGCTCGGACTCGTTCTGTCCTATAGCTGCAGTTACAATCTCCTTCTTCTCGCTCCGTCGATCTATCTGCTTCAGATCTATGATCGCGTCTTGTCGAGCCGGAGCGCCGATACGCTCCTGATGCTGACGCTCATCGTTGCGTTTACCGTCGTGGTTGGCGGAGTGCTTGACGCGTTGCGGCGCGCCGCAATGGGCAGGATCGGCGCGTGGCTTGAAGATCGACTTCGTCCAGCAGTGCTTTCCGCCTGCTTCGAATACGCCTATCGATCCGATCCTGCGCGCGCATCGGAGGCATATCGCGATCTTACGACCCTTCGCCAGTTCGCCGAGTCGGGAGCATCCCCGATGCTGTTTGATGTGCTCTGGTCGCCGCTCTTCCTTGGCGTCCTGTTCCTCGTGCATCCTTTGCTGGGGGTGATAGGCGCAGTCAGTGCGCTCGTCCTGTTTGGCCTCGGATTTGCCGGCGACTTCTTCACGGAAGGTCCGCTGGCGCGGTCAGTTGCGGCGCTGGCGCGGAGCCATGGACGGCTCGGCATGGTTGTCGGAAATGTCCACGTCATCAGGGCCATGGGAATGCTCGAAGACGCCACACGCCTCGTCCACCGGGCTGCGCAGGATGCGAGGAGCGAGCACGAGGTGGTCCAACGCCGCAATGAGATCGTGATGCTGATCTCCAAACCCGCCCGCGCGCTGGCGCAGGTTCTGATCATGGGCTCTGCCGCTTGGCTTGTCCTCGAACAGGGCAGGAGTCCCGCCATCATCTTTGCCACGACCCTGTTGTTCGGACGCGCGCTCGCACCCATTGAAGGGGCGATGGCAGGCTGGAAGGCCTTCGCAATGGCCTCGGCCGCCTACCGCCGGCTCAACGGCGTCATGGCCGCTGTCACCCCGTTTGCGGACATCAAGGCCCTCCCGGACAGGCCGAAGGGCAGCCTCATCGTCGACAACGTTGGCGCCGCCCTGCCAGGATCGAGCCATTTGATGCTGAAGGGTGTGTCGTTCGGTCTCGCGCCCGGTGAATGCCTCGGCATCATTGGTCCCTCCGGCTCCGGCAAATCCACGCTCGGCAAGATTATCGCTGGAATTTCGGCTCCGACGGTGGGTTCCGTCCGGCTCGATAGCGTCGACGTCCTATCTGTGCGCGACTCGGGCGGCGGTCGGCGCCTCGGATATCTGCCGCAGGATATCGATCTGTTCGGAGAGACGGTAAGAGACATCATTGCGCGGCTGGACGGTGCCGATTTGCAGAAGGTCATTGACGCAGCAAAGCTGACCGGCCTTCACGAGATGATCAGTCGGCTGCCGCAGGCCTACGATACGGTCGTCGTTGGCGGAGGGTGCAATCTCTCGCGTGGATTTCGCCAGCACCTCGGCCTTGCGCGGGCGTTTTTTGGCGATCCGCACCTCGTGGTTCTCGACGAACCGAACGCCAGCCTGGACTACCTCGGCGAGCGGGTGCTCTTCGAAGCCATCGAAAGAATGAAGGCGGCCAATACGACGGTGATCATCATCACCCATCGGATAGGGATCCTGGCTGCAACGAACAAGATTGCCATTATGCAGGGCGGCGTGGTCAGCGCATTCGGTGACAGCAAGGATATTTTCGAGAGGTATCTGGCCCGGCCTCAAGTCAGCTCGCGCGAAGCTGCGCAGTCGCATTCGAATCAGGAACGCGACAGCAGCGTCGGCGTCTCACCGCAACCGATCTTGCCATGATCCGCAGCAAACATTGGCGCGCTCTCTCACCCCGAAGGGCGCGTGATCTCATGAGAATGGCATTTGATCGCGTCGAGCTTTGCGGGAGTCCGCGGTGCCTGGAATCGGCGCCGCCAGCGCTCCGTGACCGACTTCGCGGCGTCACCTGGTCAGGAAACCTGCTGGTCTGCTGCTTTGTTCTCGGCCTTGGTGCCTGGTCAACCTTCGCTCCCCTCGAGAGCGCTGCGATCGCTTTCGGCACCGTCGAATCCGAGTCGAGCCGCAAGACGATTCAGCACCTTGAGGGTGGCATCATCAGGGCAATTCTGGTCGCGGACGGTGACGCTGTCCGCGCTGGACAAACACTGATCTCGTTGGAGGACACCAAGGCCCGTGCCGAAGCCCAGAGCCTGCAAGGCCAATTGTGGGACGCGACGGCACGAGAAGCACGGCTGCAGGCGGAACAGCATGCGGAAGCGCGGGTGTCGTTTCCGGCCATGCTGGAGATGGCGCGGAACGGGAGTCCGTCGGTCGCGGCGGTCCTTGCGGGCCAGCAAAGCATCTTCGAGACGCGCCGGCAGGTCTTTCAGTCGCAAGCGGCCGTAAATCGGGAAAAGCGATCGCAGGTGGAAAAAGAGATCGAGGGCCTCAGGGCGCAGGAAACCGCGGCCTCGAGGCGCATCGAGATCGTCCGCGAGGAAGCGGCAACGGTTGCCATGCTGGTCAGCAAGGGACTTGAGCGGCGCCCGCGCCTTTTGAACCTCGAGCGGGAGACGGCTGACATCGAGGGGCGACGGGGCGAGATCGTCGCACAGATCTCGCGCGCCGAGCAGGTCATCAATGAATCGCAGGCAACTCTCCTCAAATTGGAGAACGACCGTCAAAACGAAATCGCGCAGTCGCTGCGCGAGGTACAAAACCAGATTTTTCAGATACGCGAGCGACTGCAGGCGGCCGACGACCAACTGTTGCGAACGGCGGTCAAGGCGCCCGAAGACGGCGTGGTAACCGACCTGCGGATCCATACCCCAGGTGGCGTGGTCGGCGCCGGCGCACCTCTGATGGATCTGGTTCCCCGGCAAGATCGTCTCATCGTCACGGCGCGCGTCCGGCCCGAGGACATCGATGTGGTCCGGCCCGGACTGAGCGCCGATGTGAATCTGCTGCCCTACAACCAGCGCCGCGTGCCACGGCTCAAGGGAACCGTTGCGCACGTTTCTGCCGACCGTCTCGTCGATAAGCGCACCGACCAGCCTTATTACGCCGCGAAGATTCGAGTGCAGGATCCACGGATCGCTGAAATCGACGGTATCCGGATTATTCCGGGAATGCCGGCCCAGGTGTTCATCAAGACGGGTCACGGGACCGTGGCCCTCTACGCCCTCAAGCCTCTGCTCGACAGCTTCAACAACGCGTTCCACGAGGATTGAGCCGCAACCAGGGTGGGGAGCGCCAGGCAGTCTTCAGGAAGATGAACGGACGCGTGCGCGTGCGTGACCGTTGTGGCCAGACAACCGCCCGCTCCAGCGAAGCACCGCCTCGGTGCGGTTATGAGCGGAGCATTTCCGCAGGATATGCTGAATATGCATTTTTACGGTATTTTCCGAAAGGTTGAGCTTGACCGCAATCAGCTTGTTGGGAAGGCCGAGTTCCAGCGCCGCGAGTACGTTTTGCTCGCGGGGCGTAAGGTCGATCATCGCTCTCTCGGGTAAGATCGCCGTGGCGCCGTTCTCCTGGTGGATTCCGGATAGCTCGTGAGCGTCGGTGCATGCCGATATTGTCTTGAGGCACGGCGCGTCATTCTGTCCCATGATCGGTAGCGGTCGGTAGACCCCACCGGCCAGAACAAGGCGCAATCCGGCGATGGCGACCTCGACTGGGATCGAGGTCGGAAAGAAACCACGGACTCCCCGTTGCATCGCGGCCGAGGCGGTGGCCTCGTCGTCGCGATTTGACAAGAGCGCAACGTACGCGTTCGGGTAGGATTCCGCGATGAGCGCAAGACTGTCCTCGATAGACGGATCCGTGATCTGCTTGTCCTCGATATTGAGCGCGATCAAGCGGACATCTATTCCTGATAACCACTTCAGGCCACGCGTCGTTGGCAGTTCGACAATTTCGAATCCAGTGAATTCTCGCTTGAGGATACTGAGGATGCAGGTCCGCGCCAGGACGTGATGCTCGACAATC
>DATHHQ010000100.1:0-2405 GCA_035490095.1 Bradyrhizobium sp.
GGCGCCATCCGGATCATCGGCGCGGTCAACGATGGCCGCTCGAAATATTTCCCGGATGCGCCGACCATGGCCGAGCAGGGCTTTCCCGAGGCCCAGGTAACGCCGTGGTTCGGCGTCGTCGTGCCGGCAGCCACGCCTCAGCCGATCGTCGAACGCATCAGCAAGGCGCTGGAGGCCGCACTGGCGACCGCGGACGTGCAGCAAAAGCTCGACATCGCCGGATGCGAGCCGAAGAGCGCGCCGCTCCAGCAGTTCGCCGACATCATCAAGGCCGATGTCGCGTTGTGGGCGAAGGTCGTCAAGGAAGCCGGCATCACGGCGGATTGAGCCCGGAACAGTTGAGTGATTGGCCAGAGGTAACCCTAAGATCGCCTTCCGGCCGGCGCCATCCGGCCTGCGCCGCCGGTGTCATGATGTTGCGGGCTATGTTCCCCTTGGGGCTCATTCCGGCGTATATAAAAGGATTGTCTGGAGCCGGTCCCTATACTCATGCCTATTGCCGCCATCGTCCAAAGGATACGATCGTTCTCGCTGTCGATCGGTCAGCTGACATTCGGCGGGTTTTTGCTGGTGCTGGCCGTGATCATGATCACCAGCATCGCCAGCGTCATCGCCATCCGCCATATCGATTCGACGTTTGCCGAATTGCAGCGGCTGCAGAGCGTCGGCGACCTGGCCGAAGACATCGATCGCCGGATGAACGAATTGCGGCTCGCCGCCCGGGACTTCGTGACCGATCCGGGCGCGCGATCCAACGAGGTCGGGGGAGCCGCCGCCTCGCTGAGTGAAATTCTGAAGAAGACCCGCCTGGAGCTGGCCCCCGAGCAGCAGGATATGATCGACGGCGTCACGGCACGGCTGTCGACCTATCGCAGCGGTATCGAGCGCATCTCGGCGCTGATCACGCGCCGCGCCGAACTGATCGTCGGGCTGCCGCCGCTGCGCGAACAGTTCGATGCGGCGATCGCGGACACCCCCGATCCGGTGATCGCGGCGACATTGTTTCAAACGCAAAGCCGTATCGCCTCGGCACTGCTGGCGCACAATCCGTCCGCCGCCGAGCAGGCAGCTCAAAGCATGCGGGCGTTGACGATCGCAAATCCCAGGCTTCGCACCGCCGTCGACGACTACGCCGAAGCCATCATCGCCATATCGGTCCGCGAACGTCAGATCGCGGATATCGACAGGGAGGTTCTCGGCTCCGAGGGACGCCTGATCGGGCAGGTCACCGAACTGCTGCGACGGGTCAGCGCGCGCCGCGGTCATGTGCTGTCCCGCGATTTTGCGCGGACGCTGACCGAAGCAAAATGGCAGAGCATCGCGCTTGGCACCGCCGGCGTTTTTATCGGACTTTTTGCGGCCCTCTTCGTGGTGCGGCGGACCGTCCGCCCGCTCGCGCACATCGCAAGCTCGATCCGCGCGCTGGCGGGAGGCGAGAAGGCGACGTCGATTCCCGCGATCGACGTCAATAACGAGATCGGCGATATCGCCCGTGCCGCCGAAGTGTTCCGCCGCACACTCGTCGATGCGGACGCCGCGCGCGAGGCGGCGGTGCACGCTTTGGCCGAGCAGCGCCTGGCCGAGGAAAGCTACCGCAAGCTGTTCGAGGGCTCGGTCGACGGCATTTATGTGACGACGCCCGGCGGCGCGCTGCTCAACGCCAATCCGGCGCTGGCGAGGATCATGGGATACGAGGCGCCGCAGGGTTTGATCAGCGGCATCGGCGACATTGCGGAGACGGTCTACGTTCATGCGGCGGCCCGCGACCAGTACCAGTCGCTGATGCGGCGCGACGGCGTGGTGCGCGAGTTCGAATATCAGGTGCGCGCCCGCGACGGCTCGATCCTCTGGCTGTCGGACAGCGCGACGGTGGTTCGCAATGAGGCCGGCGAGGTCATCCGCTACGAAGGCACGGTGCGCGACATCACGGATCAGAAGCGCGCCGAGGATGCCATTGCCGAAGGCCGGCGACTGCTGCAGCAGGTGATCGACACCGTGCCGGCGGTGATCAACGTCAAGAACAAGCAGCTCCGCTACGTGCTGATGAACCGCTACATGGCCGGCATCTTCGGCGTGGAGCCGGGGGAAGCGATCGGTCGCACCACGTCCGAGCTGATGTCGCGCTACGGCGCGAAGAAGACCGATGCGAACGACAAGCAGGTGCTGGCGGCGGGCAGGGGGCTCGGATTCTACGAAGAGGAATATATGGACGCCTCCGGCCATATGCGGCAATGGCTGGTGAACAAGCTTCCGCTGCTCGACATCGACGGCGAGATCGAGAACATCGTCACCGTCGCGCTCGACATTGGCGAGCGCAAGCGCGGCGAATTGGAGATGCGCAAGGCCAAGGATGCCGCTGAAGCGGCGTTGCGCAATCTGCGGGAGACCCAGAATTCGCTGATCGA
>DATHHQ010000101.1:0-4355 GCA_035490095.1 Bradyrhizobium sp.
GACCTGCACCGATTCGGTGAAGAGCATGAAGCTTATCGCCAACCCGGCATTGGATGGGTTGAGGAAATGACGGCGCGAACGGCCAACCGGCGCGGTAAAGATCGCCTTTGATCCGATGCCCACGGCGGCAGCGAACATAAAGGGCAACAGCCGGTCGCCGGCATACAGCAGCATGCCGATCGCAAGACCCGTGATGTGAGCCGGCAACATGAAATCGACCCAGTCCCGGAAGCGCGCGCCAAAGCGCGTCGGCCGGTTCACCGCCCAGGCATCAAGAAATTCAAAGCCGATTTCCAATGCGTAGGCGGTGAAAAGCGCCGTGAACATTTGCGCCCACGATTGCTCGAAGCCGAACCAGAGATGGCCGAGCAAGTTGACGACCGTGATCGCGATCGCGAAGCGCCGCAGTGCTGGTAATCGGAGATCGACCGGTGCTGCTTTTGTCATGTCCACCCCTCAGCGCGTCCAGGAGAGTTGTACGGTGTGCCAGCCTGGCGCCAGCGTGAAGCTTTCCGACCGCGCAACGCCGTCGGGATTCCGCCATCGCAAATCAACCTTGACCGGTCCAGTGACGTCTCCGAGTCCAAAATGGAGATCCGGGCTGCGCTTGCCGCTATGGCCGTTACCGCCGTCAACCTGCCTGATGAGCTTGCGTCCATCCGGTAGCGTCACCACAGCCTGCGCACCGATGGCGGCTCGGCCGGAAGCATCCTTGCCGGGGTGGCCGGCCCGCACATCGGTTTTTTTGACGAGGTCGGGCTGCAGCGGCAACATCAGGTGCAGCCCAAGGAACCCGCCGCAGGTCTTGCAGTCGTTGTGGTAGTATGTTGACGGCCCCCACATGTTGGCGACCACAACGTCGAGCGCGCCGTCGCCATCAACATCCGCGGTTGCGATCCCGCGGCTGGCGTATTCCTCGCCAAATCCGATTTGGCGGGAGATATCCACGTATTTTCCTTTGACCGCGGCGAAGAAATGGTTGTGCCCGCGTCCTCCAAGGTCGTCCCCCAGCTTCAGTGCAGGCCAACTCCAACGCGGGTGATAGGTGACACCATCGTTCGAGAGCGCTAGCTCCTGAAATTCCGGCCATCGGCTTACCGTACCGACGACGAACCGGCAGGCCTGGAGCGCTTCGAGTACGCCGTCATTGTCGAAATCGTCGAGCCGCGTATCCCAGCACCATGCGCTGCGCGCGAGACCCAGGGCTTCGCTCTGCTCGACGTAGGGTGCGACGCCATCTTTCATGCGCTCGATCTGGCCGGTGCTGACAAAGGCGAACTGGCTCTCGAGCAGGCCCATCGGATCGGTGATGTTACTGACGTAGATGTCGGGGAATCCATCGCCATTGAGATCGCCGAAATCGACGCCCATGCCCTTGAATGAATCGCGCCCCAGCACGAGAGAGGACGGAATCGTAAAGCCGCTTTCTCCTTCCAGCAGGGCAAAGCTGAGGTGACCGGGCTTCGACCGGTTATGCAGCAGCCGATCGGGACCGAAGTCGTTGGCGATATAGAGTTCGGGGAGCAAATCTCCGTCGAGATCCTGCGCACCGGTCGCCAGCACCCAGCCGTGGCGCGCCGGCTCCGGCACGGCGTCGGTAGCGTCTATCCAGCGGACGTCGGGGTCCGATCCGCCGGTTGCGCCCGCGAAAAGAAAAATGTGAATTCCGCCGCCGTTGGTGGCTCGGCTGAACGAGTGCGGGGTTTCGATAGTGCCACCATCGCGTTCGTCGTAGACGTTCGCGGTAGATGCTGCATAATTTCCGATGATGAGATCCAGATGGCCGTCGCCGTCGAGGTCGGCGGTGTTGACGGTCGTTGTGAACCAATTCCGGCCATCGACCGGCAGAGGACGCGCAAGATAGTCGCCGGGGCCCCGCCACAGAAACAGGATCGGTGAGCGGCCGGTGAAGGAAACCAGCAAATCGACGTGTCCGTCTTCGTTGAAGTCGGCGGGGAGGCAGCCATAGGGCGCCATCTTGTTCCGGTCGAATAGTTCCGGTGACATGCTGAGGGCGAAAGGAGCGTAGCGCGTCCCTGTCCCGGGCGCCGGCTGGATGATGACCTGATCGGTGCGGGTATCGACAAGGCAAATGTCGTTCGATAACCCGTCTCCGTCGAGATCGTTGATTGCGATGGCAGCGCCAATGCTCGACATGAAATTGTCGACCGCCTTGAATTCCGCCTGTACGCGCCTGACTTTTCTGATTTCCGGGCCCGGCACATCCGCCAGCGATGCCCGCGAGAAGTGGAAGCGCGGCGCCGCCAGTGCAGCCTCGGGCTGCTGCGGCTGCTTCATAAGCACGAACAGCGCGATTACCACGGTTGCGGCAACCAGCCGCCGCGAATGGGTACGCAGGGATACCAAGCCGACTGCCATCAGCGCCCTCCCACACTACGCGAGTATCCAACCCCGCCGATCAGACAAGGATACCATACCTTGCTCTGCTCGCGGGTAGGTAGAAGCATTGACTATATGCAACACTGATATTAAACTTTTTTCAAGCACCGGATGCCGTGAATGTTACCTGAAGATCTGGTACCGACGCCGCTCATCCGCAGCGATGAGTGGCCGGCTATTGTTATTACGGCTCCTGATCCGTCCCTGCACTTCCGCAGCCTTCGAATCGTGATCGTGCTGCTTGGACTGGTCGTGCGATTGGGGTGGTGGCGGCTATCGCGCCGATATGATCCGAAAAAGGCCGGACTGGAGACGCGGCGGCGGCTGGAGCAGCTCGGCGGCATGTGGATCAAGGTCGGCCAGCTCCTTTCGTTGCGCGTCGATCTCTTCTCAAATGAATTTTGGGCAGAGCTGTCTCGGCTCCAGGATCATGCGCACGGCTTTCTCGCCGCGAAGGCACGAGCCACGGTGGAGGAGGATTTAGGCGGCGCCATCGAAAATTTCTTCAGCGAATTTGACCCCGAACCGTTTGCCGCCGCATCGACGGCACAGGTGCACCGGGCGCGTTTGCTCGACAACGGAGTCGAGGTGGCGGTCAAGGTGCGAAGACCGGAAATCGAGGGCCAGATCGAAAGCGAGATGAAGCTTCTCGGCAGGATCGTGTGGGTTCTGGAGACGTTTGGCATCGCATCCTTCCTCCACTGGAACGCGATGAAAAAAGAACTTCAGCAGATCATGCTGGAGGAAATCGATTTCCGTTATGAGGCGTCAACCATCAGCCGGATAGCCCGCACGCTCAAAAAGCACCGGGTATACGTTCCCGAGGTTTTCAAGGCGGTCTGTACCAAACGAGTTCTCGTCACTGAACTGCTGCGCGGCGTGCTGATGAGCGATTACATAAATATGCTCGGCAAAGATCCCGCCCGGGTAGCGGCCTGGCGGGAAGAAAACGACATCGATCCGGATCGCATCGGTCACCGGCTGCTTTTTTCGCTACTCCGGCAGATCTTCGAGGATAATCTTTATCACGGCGATCTTCATCCCGGTAACATCATGCTGCTGCGAAACAACCGCGCGGCGCTCATTGATCTCGGGGCCGTTGGGTTTACCGACAAGGAATTCCTCGGTCGTTATCATCTCTTCCTGCGCTCGGTTGGGGAACTGGACTTTGCCAAGGCTGCCGATGCCTTGCTGCTTCTCGGCGATAACGTGCCGATCGACAATCTGGATCCGCTCCGCACCGAATTGATCCGCGTCCTGCGTAACTGGTCGCTTCGCACCCATGCCAGTGCGTTGCCATTTCACGACCGGTCGATCTCGATGGTATCGACCAAGCTGCTTCAGATCCTTGCCTCCGCCGAGGTTACGCCTGACTGGTCGTTTCTTCGAATTCGCCGCGCCGAGCACACGCTCGACGCCTCGATCATCCACCTGGTTCCGGACGTCAATTACTCGAAGATCGCCAAACGTTATTTTCGGGGTTACGACCGGCGGCGGCTGGAGCGGTTCGTCGTCAATGGGCCCGCGAGAGTGGCCACTGGCGTCATCGATGCGGTCGAAATGGGAGATCACGCGATAGAACAGACCCTGTTCACCGCATCGGTCGTGCGCCGCGACGCGCTCGTGCTCGAAGCCTCGATATCGAAATTTTCCTATATTTTTGTCGTATTGTTTACGCAATTTATTATCGCGCTCGTCCTGGCGGGCGTTGTGTCCCTGATATGCTTCATGCATCAGCATCCTGTTGCAGGAATATCCGCCCTGACTGAACCGCTGTATTTTGACCTTTTCGACGTTGTTCCACAGCTAAGCCCGTCTTCGTGGCTGCTGATCTTGTTCGGCGATGCCTATTTGGTCTGGATAGCGTGGCGGTTACGGTCACGGCTGACAAAATCCGATGGAAGCATGCGGGATAGACGCACATGGCTTTAATGAAGATGGCTGTCGAATGATTG
>DATHHQ010000102.1:0-9907 GCA_035490095.1 Bradyrhizobium sp.
GGGGATGACCGAGCGCGATGGCGCCGCCATGCGGGTTGACGAAATCGGCATCGTCCTTGACGCCGAGTTGGCGCAGGCAGGCTATTCCCTGGCTGGCAAAGGCTTCATTGAGCTCGATCAAATCGAAATCGGTTATTTTCAAGCCCAGCCGCTCCATCAGCTTGCGCGTCGCCGGCACCGGGCCGATGCCCATGATACGCGGCGGCACCGCGGCCGAAGCGAGGCCCAAAATCCGCGCCCGCGGGGTGAGGCCGTGCTTCTTCACCGCGGCTTCGGAAGCCAGGATCATCGCCGCCGCACCGTCATTGACGCCGGATGCATTGCCCGCGGTCACGGTGCCGGGATTGCGCACGATCGGCTTCAGTTTTGACAAACCTTCGAGCGTGGTCTCGGGGCGCGGATGCTCATCCTTGTCGACTGTGATCGGACCGGCCTTGCCGCCGGGCAACGAGATCGGGGTGATTTCTTCGGCGAAATAGCCCGAGGCAATCGCGGCCCCTGCCCGCTGCTGCGAGCGGATCGCGAAGGCGTCCTGATCGGCGCGCGACACTTGAAACTCCTCGGCGACATTTTCGCCGGTCTCGGGCATCGCATCGACGCCATATTGCGCCTTCATCAGCGGATTGATGAAACGCCAGCCGATGGTGGTGTCGTAGATTTCGGCCGAGCGCGCAAACGCCTCCGGCGCCTTGCCCATCACGAACGGCGCCCGCGTCATCGATTCGACGCCGCCGGCGATGGCAAAATCGATCTCGCCGGCGCGGATCGCGCGCCCCGCCGCGCCAACGGCGTCCAGTCCCGAAGCACAGAGACGATTAAGCGTAAGGCCGGGAACCGATTCCGGCAGGCCGGCCAGCAACAGCGCCATCCGCGCCACGTTGCGGTTGTCCTCGCCAGCCTGGTTGGCGCAGCCGAAATAGACTTCATCGACCGCGGACCAGTCGAGCTTGGGATGCCGCGCCATCAGCGCCTTGATCGGGGCCGCCGCCAGATCGTCGGCGCGGACCTTGGCCAGCGAACCGCCGAAACGCCCGATCGGGGTCCGCACGGCATCGCACACAAATACATCACCCATCGAATCTCTCCCTGAACGCCGCGTGTTCCGTGGCTACCCGGCTCCACTTGATGGCGAGTTTTAGGAGCGGCTGCACGGCAGGTCAATTGACCGCTAACGCGCCAGCAGCGCTTTCGCGGGAGGTCCGTTATGCTCTTAGCTTCGGAATGGTTGTGGTGAGCCACAGGGGAGGTGGAAAACACGTATGGCGGTGGCAAACCGATAGGATCGGGCGGCAAAATTTTGTAGTTTGCGCCGCAATGACGATCCAGCAATCCGTTCCCGTACCATCGGACGCGCCGGCCACTGAAGCGGCGGCGCGGGTCACGCCGATGATGGAACAATACCTCGAGATCAAGGCCGGCCATCCCGGGCTGCTGCTGTTCTACCGGATGGGCGATTTCTACGAGCTGTTCTTCGAGGACGCCGAAATCGCCTCGCGCACGCTCGGTATCGTGCTGACCAAGCGCGGCAAGCATCAGGGCCTGGATATTCCGATGTGCGGCGTGCCCGTGGAGCGCTCCGAGGATTATCTGCATCGCCTGATCGAAGCCGGACATCGCGTCGCGGTCTGCGAACAGACGGAGGATCCGGCAGCGGCGCGGGCGCGCGGCAACAAGAGCGTGGTGCGCCGCGACGTGGTGCGGCTGGTGACGCCGGGCACGCTCACCGAAGACACGTTGCTGGACGCCCGGACCAACAATTATCTGCTGGCGATCGCCCGGGCGCGGGCATCAAGCGGCGGCGACCGTATTGGGCTCGCCTGGATCGACATTTCCACCGCGGAATTCATCGTCACCGAATGCTCGACCGGCGAACTCGCCGCGACGCTGTCGCGCGTCAATCCCAACGAGGTCATCGTCACCGACGCGCTCTATGGCGATGCCGAGTTGGGACCATTGCTGCGCGAGCTGCCGGCGGTGACGCCGCTGACCCGCGATGTCTTCGACAGCGCCACCGCCGAGCGGCGGCTGTGCGATTATTTCGCGGTCGCCACCATGGACGGCCTCAGCGCGATGTCGCGGCTTGAAGCCACCGCCGCGGCCGCGGCCGTCACCTACATCGACCGCACACAAGTCGGCAAGCGTCCGCCGCTGTCGCCGCCTTCGCGCGAGGCCGCCGGCACCACCATGGCGATCGACCCGGCCACCCGCGCCAATCTCGAGCTGACCCGGACGCTCGCCGGCGAGCGGCGCGGATCGCTGCTGGATGCCATCGACTGCACCGCGACCCCTGCCGGATCACGCCTGCTCGCGCAAAGGCTGGCGGCGCCGCTCACCGACAGCGCCGCGATTGCGCGGCGATTGGATGCGATCGCAACCTTCGTGGCGGACACTGCCGTGCGCGACGATATCCGGACCACGCTGCGCGCGGCACCCGACATGTCGCGCGCGCTGGCGCGACTGTCGGTGGGACGCGGCGGTCCGCGCGATCTTGCCGGCCTGCGCGACGGCATCCTCGCCGCCGACCAGGCGCTGGCGCGGCTTGCAGCGCTTGAACAGCCGCCGCAGGACATCGTCACTGTGATGGAGGCGCTCCGTCGCCCGCCGCGCGAACTGGCGCGCGAATTCGAACGCGCGCTGGCGGAGCAACTGCCGCTGATCAAACGCGACGGCGGTTTCGTTCGCGAAGGCTATGAGGCTGCCCTCGACGAGACCCGCAATCTGCGCGACGCCTCGCGCCTCGTCGTCGCCTCCATGCAGGCGCGCTACGCCGATGCGACCGCCGTCAAGGGCCTGAAGATCCGCCACAACAATGTGCTGGGTTATTTCGTCGAGGTGACGGCACAGCATGGCGACAAGCTGATGACGCCGCCGCTGAATGCGACCTTCATCCATCGCCAGACGCTGGCCGGCCAGACCCGCTTCACCTCGGCCGAACTCGGCGAGATCGAAGCCAAGATTGCCAACGCCGGCGACCGCGCGCTCGGGCTGGAGCTCGAGATCTTCGAACGGCTTTGCGCCATGGTTGCCGCCGCCAGCGAGGATCTGCGCGCCGCGGCACATGCCTTCGCGCTGCTCGACGTCGCAACCGCGCTGGCAAAACTCGCGGTCGACGACAATTATGTGCGGCCGGAGGTCGATGCCTCGCTCGGCTTCGCCATCGAGGGCGGCCGGCATCCGGTGGTCGAACAGGCGCTGAAGCGCGACGGTCAGCCGTTCATCGCCAATGCCTGCGATCTCTCGCCGGGGCCGGCACAGAAGTCAGGCCAGATCTGGCTGATCACCGGCCCGAACATGGCGGGCAAATCGACCTTCCTGCGCCAGAACGCCCTGATCGCGCTGCTGGCGCAGATCGGCAGCTTCGTGCCGGCGACGCGGGCGCGGATCGGCATTGTCGACCGGTTGTTCTCTCGCGTCGGTGCCGCCGACGACCTGGCGCGCGGCCGCTCCACTTTCATGGTGGAGATGGTGGAGACCGCGGTCATTCTCAATCAGGCCAGCGAGCGCTCGCTGGTCATTCTCGACGAGATCGGCCGTGGCACCGCGACCTTCGACGGCCTGTCGATCGCATGGGCCGCGATCGAGCATCTGCATGAAGCCAATCGCTGCCGCGCGCTGTTCGCCACGCACTACCACGAACTCACCGCGCTGTCGGCAAAACTGCCGCGGCTGTTCAACGCCACCGTGCGGGTCAAGGAATGGCAGGGCGACGTCGTGTTCCTGCATGAAGTGCTGCCGGGTTCGGCCGACCGCTCCTACGGCATCCAGGTGGCAAAGCTCGCAGGGTTGCCCGCGCCAGTGATTGCCCGCGCCAAATCGGTGCTGGCAAAGCTCGAGGCGCAGGACCGCGGCCAGACCGCCCGCGCTTTGGCCGACGATCTGCCGCTGTTCGCGGTGCCGTCACGCGCCGCGGCCGAGGCGGCGCCGCCGAGCGAGGCGGAAAAGCTGATCGAAGCGCTGAACGCCCTGCACCCCGACGAAATGTCACCGCGCGACGCGCTGGAAGCGCTGTATGCGTTGAAGGCGAAACTGCCGAAGTTGTAACTGCTCCTCATCCTGAGGAGCCGCGAAGCGGCGTCTCGAAGGATGCACCACAACGGGGCCGCATGGTTCGAGACGCGCGAAGACGCGCTCCTCACCATGAGGACGACCTTCTCAGCGCACGCGTTTCCTCCGCCCATTCCACCACAGCCCGAGATTCCAGCTCACGCAGGTGGCCAGCGCCAGACTGAGGCCGACCGCCGAGCCGAACCGAAGTGCGACGACATGCAGTACGGCAATCGCGATGCCCAGTCCCATCAAGCCCCAGCCGCTGTTCGCGAGCACCGCGGCGGTCGCCGGGCCGCCAATGCGCGGATGCAAAATCAGCATCATGCTGGTGAACACCACCGGGAACAGCGCAATGATGCCGCTCACGGTCGGGCCAACCCAGCCCGACAGCGTGACCACCGTCGCCACCAATGTCGCAACCAGCGACGCGCGCAGCGGGATATCGAACCAGCGGCGCGTGATCAGCGGCATCTTGACGTTGCGGAAGCGCCGCAGCAGCGGCACGCAGATCGCAAAAGCAACGGCATTCGCGATCAGGCCGCCGGCAAGCGACCAGTGGATCGTTCGTATCACTGACGCCAACGCGATCCACACGGCGACCGCGCTCAGACAACTGACAACGGCGCTCTGGCGCTGCGCCAGCACGACGTAGGTCAGACCGAGGAAGATCGTTGCGGCGTTGATCGGCAGGCTCGCCAGCGCGCCTTCGGCGATGAACGCCGCATTGTGATCGAGCGCGAGAAAAACGTAAGAGGGGCCTGCAGAAATCGGCAAGGTCGCAACCAGCGCGCCGATCACCGGCCCTGAGCGCTCGGTGATCACAGAAGCCGAAACCACGAACGCGGCGGTGACTGCCATGCGCAGTGCGAGCGTCAGGATGAAAGCGAGGTCGGGGGACATTGGGCCTAGCCGTCGTCCCGGCGAACGCCGGGACCCATAGCCACCGTATTCACGATTTAGGCGGCGGCGTCAGAAAAGCATCGGTTGAGGGACCGAGGCGCAAACGAGAGGACAGGGAGTATGGGTCCCGGCGTTCGCCGGGACGACGATGGATTGTGCGATCACACCCGATGCATCGTCACCGACACCTTGGGGCCGTTCTTGATGGTCTGGTAGACCACGCAATAGCGTTCGGTGAGTTTTAAGAGCAGATCGAGCTTGTCCTGCGGCGCTGACGTATCGACGTCGAAACGGAGACGGACTTCCGCGAAGCCGACCGGGGCCTCCTTGTCGACGCCGAGCGTGCCACGGAAATCGAGATCGCCCTCGGCGGTCACGAGGCCGGTCTTCAGCGGCACCTCGATCGCGGTCGCCACCGACTTCAACGTCACGCCGGCGCAGGCGACCAGCGCTTCCAGCAGCATGTCGCCGGAGCATAATTCAAGTCCGGAACCTCCGGTGGCCGGATGCAGCCCGGCGACCGCCAGGGCGCGGCCGGTCTCGACCTTGCAGGCGATGCCCTCGTTCTCGATCGAGCCTTTGGCTTTCAGGGTGATCATGGCGGTTTTTGGATCGGTTTTGTAGCGATCCTTGATCGGAGCCTGCGTGGCGCGGAGTTCAGCGGCGTCCATTTTTTGTTCTCCAGAATAAATTGCGCGTCGGATGTAACGGGTCGGAGGGCAGATGTCACCACCACATCGCTTCGCCGGCGTTCGATTTCGCCGCGGCATCGGGCACGCTGCGGTCGAGCGAGCGATCCAGCGCGGTCAGCACGCGGCGCTTGAAATTGTCGAACAACGGCGAATTGCGGTCGCGCGGACGCGCCAGATTGATCCTGATCTCGCCGAACAGGCGGCCCGGCCGCGGCCGCATCACCAGAACGCGGTCGGCCAGCACCACGGCTTCGTCGACGTCGTGCGTGACCAGCACCAGGGTCGGCCGCGTATCGGCCCAGAGGTCGAGCAGATGATCCTGCAAATCCCGCCGCGTGAACGCATCGAGCGCGGAGAACGGCTCGTCCAGCAGCAGCACTTCCGGCTGCGGCACCAGCGCACGGGCGATCGCCACCCGCTGCGCCTGTCCGCCGGACAGTTCGCGCGGCCAGGCATTGGCCTTGTCGGTAAGACCGACCCGCGCCAGCGCGCGTGCGACCTTCTCGCGGCGAACCTGGCTTGGGGCTTCCGACAGGCCGAAACCGATGTTGTCGGCGACACTGAGCCAGGGCAATAGCCGCGGCTCCTGAAAGATGATGCCGATTTTCGCATGCGGGCCGGTGATCGCCGTCTCATCGAGCGTTACGGTGCCCGTCGTGGCGCGGTCGAGGCCGGCGATGGCGCGCAGCAGCGTCGACTTTCCGCAACCGGAGCCGCCGATAATGGCGACGATCTCCCCCAACCTGATCTCGGCAGAAAAACGCTCCAGCGCATTGACGCCGTTGGGATAGATTTTGCCCAGGCGGTCGAGCACCAGCATCAGGCCGCTCCGCCCTGGCGGCCGAACGCGTCCTGCCAGCGCAACAGCGGTGCTGCGCCGAGTTCGATCAGCCAATCGGTGGTCTTGCCGAGAATGGCGAAGATCACGATCGCCGCCAGAATCTGCGCGGGCTTGCCGAGCTGCTGGCCGTCGATCAGGAGATAGCCGAGCCCTTCCGACGCGCCCATGAACTCGGCGGCGACCACGAACATCCAGCCCAGCCCGAGGCCCACCCTCAGGGCGACGACATAGGCTGGCAACACCGCCGGCAGCAGGATGCGCCGGATCATCGCCGGTCCGGAGAGGCGGAAGGTGCGGCCGACTTCGACGATCTTGCGATCGACCGAGAGGATCGCGCCCATGACGCCGAGATAGACCGGGAAAAATACCCCGACCGCGATCAGCGCGATTTTCGAGGTCTCGAAAATGCCGAGCCACAGGATGAACAGCGGCACCCAGGCGATCGACGGGATCGCGCGCAGCGCCTGCACGGTGGGATCGAGCAGCCGGCGCGCCAAACCCCAGTAGCCCGAGATGGCGCCGAGCACGGTGCCGGCTATCACGCCGAGGCCGAAGCCGGCGACCACGCGCGTCAGTGTCGCCATGATATGGCGCGCGAGCTCGCCGCTGCGCGCCAGTTCGACAATGGTGGCGAACAGTTTGGTCGGTGGCGGCACCAGCCGTCCGCTGGACAGGCCGAGCCGGACGATGATCTCCCAGGCCAACGCGAGGCCAACCGGCAGCAGCAGTCCCAGCGCCGGCCGCGCCAGGCGGCGCAGCCGCCCGGACGACGCATGCGGCGCCATCGTGTCGGCTTGTTCAAGCGCGGGCAGTTCAACGGTCATGGCCATAGCAAGACGCTTCTCGAGCATGAATGCAAGTTGCTCCACCCCCCTGGAGGGGGAGGGTCGGCTCGCATCGCGCGAAGCACGATGCGAGACGGGGTGGGGTGACTTCTTCGGATGAACACTTCACCCCACCCCGCCGCTCATTTCATTCGCGTCGACCCTCCCCCTCCAGGGGAGGGTAAGTTCTCAATTCGTCGGCAGCGGAACCTGGTCGTCGATCAGGCCGTCGAGCGTTGCCTTGACGTCGACCTTGGCGTCGATCACGCTGGCCTGCTGCAGCGCCAGTCCCGCCGCCAGCATCGACTCGCGCTGCGGCGCGCCGATCCGGCTATGGGTCAGTTCGGTGCGCTCCTTGAGCTGCTTGTCGACCACCGCGTCCGGCAATTTGGTGATGGCGATGAAGGTCTTCTTCAGGTCGTCGTAATTCGCCACCGAATATTTGCGCGCCTCCTCGTAAGTGGCGAGCACGCGGCGAACCACGTCCGGATAATCCTTCAGGAACTGCTCGCGCACATTGAGGATGCCCCAGGTATTGGCGTCGGGCTTGCGGAAGAACAGCCTGGCGCCCTCCTCCACTTCCGCCTGTGCCATCATCGGATCGAGACCCGCCCAGGCGTCGACGTCGCCGCGGATCAGCGCGGTCTTGCCGTCGGCGTGCTGCAGCAGCACCGGCGTGATGTCTTTTTCGCTGAGGCCCGCGTCGAGCAGCGCGCGCACCAGGAAGATGTGCGGATCGGTGCCGCGGGTCACCGCGACCCGCTTGCCCTTGAGGTCGGCGACGGTTGCGATCTTCGAATCTTTGGCCGTCACCAGAGCCGTCCATTCCGGGCGCGAATAGACGTAGATCGACTTGATCGGATTGCCGTTGATCCTGGCGACCAGCGCCGCGGAACCGGCGCTCGAACCGAAATCGATCGATCCGGCGTTGAGGAACTCGAGCGCCTTGTTGGAGCCGGCCGATTGCACCCAGACGATGCCGATACCGTCCTTGGCGAATTCCTTTTCGAGCAATCCCTTTTGCTTCAGGATCATCGACACCGGATTGTAGGTCGCCCAATCGATGTGGATTTCCTTGAGCGCCTCGGCCGCGTAGGCGCCACCGGGCAACAACGCCGCGACGGCAATGATCGCAGCCAAGGCACGCCGTGAAATCTTGGGCATCGTTGTTATCTCCATGGCAGTGGAATGATCAAAAGCGGATCGCAGCGAAGCCACGGCGCGACCGGATTCTCTTGCCGGCGCAGCACCCTGCGCGCTTTAAAAACGCTCTTTTATTTCAATGAGTTAAATGAACACGTCAACCAGAAAATACGTACGTCTAACGCTTCCCGATGAGAACAGCTTTGCTCAAAGCCGCGGGAATGCAGCATGGACCTTCTGTCATCGTCGGGAATGTTCCCGTGACAGGGTCGGCGGCGTCCGATATCGGGATAGGCCATGGACAGCGTCGTGACACCCCCCCGGCCCGCAGCTGACGAACGTTTCGATACCGCGAGGATCACCGCCGCGGTCGACGCGCTCGCTGCGACCCACTCCGGACGCGAGGATGTTTTCCGCGCCGCCATGGCGCAGCTGCTGAAGGCCGAGATGATCCAGGCCCGCGCGGTGGCGCAGGCGGTGCTGCTGCAAGATCGCCACGGACGGCGCTGCGCCGAACGGTTGTGTTTCGTCCAGGACGAAATCATCCGCATTCTCTACGCCGCCGCCACGCGTCATCTCTATCGCTCGCCGATCCCCACGGGCGCCGAGCGCATGGCCGTCGTCGCCACCGGCGGCTATGGCCGCGGACTGATGGCGCCGGAGTCCGATATCGATCTGTTGTTCATCCTGCCCTACAAGCAAACCGCCTGGGGCGAGCAGGTCGCCGAGGCCATTCTGTATTGCCTGTGGGACATGGGCCTGAAGGTCGGCCACGCAACGCGCTCGGTCGATGAATCGATCCGGCAGGCGCGCGGCGACATGACCATCCGCACCGCGATCCTCGAGACCCGGTTCCTGACCGGGGATCGGCCGCTCTATGATGAACTGGTGGAGCGGTTCGACAAGGAGGTGGTGCAGGGCACCGCGGCCGAATTCGTCACCGCCAAGCTCGCCGAGCGCGAGGAACGACACCGCCGCGCCGGGCAATCGCGCTATCTGGTCGAGCCCAACGTCAAGGACGGCAAGGGCGGCTTGCGCGATTTGCATACGCTGTTCTGGATCGCGAAATATGTCTACCGCGTGCGCGAGACCGATGAGCTGCTCGAACGCGGCGTGTTCGACGCGCAGGAATACCGCACCTTCCGCCGCTGCGCCGATTTCCTGTGGTCGGTCCGCTGCAATATCCATTTCTTCTCGGGCCGCGCCGAAGAGCGGCTGTCGTTCGACATGCAGCGCGAGATCGCGATCAGGCTCGGCTATACCTCGCATCCCGGCATGCAGGATGTCGAACGCTTCATGAAGCACTACTTCCTGGTCGCCAAGGACGTCGGCGACCTCACCGCGATCCTGTGCGCGAAGCTGGAAGACCAGCAGGCCAAGCCCGCGCCGGTGCTGAGCCGGATGATGGCGCGGTTGCGTCCGAATACCAAACGGCGGCGGGTGCCCGACAGCGACGATTT
>DATHHQ010000103.1:0-6310 GCA_035490095.1 Bradyrhizobium sp.
CGCCAATTCCATTCTGATCAAGGTCAACCAGATCGGCACGCTGACGGAGACGCTGAGCGCGGTCGAGATGGCCTACAAGGCCGGCTACACCGCCGTGATGTCGCATCGTTCCGGCGAGACCGAGGACTCCACCATCGCCGATCTCGCGGTCGCCACCAATTGCGGTCAGATCAAGACCGGCTCGCTGGCGCGCTCGGATCGCACCGCCAAATACAATCAGCTGCTGCGGATCGAGCAGGAGCTGGGCAGCCAGGCGAAATATGCCGGCAAAGCCGCACTGAAGGCGCTGGCATAAGACGAAGGGCAGGGCGCCCGACTAATGCTGTTGATGCGGGTCACGGAGGAAACCAAAACGCCATGACGCAACCCATGCTGTTTACTCCGCTCACGATCAGGGGCGTGCGCCTCAAGAACCGTGTCGTCGTGGCGCCGATGCATCAATATTCGGCGGTCGAGGGTTTTGCGACCGATTGGCATCTCGTCAACGCCGGCAAGTACGCGCAGGGCGGCGCAGGGCTCGTCATCATGGAATCCACCAAGGTGGCGCGCAATGGCTGCGGCACGGTCGGTGATACCGGGCTCTGGAACGATGGGTTTATTCCGGCGCTGGCGCGGTGCGCAGCCTTCATCAAGACTCATGGCGCGGTTGCCGGCATCCAGCTCGGTCACTCCGGCCGCAAGGCGCGGCTGACGCGCCCTTGGGAAGGCGGCAAGCCGCTGCGTGGCGACGAGCCGGAGATCTTTGACTGGGAAGGCTGGGAACTGGTTGCGCCCAGCGCGGTGCCCCACACCGAGCACTCGCCGGTGCCTCGCGCGCTGTCGCATAACGAGGTGCGCGATCTGGCGGTCAAGTGGGGCGAGGCTGCCGCGCGCGCCAACGCGACCGGCTTCGACGTGCTCGAAATCCACGCGGCCCACGGCTATCTGATCCACCAATTTCTGTCGCCGGTCGCCAACACGCGAACCGATGAATATGGCGGCTCGGAGCTGAACCGCATGCGATTTGCGATCGAGGTCGCCGAGTGCGTGCGCGCGGTCTGGCCGGCGGACAAGCCGCTGTTCATGCGGCTTTCGTGCGAGGACGATGCAGGCTGGGGGCCGGACGAGAGCGTTCGGCTGGCGCGGCTGCTCAAGGCGCAGGGCGTCGATGTGATCGACTGTTCCTCCGGAGGCACGCTGGCCTACTCGCCCATGGACGGCGCTCGCGCCCGGAAATACGGCTACCAGGTTCCTTATGCCGAACGAATCCGCAAGGAAGCGGACGTCATGACCATGGCGGTGGGTCACATCGTGCATGCTGACCAGGCGGAAGCGATCCTGCAGGAAGGGCGTGCCGACCTGACCGCGCTCGCCCGCGAGATCATGTATAATCCCAACTGGCCGATGGACGCGGCACAGAAGCTCGGCGCCGATCCCAACTTCGGTCTGGTGCCGCCGGCCTATTCCTATTGGCTGGGCAAGCGTGCCAAGTCTGCCTTCGAGGGCAAGCCATCGACCTGGGCGGCAGGCCTCGGCGATCGCACCACGACGAAGCTTTGATAGCTGCTTCAATTCAAGAAGACGAATAAAGGGAGATTCAACCGCTGCGCATCGAGCAGGAGCTGGGCAGCCAGGCGAGATATGCGGGCAAAGCGGCGCTGAAGGCGCTGGCGTGAGGCGTCATGCCGGCAGCAGTCTAAAGCATGATCCGGAAAAGCATGCCCTCGGACTTGATCCGAGGGTGGGTACCGGTTTTCCGAAAAGATCTAGAGGTGGCGGCGAATAAATTCGCCGGCGTTTGAGAGCGCGTGCCGGCCCGGCTCAAGATGGGCGTTCCACATCGGCCAGGCGTGGATCATGTCCGGCCAGATCTCGAGTGTAACTGCGACATTGGCCGCGCCTGCGGCGGCGGCAAAGCGCGTGGAATCCGCGAGCAATGTTTCGCAGGAGCCGACCTGAATAAGCGTCGGCGGAAAATCCCTGAGGTCGGCATAGAGCGAGGAGACCCGCGGATCTTTCCTGTCCATATCGGATGGAAGATAGGCCTCGACCAATTCGGCCAGATACGCCTTGTGGATGATCGGATCGACTGCGTCCTTGGTGGCGAGTGTTGAGCCGGACAATGTCAGATCGGTCCATGGCGAAATCAGCCACGCGCAGCCCGGGATTTGCTCGCCGGCGCCGCGCAGCCGATTGATCAGCGCCACGGTCAGGCCGCCACCCGCGCTGTCTCCGCCGACCGCGATATGTTCGGCGGCGATGCCGTGCTTGCGCAGGAAACGCCATGCCGACCATGCGTCATCCAGCGCGGCAGGGAAGGGATGTTCTGGCGCCAGACGGTACTCGATCGCGAGCGTTCGTGCGTTGGCTGCCCGGCCGGCCTCGGTGACCAGCCTGCGATGGCTGAGGATCGAGCCCGAGCAATAACCGCCGCCGTGAAAATACAACAGCACGCGTGAGGCATCGCTGCCGGGTGCGATGGACCACTCTCCCGGAAATCCATCGATGTCGACCTGCTCAAACCTGATATCGCTGGCGGCGGGCCAGGCGGAGCCGACTTCTTCGATGCGCTGCCGCCGCGCCGTCCAGCCTACGGGACGAGGTTTTGAACTCAGCAGGGCGCGAACGGCATCGATCTCGCTTTGGCCCATCGGCATGCTCCTTCTGCGGAGCGTACAGCCTAACGCAAGCGACCCGGTTTTCGCAAAGGTCGGCGGCGGGGAGTGAACCAGATACTGCATGGCCATGAGGCTTGCGTTTCCCCGCCAACGTGAGAACACTCCCCGCCAAATTCGGCAGGGCCGATACAGGGAGGTTTCTCATGAGTTCAGATAGCAACACCGGGCTTCAGCTTCGCTCGCTGATCACGAAGAGCGGCGAACTCGAAATATCTCTCGCCAGCGTGCCAACACCTGAACCCGGTCCCGATGAAGTCGTGGTCCGCGTCGAGGCCTCGCCGATCAATCCGTCCGACCTCGGACTCCTGGTTGGCGCCGCCGACATGTCGACAGCCAAAGCCTCCGGCACCAAAGACGCGCCGGTGATCACAGCGAAGGTGCCGGAAGCCGCGATGAAGGCGATGGCGGGTCGACTCGATGAGTCCATGCCGGTCGGCAACGAGGGCGCCGGCGTGGTGATCAAGACCGGATCGTCGGATGCGGCGAAGGCGCTGATGGGCAAGACCGTCGCCATGATCGGCGGCGCCATGTATGCGCAGTACCGCTGCCTGAAGGTGAGCGAATGTCTGCCGCTGCCTGCCGGCATCACGCCCGCCGAAGGCGCCTCGTGCTTCGTCAATCCGCTGACCGCGCTCGGCATGACCGAGACCATGCGGCGCGAGGGCCACAAAGCGCTGGTGCACACCGCCGCCGCCTCCAACCTCGGTCAGATGCTCAACAAGATCTGCATCAAGGACGGCATCGGCCTCGTCAACATCGTGCGCAGCCCGGAGCAGGCGGACATCCTGCGCAAGATCGGCGCAAAGTATATCGTTGATTCCACGGCGCCCACGTTCATGGATGATTTGACTAATGCGCTGGTCAAAACCGGCGCCACGCTGGCATTCGATGCGATCGGCGGCGGCAAGCTCGCCGGCCAGATCCTGACCTGCATGGAGATATCGGCCAACAAGACCGCCAAGGTTTACAGCCGGTACGGATCGAGCGTGCACAAGCAGGTCTATATCTATGGCAGCCTGGACCCGCGTCCGGTCGAGCTGAACCGGGCGTTCGGCATGGCCTGGGGCGTCGGCGGCTGGCTGTTGTTTCCGTTCCTGCAAAAGATCGGATCGGCCGAGGGCGCAAAGCTGCGCGCGCGGGTCGTCGCCGAGCTCAAGACGACGTTTGCCAGCCATTACACCCAGGTGGTGTCGCTGCAGGAGGCGCTGCAGCTGTCGCACATCGCCGTCTACGCCAAGCGCGCCACCGGTGAAAAATATCTGATCAATCCGAACAAGGCTGGCTGATGCACGCGTCGGCGGGAAATATCGGGCTGACGTCGATTGCCTGGAATCCGGTGATTTGATCCCCTTCAAAATCCAATTTCATGCACTTGCATCTTTTTGCGGGTGCGGCTAGTGCAAGGCAACCGGTTTCATTCCAGCAGAGGATCTCCCCATGGCCGCTCCGCATAATGTTGTCACAATTGTCGGCAGCCTTCGCAAAGAAAGTTTTACGCTCAAGATCGCCAATGCGCTGGCCAAGCTCGCGCCCGACACGCTGAAGCTGAACGTCACGACCTTGCACGATATCTCGTTTTTCAATCAGGATCTGGAAGCGGCGCCGCCGGCCGATTGGGTGGCGTTCCGCGAAAAGCTTCAGAAGTCGAACGGCGTGCTGTTCGTCACGCCCGAATATAATCGTTCGATCCCCGGTGTGTTGAAGAACGCCATCGATGTCGGATCGCGCCCTTACGGCAAGAGCTCATTCCTCGGCAAGCCGGTCGGCATTGTCAGCAATTCGCCGGGCCCGCTGGGTGGCGTTAGCGCAGCCAAGCACCTGCAGAATATGTTGCCGGGCATTTCCGGCCCGATCCTCGGGCAGCCGGAAATTTATCTGACTACTGTCGGCGACGCGTTCGACGACAAGGGCGAACTCACCAAGGAAGCGCTGCAGAAGGTGCTGAAGCAATATATCGACGCCTTTGCCGCCTTCATCGACAAGCAAAACAAATAGACAGCCCGGGACGCTCCGCCGCCGGTTTTAGGATTCCGTTAACCGGGGCCGTCGCATCCTCGGGCCATGGTCTCTCGCAGCCGCCTCAAATCCTTCCTTACCGGGCTTGCCCTCTACACGATGGCGGCGGCGATGGTCGGCTATTTCGGCGTCAACGCCTATACCGGCAAGTATGGGCTGAACGCGCGGCAGGAACTGGATTCCGAGATCGTCGCGCTGACCTCGGAATTGGCGCGGCTGAAGCGGGAGCGCGCCGAGGGCGAGCAGCGGGTCTCGCTGCTCCGGTCCGACCGGGTTGACCCGGATATGCTCGACGAACGTGCGCGCTATCAGCTCGATTACGCCAATCCGCGCGATCTGGTCCGGACGGTCAATCCAAACTGATCGTCAAATTTCAAATAGCGGCAAAATCGATTGCAAAAATGTCGCGTGCGTTGCACTGCGGCATAGCCATGTTTTCGTGCCATCACGCAATCCTTTCATGGCGGTTTGAGTTGGGATAGAGAGGGCTACCCACTCTCTCATCCGGAATTGCCATGGCCGCACCCAAGAAAAGCGTCGCTAAAGAATCGGGCCAAGAAAAAGCCGACGGATCGCACGAACCGTTGGAATTCACCAGGGAACAGGAACTGACCGCGCTGCGCGACATGCTGTTGATCCGGCGTTTCGAGGAAAAGGCCGGCCAGCTCTACGGAATGGGCGCGATCGGCGGCTTCTGCCATCTCTATATCGGTCAGGAAGCCATCGTCGTCGGCATGCAGATGGCCCTGAAAAAGGGCGATCAGGTCATAACCGGTTACCGGGACCACGGCCACATGCTGGCCTGCGGAATGGAAGCCAAGGGCGTGATGGCCGAACTGACCGGACGCCATGGCGGCTATTCCAAGGGCAAGGGCGGCTCCATGCACATGTTCAGCAAGGAGAAGAACTTCTTCGGCGGCCACGGCATTGTTGGCGCCCAGGTCTCGCTCGGAACCGGTCTCGCCTTTGCGAACCGCTACCGCGGTAATGATTTTGTCAGCCTGGCCTATTTCGGCGACGGCGCGTCGAACCAAGGCCAGGTCTACGAAAGCTTCAATATGGCGGAGCTGTGGAAGCTTCCGGTGATCTACGTGATCGAGAACAATCGTTACGCCATGGGCACCTCGGTGACGCGCTCATCCGCTCAGACCGATTTTTCCAAGCGCGGCATCTCCTTCAACATTCCGGGCGAGCAGGTCGACGGCATGGACGTCCGGGCGGTGAAGGCGGCCGGCGACAAAGCGGTGCAATGGTGCCGCGAAGGCAAGGGACCCTTTATTCTGGAAATGCAGACCTATCGCTACCGCGGCCACTCGATGTCGGACCCGGCGAAATATCGCACCCGCGAGGAAGTCGACAAGGTGCGGCACGATCAGGACCCGATCGAGCAGGTCCGCAATCGGCTGCTGGCGGCCAAGATGAGCGAACAGGAATTGAAGGCCATCGACGCCGAGGTGCGCGAGATCGTCAATGCTGCCGCGGACTTCGCGCAGCACGATCCCGAGCCCGATGCGTCCGAACTCTACACCGATATCTACCGTTGAGCGCGCAGCTTAGAAATTGATCCCTGGAGCCGTTATGCCAATTCAAGTGCTGATGCCTGCGCTGTCGCCGACCATGGAAAAGGGCAACCTTTC
>DATHHQ010000104.1:0-4801 GCA_035490095.1 Bradyrhizobium sp.
GTGGTACCCAAGGGCGTGAGCTCATTGCCGGTGACGGTACCGCCGAGCTTTTTCAGGTCGTCAGTGCACGCGTCATAAAGCGTGTGGCCGAAGGCATAGTCGGGCGTGATGAAATGCCATTTCTTGCCGTACTTGCTGTACAACACGCTCGATACCGAATTCGCTTCCATCCGCGTCGTGTTGCAGACGCGGAACACATTCCACTTGCAATCCTTGCCGGTGATGGAGTCGGTGTGCCCTCCGGAGACGATGTGCAGGATTCTCTTTTCACTGGTGACCTGAGCGATCGCGGCGGCAATACCGGAATTGACGTCGCCGATCATGAAGTTGACCTGATCGCGTTCGATCAGCTTGCGTGCTTTTTGCACGCCGGTGCCGACGTCGTTTGCGGAATCTTCCACCAGCAATTCGACCTGGCGTCCGAGAATGCCGCCTTTGGCATTCATCTGCTCCACGGCAAGCTTGGCGCCCATCACCTCGTTGCCCGCCGGCGCGGCGTAGACGCCGGTAAGGGGATCGACCATGCCCATCCGTACCGCCGTTTCGCCTCGTGCCTGGATGACGAAGGGTGACGCCACCTGGAAGGCGCCGAGCGCGGCGGCGCCCTTGATGAGCGTGCGGCGATTGAATTTCGCGGTGAAAGCCGGCGATGTCATGAGTTCTCCTCCCAAGGATTTTTTGTTTTCTTCTTTGGCATTTCGATCGCCGGACGCCGTCAGCCGCCGAGCTTCATATCGTCTCAAGCCGGCCATTGTATCTTGCAGCCGGTGGCCTCGGCCGGACCGGCGGCCTTTTCGCCGGGCACCGGGTTGCGCACCGTGAACATATTGTCCGGATCGCCTTGCGGCGGATGCGCTTCGCCGACGAATACGGTGCTCATCAATTCATGGTCGCCGGCGCGATATGCCGGCGCACCCGGCTGCAAGGCGATTTCCGGCGGCAGCTTGAATCCGGAAAGCGCGCGCGCCAACTTTGGCGCGTCGAGCGTTTTTTCCTGATTGGCAATCACTGCCAGCGTTTGTACCGACGCATAACCGAACCAGTTGCGCGCCGTGGCGGCGACGCCGGTGATTTTCTTTATCGAGGCATTGAATTCCGCGACGTGCGGCACGCCCGGCTGATCCCACCACCATTCCATGGTCCACCATCCGACGCGCGCCCCATCGGGCACGGCCCGTATGCTTTCGAGCTCGAACAAGGTGCCGCCCACGGCCATCTGCTTGTCCAGACCGAATTGAACAAATTGTTTGAGGCTTGAGACCTGATCGCCGCCGCCCATGACATTGATGAGCACCTGCGGACCGAAGGCCTTGGCCTGGATCAGATAGGCTGAATAATCGGGCGTTCCCAACGGGACGAGGGACGCAGCGGAAGTGCCGCCCGCGGCTTTCAGAAGCTTCTCGAAGCCCGCTTGGACCGAGTGACCATAGGCGTAGTCCGGCGTCAGGAAATACCACTTTTTGCCGAATTTCTCCATCAGCGTCTGGGCGATGGCATTGGCATCCATTGTGGTGGAGTTGCAGACCCGGAACACGTTCCACGAGCAGTTCGCGCCGGTGATAGGATCGGTGTGGCCGCCGGAGACGATATGGAGCACTTTCTTTTCGCTGGTGACCTGCGCCATCGCGATCGCAATGCCGGAATTGACGTCGCCAACAATAAAGCTCACCTGATCCCGTTCGATCAGTTTCCGGGTCTTCTGCACGCCGGTGCCGACATCATTTGCCGAGTCTTCAATCAGGAGCTCGACGGGCCGGCCCAGAATGCCGCCCTTCTTGTTGATCTCCTCAGCGGCGAATTTTGCTCCCACCACCTCTCCCTGTGCGATCGCGGCATAGACTCCGGTCAAGGGATCGACCATTCCGATCCGCACCGGCGTTTCGCCCCGCGCTTTAATGATAAAGGGTGAAGTGAGTTGCACCGCAGCAATAGCGGCGCCTGTTTTTAGAATCGTCCTCCGATCGAGCGGCCAGGACCGTTGCGTCGTACCCATGTATCCTCCCCAGACAAGTGACATATCTTGATAGCGGCATTCTTCGATGCCTCGACAGTCGCCATTAGCGTAACCCTTTCGGATTTGTTTTGCCAATAATAACCGGGTGATGTCCTGCAACCTTCGGCCTAGCCGACACCGCATCGTACGCCGCCTCTGAAAATTCCTCGCCGCAAGCCGTGACTTTGCATCAACAGCAGCGACGTGGTGGCGGCTCACGGCGTCGACGCGGTCATCGGTTCGCTCGACGATTCAACGCTGCTGGAGGCCGAAGCCCGATTGAAATTGTCCTGATGACAAACGGGGTGCGCGGCTATAGCCTACCGCAAAATAAAACGCACGGGAGGATGGCATGCCAGACGCAATGGTTGCAGCATCTCTTTCAGAGGCAACGAGCGGCGGTACGACGCAACAGGTCGACGTCGCGGTGGTAGGGGCCGGGTTTGCCGGCCTGTATCTTCTGCATCGGTTGCGCAAGGCCGGCTTCACGACGGTGGTGTTGGAAGAGGCCGACGACGTCGGCGGCACCTGGTACTGGAACCGATATCCCGGCGCACGCTGCGACATTCAAACCATCGACTACAGCTACACCTTCGATCCTGAGCTGGAGAGCGCGTGGAAATGGTCGGAGAAATACGCGACCCAACCCGAAATCCTGCGCTACTTTGGCTTCGTCGCCGACCGCTATGATCTGCGGCGCGACATCCGCTTTCGTACACGGATCACGGCGGCGACCTGGGATCAGGCCGCGGAACGCTGGCTGCTCACGACCAACGAAGGCGCGACCGTATCCTGCCGCTATTACATCATGGCCACCGGCTGTCTTTCCGCGCCCAAACCGCCGGAGATCGATGGCGTCAAAGACTTCAAGGGCGATGTCTATTTCACCGGCCGCTGGCCGCATCAGGAGGTCAAGCTCGCCGGCAAGCGCGTCGCTGTCATCGGCACGGGATCGTCCGGAATCCAGTCGATCCCGTTAATCGCCGAGCAGGCGGCCCATCTGACCGTTTTCCAGCGCACGCCGAACTTTGCCCTGCCCGCCCATAATGGTGCTGCGCCGGCGGATCGCGTTGCCTTGCTGGAAGGCGACCGCGCCAGCTACCGTGAGCAGGCTCGCTGGTCGCTGGCAGGTGTACCGTGGCCGCAACAAACCGCGGTGAGCTGGCAATTGAGCGATACCGAGCGCCGCGAGCGCTTGGATGAGGCGTGGGCCAAAGGCGATCTCGTCTACATCCTGACCCAGCTGTGGGCCGACCAGGCCGTCGACGTCGATGGCAACACGCTGCTCGCGGACCTGATCCGTGAGAAGATCCGCGCGACCGTGAAGGATCCGGAAACGGCCGCGGCGCTTACCCCGCACGACCATCCGTTCGGGGCCAAGCGTCCCTGCCTCGATACCAACTACTACGCCACCTACAACCGTCCCGACGTCACGCTGGTGAACCTGCGGCAGGAGCCGATCAAGTCGATCACGGCCTCCGGCATCAAGACCGACGAGCGCAGTTTCGACGTCGATGTCATCGTGTTCGCCACCGGCTTCGACGCCATGACCGGAGCGATCATGGCCGTTCATCCGATCACGGGCCGCGGCGGAAAATCGCTGTCCGACGTCTGGGCCAACGGCCCGCAGACCTATCTTGGGCTTACCGTGGCCGGCTTTCCCAACCTGTTCATGATCACCGGCCCGGGCAGCCCGTCGGTGCTGTCGAATATGGCCGTATCGATCGAGCAGCACGTCGACTGGGTCGTCGACCGGCTGATGGCGACGCGAGAGGCCGGCTTCACCGCCATCGAGGCGACCGAAACGGCGCAGGCCGGCTGGGCGCGACACATGGCCGACTGCGCAACGCTCACGCTGCATCGGCTGGCGAACACCTGGTACACGGGCGCCAACGTTCCCGGCAAGGCGCTAGGTGTGATGCCCTATACCGGCGGCGTCGGCCCCTACCGCAGCATCTGCAACGAGGTCGCCAGCGGCGGCATGCTCGGTTTCAGGCTCACCGGCCCCAAGGTTGCCGAGCAATGCAACGACGGCGAGGTCGTTCGTCTGCAACCGGATGTGCGGTTGGTGCTGAACATGCTGGCGGACATGAAGTTGCCGCCGCTGGAATCGTTCGGAGCCCAGGGTGCGCGCGACTTCCTGACTGAATTCAATGCCGCCCGTCCTGCCGGCCGACCGGTCGGCGACGTTGTCGACGGCACGCTCCCCGGCACCGACGGTCCGCTGCCCTACCGTCTCTATCGGCCGGCGACGCCGGGGCCACATCCGATCGTGGTCTATTTCCATGGCGGCGGCTGGGTGTTGGGTGACCAGGAATCCGACGAACCGTTCTGCCGTGACATGTGCCGGCGCACCGGGATGATCTTCGTCAGCGTCGGTTACCGGCACGCACCCGACCACCGCTTCCCGACGGCGGCAGAGGACGGCTACGCGGCGACGCGCTGGATCGCCGAGCATGCGGCTGACCTCGGCGGCAAGCCGGGACCGGTGATGGTCGCGGGTTGGAGCGCCGGCGCCAACATCGCGGCCGTCACCTGCCAGCTGGCGCGCGACCGCGGTGGCCCGCAGATCTCAGGCCAGCTTCTGGTATGCCCGGTCACCGACTGCACGTTCGACCGCCCGTCCTACAACGACAATGCGACGGGCTACTTCCTGACGCGCTCGTTGATGTACTGGTTCTGGGACCTGTACTGTTCGCCCGCAGACCGAACCGATCCGCGCGCCTCGCCATTGCGCGGCAAACTCGAGGGCTTGCCTCAGGCGTTGGTGGTGACCTGCGAGTTCGATCCGCTGCGCGACGAGGGTGT
>DATHHQ010000105.1:0-8621 GCA_035490095.1 Bradyrhizobium sp.
GTGATTTACGCTGGCGTGATCGATCTGCGCACCGACGAAGCCTATTACTGGACCTGGTCGAAGGAGAACGTGCTTTCGTTCCTCGATCATCCGCCGATGATTGCGTGGTTCATCCGGTTCGGCACCGCGATCTTCGGCGACACCAATTTCGGCGTCAGGTTTGCCGGCGTGTTGGCGATGCTGGTCACGCAATTGCTGCTCGCCGATATGGTCCGTCGGGTGACGCATGACCTTCGCGCGGTCCTGATTGCGGTGCTGATGCCGGAGGCCGCGCTTTATTACGGGCTGCTGATGGCCAAGGTGGCGCCGGACGTCGCGCTGATCCCGTTTGCCGTCGCGATGGTGTGGGCGCTGGTCCGGCTCAACGAGAGCGGCGATGGCCGCTGGTGGCTGGCAGCCGGGCTGTTCGCGGGGCTGGCGCTGCTCTCGAAATTCACCGTGGTCATGATGCTGCCAGCGGTAGCGGCATTCATGCTGGTGCCGGACTGGCGCCGGCGCTGGCTGCTCAGCCCTTATCCGTGGACGGCGGCCCTGATTGCGGTGATGGTGTTTCTGCCGGTCCTGGTCTGGAACGCTCAGCACGATTGGGCATCGTTCCGATTCCAGTTTGTGCGGGCAACCGCGACCCACGAATTGTCGCTTCGCACCGTTGGGGATTTTGTCGGCCTGCAGTTCGGGCTGGTCGGGTTTATCCTGCTGCCCGTGGTGTTGTCGGGCGCGGCGTTGACGGCGTGGCGGGGATATCGCCGAGGCAACGCGGTGGCCATTCTGCTCTCGACGTGCGTGATCGTGCCCTTCGGATATTTCTTCTGGAAATCGCTGACACTGCGGGTCGGCGATACCTGGCCGATGTTCATGTGGCCGGTCGGGTTTGCCGCCGCCGCGATCAACATCGCGATGCTGCCGCGCGAAGGTTTTCCCGCATGGATGGTCAGATCGACCGTCGCATGGGCCAACGCTGCGATTGTTTCCGGTATCGTCTTCGTCGTTCTGGTGTTTCTTTATTATGTCGTCAGCCCCTGGAATTTGATCGGCAAGGCCGATCCGATCGGCGGCGAGGCGGGTTATGAGCAGGTCGTGGACCGCGCGCAGGCCGAATTGCAAAAGGTTGGTGCGACCTGGATCGCAACCACGGACTACCGGACCTACGCCATGCTGCGCTGGCATTTCAAGGACCGCGTCCCGGTGATCCAGATCAACGAGCGCGGCCGGTTCTTGGACTTTCGCGATCCCGGCATGAATTCGATCCGAGGCCATACAGGTCTTTACGTCGGGCGCGAGCCCGACAATACCAATCTGCTGTGGGCGGCCACGACGGCGATCAGAGAGCCGCTCGAACGGGTGGAGCGAAGCTGGCGCGGAATCGTGATGGATACCTATGCGCTGGAGAAACTCACCAACTGGACACCGGAGCTTTCGCCATCGCCGGATTCGCCGCTGTTTCGCTGGCGCGTACTGGCCGGTGATCTTCAGGAGCCGCCACGCAGCAGCGATCGGAGCCGTGCCGTTGCGGCCTTGGCTGACGATCACGGCGCGCGACCATTCCCGGGAGAATTCTGACATGTTTGTTCGGATGGCCTCGTTGGTACTCTCGGTTGGCGCGTTTGCGCTGCCGGCTGCCGCCGCTGACTACCCCGATCACGCGATCAAGATGATCGTGCCGTTTGCCGCCGGCGGCGGCACCGATGTGCTGGCGCGCATCATCGCGCAGAATCTCAACAGCAAATGGGGCCAGCCGGTCGTGGTGGAAAATCAGCCGGGCGCATCCGGCGGGATCGGCACAAGGGCCGTCATGAAAGCTCCGCCCGATGGCTACACCTTGCTGATGGCGTCGACCGGCGCGCTGATGGCCGTGTCGAGTGGCGCCGGCGGAGACGGCCCGTTTGACGTCAACAAATTGCTTTCTCCAATCGCGGTCGCCGCGGCGCCGCCCTATCTGCTGGTCGCCAGCCCGACCTTGCCGGTTAGCTCGACAGCCGATCTGATCCGCTATGCGAAGGAAAAACCGCAAGGACTGACATTCGGCTCGTCAGGCGTCGGTGCGGCGTCGCATCTGTCCGGCTTGCTGTTCGCGAGCGCTACCGGGATCAAACTGCTGCACATTCCCTACAAGGGAACCGGCCCCGCCGTGACCGATTTGCTCGGCGGCCGCATCGACATGATGTTTGCGCCGGGACCGGTGGTGCAGCAATTCGTGCAGTCGGGCCAACTCAAGGCGTTGGGCGTGACCGACACCCAACGATCGCGGTTCTATCCGGACGTACCGACCGTTTCCGACAGCGTGCCCGGTTACGAATCGGTCGGCTGGTTCGGGCTGCTGGCGCCGCCCAATACCCCGCCCGAGATCGTCAAAGCGATCAACGAGGTCATTGTCGCAGCGATGGGGACGCAGGAATTTCGCGACCATCTGGCGACGCTGGGCGCCGAACCCAAGCCGCAAACACCGGAAGAGTTCGGCCGCTATATCAATGCCGACGTTGCCAAATGGAGCAAGCTCGTGAAAGACAACGACGTGCAATTGCCGGGAGGAAAGTGAATATGCGTCTTGCGACTTTTTCCGACGAGTCGTCGAAGCCACGCTTCGGCATCGTGCGTGGCGAAAGCATCGTCGACGTCGTCGCGGCGGCCAACGCGTTGCATCGGGCGGTCCCGGCGACCACTGTCAAAATTGCTCTTACCAGCGGCGCCCATACGATTGCCGCGTTGGAAGAACTCGCGGATTCGGCTGAACGTGCAGGCCTGCTTCGGCCTGTTGCCGGATTGAAATTCCTGCCGCCGATCCCGGACCCTTCAAAATTCTTCTGTGTCGGCAAGAACAACAAGAGGCACCGCGAGGAACTCGCCGCCAACAAGATGCTGACTGAAGTTCCGAACGAGCCGACCGGCTTCATCAAGCTGGTCTCGACGATGTCAGGCGATCGCGACGAGGTGGTCAAACCGGATGACATTACCACGCTCGATTACGAGCCGGAGCTTTGCTACGTGGTCGGCAAGCGTGCCCATGGCGTCAAGAAGGCCGACGCGATGGACTACATCTCCGGCTTCACGCTGACCAATGATGTCAGCGCGCGCGAGATCCAGAAACGCGAGGTCGCCTCCGGCAGCCGGTTCTGGACCGCCAAGAACATGCCGGGCTTCGCGCCGGTTGGTCCCTTCATCCTGACGATGGATGAAGTCGCCGACACCGATAATCTGTGGGTCACCTGCGACGTCAACGGCATGCGGCGGCTGCGCGCCAATACCGGCGATTATCTCTACAAGATCGCCGACGTGCTGGAGCACTTTTCGCGTTATGTCGTGTTCGAGCCCGGCGACCTGATCGCCATGGGCGCGCCGAGCGGCGTCGCGGTCGGACAGCCGAACGCGGCCGAGCTTTATCTGCAGCCCGGTGACGACATGGTCATTTCGTTTGAAGGACTGATGTCGCTGCGAACCAGGATCGTCGCGCCGAACGACGCTTCCAGAAAATAATTTGCCTGCCTGCGCGCAGACTTAAGAAAGCGTTAATCGCGAGATGTATGATGGTCGGGCGTGGCGGTTCGCGAACGATTTTGCGGCTGCGATTGGAGAAACGTTATGGGTAAAATCGCTTCAGCTGTCGTGGCTGCTACATTGGCCGTGGGTTCGCTTGTGTTGCCGGCGCCTGCCACAGCGGAGAATGGTCAAATCGCCGCTGGCGTGGTGGGGGGACTTATCGGGGGCGCGCTGCTCGGCGGCGCCCTGGCCTCACGTCCTGCTCCTCCGCCGCCGGTTTATTACGCGCCGGAGCCGGTCTACGTCGATGAACCAGTTTGCCGTTTGGTTCGCGAGCGTTACTGGGATGGATATGGCTGGCAATTCCGCCGGGTCCAGGTTTGCAATTGATCGCGCGCTCCTCCGCGGTTGCGGCTTGAACGAACTCAAATCCGCCGGCTCTCGGGCCGGCCTTTTGTTTAGCCCCGGAAATCGCGCAACATAGCTCACTCCTCGGCCTCGCGCTTGCGCAGCAGGTCCTTCGCCAGATCCCCAAGCGCGGGCCGCGGCAAAGCGGTGAACGGCAACGGACGCGTGACGTCGATGGCGGCGAGGCCAAGCCGCGCGGTGAGCAGTCCGTTGAGGACGCCTTCGCCAAGGCGCTGCGACAGTTTCGCCGCGATGCCATGTCCGAGCACCTGCTGGACCAGGCTGTCGCTGGCCGCCATTCCGCCTGTTATGGCGAGGTGCGCGATGACATGACGCATCAGCCGGATCATGCCGAGCGCTCCCGGCCGTCCGCCGTAGAGGCGCGCCAGCTGCCGGATCAGACGCAGGGATGCTGCGAATACGAACAGCACGTCGATCAAGGCGCGCGGACTGACGGCGGTGACGATCGAGACGCGTTGCGCGGCCGACGAGACCAGACGGCGGGCTTCCTGATCGAGCGGCGTCATCAATTCGCGTTCGGCGAGCCTGATCAGGTCGGCGCCGTCGATGATGTCGTCGGCATGGCTCTGCAGCGTGGCGCGGGCCCGCGCCAGTTGCGGATTCTGGTGCGCCAGCTTGACGAGATCCTGCACGATGGTCCGGCTTTCCGCGCGATCATCGCTGAGCAGCGCTGCGGCCGCGCGCATGTGCATTTTTTCGATGGTAGCAAGACGCGCCAGTCCGAACGCCTCCCGCGCGACGACGACGACAAGGGCGAGCGCGGCGGCCAAGGCAAACGCCAGTCCGAGAAAGCCGAGGCCCTCGCTGCGCGTGAACAGGTCCTCGATCAGGCGGGTCACGCCAAGCCCGAGACCGAGCAGGATCAATCCGCCGACCGCGCTCCAGAACACCGCGCCCCAACGGAATCCGCGTCGCGCAGGGACGAGCGGCGCCTCGACGGGGACCGGCAGCAAGGCAGGGTCAAGTTCCGGCGTGACGTGCACCGTGCCGCGGGCTGGACGGCTTTTGTCGTCAGCGTCGATCACGACCACGTCGGGGTCGTCGAGCTTGAAGGTCGCCGGCTTGCGATGATGCGGTCGCTCGCTCATTGCAGTCTGTCTCCGATCAGGAACTGGAGGGCGCGGTCGAGGCGGATGTGAGGCAAGACGGGCTCGTCGGTGCCCTCGCGCTCAAGCTGCGGCGGGCGGAAACGCAGAAAGCGAAAATCGCTCTTTTCGGCAGGTGCGCTGGAGAGGCCGCGAAACGCAGGTTCGCCCTTGAAAAGCTCTTCCGGATCGGCCGGCAGATCGCCCGGAAAGGTCGCGACTTCGGTCTCCCCATCGAACGCCTCGCCGCCCGCCGTCTCACCGGGGGCAGGGGTGCCCAGGATCGAGGGCAGCTTTTCGCGGCCGCGCTGCACCTGCGCCTCGCGGGTGGCGCGTACGGCGGCGAGTGCTACCACGTCGATATCAGCGCCAGTGTCCTCGGCTCTTTCGACAGCCCTGTTGACGGTTCGCCGCAACACCGCCTCGAGACGATCATGGCTCGAATGATGCAGGTGATCGGCCTTGGTGGCGGCGAACAATATCCGGTCGATCCGCGGCCGGAACAAACTGCTGAGCAGCGTGCTGCGGCCGATCCTGAAACAATCCAGAATTCCCGCCAGCGCCGCCTCTAGGTCGACAAGCGCTTCCGGTCCTGAGTTGAAGGCCGAGAGCGCATCGACCAGAACCACCTGACGATCGAGCCGCGAGAAATGGTCGCGAAAAAACGGACGAACCACCACGTCCTTGTAGGCCTCGTAACGCCGCCGCATCATCGCCCACAGCGATCCCTCCGGCGCCGTGCCGTTGTCAGGCAGATCGAGCGGCGCGAACGTCAGCGCCGGCGAGCCTGCGAGGTTGCCCGGCATCAGGAAGCGGCCCGGCGGCAGCAGGCTCATGGCGAAGCGTTCGTCGCGGCAGGTGCGCAAATATTCGGTGAACAGCCGCGCCGCAGTCAGCGCCGCCTGCTCGTCTTCGGCCTCTAGAGCGTTCAGCGCCGCAAGGTGGGCGTGCCATTGCGCCGCGAGCCCCGCGCGCGGACGTTCCCGCGACAGACTTAGGCTTTCAGCGGACCATTGCTCGTAACTCTTGTTGAGCAGCGGCAGATCGAGCAGCCATTCGCCGGGATAGTCGACGACGTCGAGCGTCAGCGTGCGGTCCGCGCCATTTTTCCGCTGGTAGTCGATGACGAGCCGCAGTTCGCTGATGTCGACCGTCGAATTCGGCCAGCGTCGCTGCTCCATCAATGTCCGGACATGATTTTCATAGTCGAAGCGCGGCACGGCATCGTCGGGCTGCGGCGCGAGCCGCGCCTTGGCGATCCGTCCTGTAGCGAACGGCTCGAAAATCGGGAAACGGCCGCCCCGGGTGAGACCGTGAATCAGCGCCGTGATAAAGACGGTCTTGCCGGCGCGTGACAGCCCCGTGACGCCAAGCCGCACTGTCGGATTGAAAAAGTGATCGCCATAATCCAGCAAGGCCCGCGCCGACAGCCGCGCCTCCTCGATCATTTCGGAAAAACTGAGGGCCATGCGGCGTGGAGAACTTGTTGCGATGCGGGGAAAACGGTAAAGAACTATCCATAAAGTGGCGATTAGCGCGCCAAAATCAAGTTTCACACTTCCGACGCGATTGCAGGCGAGGGATTTGAACGTTCGTTGACCTCGCGAGACCTATGTTTTATCGCTTCGCTACGAATCGCCGGAACCGCCATGACCATTTTCAGACTGAAGCAACTCGCCTCGAGCTCCGCCCATGCGGTGGCTGGCGCCGTTCGCTGGAATTACGATCGGGCTGAACTGATCGCGGACGGTGTCGTGCATGGGATCGGCGTGTTCTGCGGAGTGATCGCAGCGACCGTGCTGGTCGTGCTCACGGCTGTTTATGCCACCGGGTTTGAAGTCGCTGTCGTGTCGGTCTACGTCGCGGGATTGCTGACGATGCTGGTGTTGTCGGCGACCTATAATCTGTGGCCGATCTCGCGGGCCAAGTGGGTGCTGCGCCGCTTTGATCACTCGGCGATCTATGTGCTGATCGCGGCGACCTACACGCCGTTCATCACGCAGATGAAGGACAGCGTTTTTGCCATCGTGCTGTTGACCGGCGTGTGGTGCGTGGCGATTGTCGGGATCGTGATCAAGCTCTTGCTGCCGGGCCGTTTCGACCGTCTGGCGGTCGGCATTTATCTGGCAATGGGCTGGAGCGGCTTCATGGTCTACGACACCGTGGTGGCGTCGCTGCCGCCCCTGACATTGTGGTTCATCACCGCCGGCGGCGTGCTCTACAGTCTCGGCATCGTCTTTCATGCATGGCAGCGGCTCCGTTTTCAAAATGCGATCTGGCATTCCTTCGTATTGCTGGGCGCGGCCTGCCATTACACCGCCGTGCTCGATCTCGTCGTTCGGGCCTGAGCCTTTTCAAGAAGCGGACTTAAACGATGCAGGTGAAAGGCAAGGTCGTGGTTGTCACCGGCGGCGCCAACGGCATCGGCCGGGCGCTCTGCGAAACCTTTCATCGCGCCGGCGCGGCCAAGGTGGTCGTCGTCGATCTGGATCTGGCAGGCGCCGAAGCCGTCGCGGCCTCGATCGATGGCGCCGCATTCAAATGCGATGTCGGCCAGGAGAAAGACATCGGCCACGTCATCGAGGAAACCGAGCGGCAGTTCGGCCCGATCGCGCTGTTCTGCTCCAATGCCGGCATCGGCGGCGGTTTCGATCCGTTGTCGGAAAACGCCGGCGGCACTTCCGACGAGCCGTGGGCGCGAAGCTGGGCGATCCACGTCATGGCGCATGTCTATGCCGCGCGGCATTTGATCCCGCGCATGAAGGCGCGCGGGGAGGGGTATTTTCTCAACACGATTTCCGCCGCCGGCCTGCTGTCGCAGGTGGGAAGTCCGGCGTATTCGACGACCAAGCATGCGGCGGTCGGATTTGCGGAGAACCTCGCGATCTCGCACAAGGCCGACGGCATCAAGGTTTCCATTCTCTGTCCGCAGGGCGTCGATACCAACATGCTGCGGTCGATCCCCAAAGGTCCGCAGTCCGGCGACGGAGACCTGACGCCCGAGCAGGTCGCGAACGATGCGTTGGCCGGGATCGAGCAGGAAACATTCGTCATCTTGCCGCATCCGCAAGTCCTGGGCTACATGCGCAAGAAGACCGAGAATTACGATCGCTGGATATCAGGCATGGCGAAGATCCAGGCCAGGATGCGCGAAGCTTACGGGAAGTAAAAACGCCCTCGTGGTGAGGAGCGCGGCACGCGCGTCTCGAACCATGAGGCCATGGTGCTCAGCGCATCCTTCGAGACGCGGCCAAGAGGCCGCTCCTCAGGATGAGGTCCTCTCGTCAGCTCTTCTGCGCGTAGAGCAGCGGCACCGCCGAGTCCACCATCACTTCGATCAAACACACCCCGTCATGCGCAAGGCCGCGTGCCAGCGCGGGCGCCAGTTCGGATGCTTTGCTGACGCGCACCGCGTCGCAACCCAGCCCCTGCGCGATCTTCACAAAATCGATGCCGGGCAGATCGAGGCCGGGCACGTTGCGTACCTGCATGACCTGGCTGAACGAGCGCATCGCGCCGTAGCCGGCATTGTTGATCACCACCACGGTCAACGGCAGTTTGCGTTGCGCCGCCGTCCACAGCGCCTGGATCGAATACATCGCGGAGCCGTCGCCGATCAGGCAAACGGTCCTG
>DATHHQ010000106.1:0-16243 GCA_035490095.1 Bradyrhizobium sp.
CTCTACGAGGGTGTTGACGAAGTCACCAATCGCCTTCGTGATGGAAGGGCGCAGCTTGCCTATGGCATTACCGAACACGTCATCCTCGATAGCGAGGCGGGCGGCTTCCTCGAGATCATCGGAGGCAATGTCAACCGGCTGCCGTTTTCCTTCGTCACCGGGAAAGCGATCAAGACGTTCGAGGATTTGCGCGGCAAGACCGTGGGCGTCTCTTCTCTCGATGCGGGCAGCTCGTCTCTGGTGATGAAATTGCTGTCCGCGCGCGGACTTGAATATCCGCGCGACTACAAGATGAGGGCTGTGGGGCCCATTCTGGCGCGATGGGAGTTGCTGCAGTCCGGCGAGATCGACGCGGGTCTGCAAGGCGCGCCGTTGAATTACATGGCGGTCGACCAGGGCTTTTCCAGTTTGTGCGAGCCGCGGCGGGAAGTCCCGGACTTTCAATTCACGTCGCTGAACGCCGATAGCCGCTGGGCGGCTGCGAACAACGCCATCGTGCAGCCGTTCATGCGGGCGTTCGTCCGCGCGCATCGCTGGTTCTTTGCCAACCGCGAAGCGGTAACTCCGATCGCGATGACGGAAACCGGCATTACCGAGGACTATGCGCTGCGGGCCTGGGACGAATACACTGCGGACGAAATCTTCCCGAGGGATGGTGACGCCAATACCGCCGCGGTGCAGGCGCTGATCGAAATCAGCTCGCTGATCCGGGCTGTCCCCAATCGCGTCAAGTCGTCGGCCGATGATTATATCAACCGCGGCTATCTCGACGCGGCCCAAAAGCAGCTCGAATCAATGTCAGTGCATAAGGTGTGAGGCCGATGTTGCAGTCGTCAATCCCGGCCGTCGACTATGGCAACCGCCTGCAGGCGGGCGTGCTGATCCCGTCAGGCAATCCGGTGGCGGAGCCCGAACTGAGGGCAATGCTGCCGGCGGGGTGTTCCATGCTGGTGACGCGACTTCCGTTGCGCGGAAGTTCGAAGACCGAATTGACCCATATGATCGATCGGCTTGAAGCCGCATCGGAGCTTCTGGCCGATGCGCGCGTCGAGGTCATCGTCTTCCACTGCACGGCGGTTTCGACTTTCGCGCCGGATCTGGCGCATGGCATTCGCGAGCGAATTGAGCGGGCCTCGGGCATCAGGTGCTTCACGACGGCCGACGCCATTCTTGCGGCGCTGTCGCAACTGAGCGCCAAACGCGTTTCGTTGCTGACGCCGTATATCGATGAAGTTCATGCGCGCGAGATGACTTGGCTCGAAGCCAACGGCGTCGAGGTAGAAGGCGGTGCCAATCTTGGCATCAATACCAATACCGATATGGCCAAGCTGCAGCCCGAGGAAATTCTGGGCTGGGCCCGGGGAAATATCAGTGACGCCGCCGATGCGTGCTTCCTCAGCTGCACGGCGATCAAGTCGGCGGCCATCATCGAGCTGCTCGAACGCATCTGCGGCAGGCCGGTATTGACCAGCAATCAAAGCATGGTCTGGCACCTGTTGCGATCGAGCAATATTCTCGATTCAGTCGAGGGCTTCGGACGACTTTTCAAGGGATCAGGGAGTGAAGCCGTCTCGGCTTAAGCCGCGGCTCCGTCAGGTCTTGCCGTCGAACCTCAGGCCGTCGGTTGAGGTGTCATAAACACGCTTTCGGCAGCAGCATGTGAATTCCCTTGTTGCCGTCCACGAGCTGAGTCACGCGTAAATTGCCGGCGAGCGAACACAGCATATAGGCTTCGTTGCGTGTGAGATTGGTCCGCGCGCAAACATGTTTCACCATCTCCCGGACAGCCTGTTTGGCGGCGTCGTCGAGGTCTTCGTCGAGGCCGATCGACATCAGATGCGTTGCGCTTTCGGCAAACGGCCAGTTGAGCTCCATGTCTTTGCGGACGGTGAGACGGAAGCTGCCGGTGACCCCGGTTTCCAATGCGGTGATGCAGACTTCGCCGTCGCCCTGCACCGCGTGGCCGTCGCCTGCGAAGAACAGCGCGCCTTCATTGAAGACCGGCAGATAGAGTGTGGTCCCGGCACGCAATTCCTTGTTGTCCATGTTGCCGCCGAACGCGCGGGGCACCGGCGAGCCGCAGCGTCCCCAGCTCGGCGGCGGCGCCGTTGCGATGATGCCGAAGAAGGGATCGATCGGGATTTCCGTCCCCCACGGCATCACACAAACGTTGCGTTGGCGATCAATGGCCGGGTGGATGGTTTCATAGTCGGTGAACTCGTCGGGCAGCGTACCCAGCAGCGGCAGGATGGATACGAAACCCCAGTCTTGTCGTACCTTCACGTCGAGAATGTCGATCTGCAGCGTGTCTCCGGCACGCGCGCCTTTCACATAGACCGGTCCGGTAATGAAATGCGGGCCCGGTCCGGGGGCAAGTGTTTCAAGCGCCGCCATGTAATCCGCAGCAACCATGCTGAGGTCGTCGGGCAGGGTTTCCTTTCCGCCGGCGGGGAAGCTGTGCAGGGTAACGATGTCGCCCGAGTTGACTTCGAGCACGGGAGGCGTTGAACTGTCGAGGTATCCCCACACCATCACCTCGGGCGTGCTCGGGATTTCATGACGGCGTGGTGGCATGGGAAATACTCCGGAATTGGATCAAGCAAATCAGCAACCAATATCGGGGGCAAGATGAAACCGCTGGCGGCGATGATCGGATGGCGCATTGCAGCTGACACCCAAATTTCTAAGGAGCGTCGTCATTTTCGAGCTATGATTGGCCGCAAGAGAGCAGCCTCAGCGTGTGTTGCGCCGGAACGAAACGCGGGGCGAGCCGGATCGTTCGGAAGGAAAACCATCGCAGGCAAGATAACTGGAAGGGGCATCCGATGAGGCGTTCCCGATTCACCGAAAACGAAATTCTGCATCTGCTGTACGAAGCCAGCGCCGGCGTTTCCGTGACGGAAATTTGCTGCACGGCAGGGGTCTCGCTTCGTACTTTTTATCGTTGGCGTCGTCGCTTTGGCGGTCTCAACGCGCCCGCGGTCATGAAGATGAAAGAGCTGGCCGCCGAGAATTTGCGGCTGCGAGGTTTGGTCAGCAATCTGTTCGAACGCTTGCGGGATCCCGGCGAAAATGCGTCGCCGCCATCGGCCGGGCCGACGATTTCTTCACCCGGCCACGACAAGGAGCGAAGGCAAAAGCAGGCGATCCGGAGCGCCGCGGAAAAATGCGGTGGCGCTTTAACGGGACGCTTCGCGTCGCTGCGGGTAAATCCCTGACAATATGGTCGATCGCGCGAGCAGGTTGCGCGACAAGCGCAGATGCTGGAGTGCTTCCATTTCCTGCTGCGACGTTTCTTTGGGCGGCCATAATGTCAAAAACGACATAATGGCATTTGGCGTGGCGTCGGTTTGTTCATCGAGGCGGTTCCTGAAGCAATTGCTGTCATATCTTTCCACTTGCTGCTTGCTCGATTGGCGAACTAGTCTTCGCTGATCCATTGCCGCTTTTTTTTGCTGGGAGTTCCGAGTCATGACCGATCGCCTCCGCCGTCGTTTCACCGAAGCCAATAATTCATTCAGCCGCCGCCGTTTCCTGGCGACGTCAGCAGCCATCGCGGGCGGCATTGGCGCCACGTCGCTGACCGGTTTGGGTGCCGCACGCGCGGCAACATTGAAGACGGTGCGTTTCAGTGAAGCGGTGCACAACCTCGGCTACATCAATCTCTATGTCGGCATGCACGCCGGCATTTTCAAAAAGAACGGGCTCGACATGCAGGTGAGCGCCGCCGGCGGCGATACCCAGACGTTCGCGGCCGTGCTGGGCGGATCGGCGGACTTCGCCATCGGTGATGCGACGATGGCGCAGATCTCGCGGGAGAACGGCGGTCCGGGCGTCGTCGTCGGAACGGTCGTGCAGCGCGCGCATTATTTTGGCGTGTCGAAGACGCTGCAGCCGATCACCGATCCCACCGGTTTCAAGGGCCTGAAGATCGTCACGTCACCCGAGCCGAACACCAATTACAGCGTTGCCAAGCGGCTGCTTGAGAAGGCCGGCCTCAAGGTCGGCGTCGATGCCACCATCGTTCCGGTGAATCCGGGTACCGAAATTGCGGCGATGCTGGCCGGTCAGGCCGATATCGCCATCGCCTATCAGCCGAGCGTGGCCGCGGCCGAAGCGCAAGGCGCCAAGGTGGTGTTCGATTTCTCCAGCTACATCGGCCCTTTCTGTAACACCGGCATCATGGTGCTTCCTTCCACGATTCAGAAGGACCCGGAGATGGTGCAGGCGTTGGTGACCTCGTTCGAAGAGGCGTCGCGCAAGACCTATGCCGATCCAGCCTTCTCCAAGGAGGTCGCGCGCAAGGAATTTCCGGATCTGCCCGGTGACGTCGTCGACAAGGCGATTGACGCAGAGCTCAAATTTCTGATCCCGGCGCAGTCCGTGGTGACCAAGCAGGATCAATGGAAGAACCTGATGGACATGCAGGTCTATCTCGGCAACGCCAAGGGCAGCATTCCCTTCGATCAGATCATTGACAACACGTTCGCCGACAAGGCAGTCGCTAGCCTGAAATGACGGGAACCGGCGTCGGTCAAAACGCTGGGAATGCCGAGACAGTCACGGGCGGTGCTTCAGTCCCGCCGCTCGTGGTAGAGCATGTTACGAAGAGTTATGAGGTCGGCGGCCACATCGTGCCGGTCATTGGCGACCTCAGCCTGACGCTGCGGGAGGGAGAGATCGTCAGCATTGTCGGGCCCTCCGGCTGTGGCAAGACCACGTTGCTCAACACCTTGTGCGGATTGCTGACGCCGGATTCCGGGCGTATCCGCTGGCATGGCCGCGAGGTCTCCGGTCAGCCGCAGAATGTCGGCTACATGCTGCAGAAGGATTTGCTGTTGCCATGGCGGACGGCGCTCGGCAACGCCATGCTGGGGTTGGAGATCCGCGGCGTTGCGCCGGGCGAAGCCCAGGACCGCAGCCACGCCATGCTCGACCAGCTTGGACTCCACGGCTTCGCCGATCACTATCCCTCAACCCTCTCGGGTGGAATGCGTCAGCGCGTGGCGCTGGCCCGCACGCTTGTTCACGAGCCCGACGTGCTGTTGCTTGACGAGCCGTTTGCCGCGCTGGACTTCCAGAGCAAGCTGTTGATCGAGGGCGACACGGCGGCGCTGGTGCGGCAAAGCAAACGTTCCCTATTGCTCATCACCCATGACATCGAAGAGGCGGTATCGCTTGCCGATCGCGTCATCGTGCTGTCGAAACGGCCGACCCGCGTCAAGGCCGTTTACGACATCGCACTTGGCGCCGAACGCACCGACATGATAGCCATGCGTCAGAGCCAGGACTTCAGCCAATACGTCCGGCGCATCTGGGCCGATCTCGACGTGGTCCTGCAATGACTGCCGATGCGGATACCGGAATGGTTCGTTCAACGGACAAGGCCGAACCGGTTCTCGCGCCGGTCGCAAGGCGCCGATGGAAGAAATTTCGTTCGACCGCGATAGTGCTTGCAACCCAGGTCGGCATCCTTGCCGCATTCCTCGGCTTTTGGGACTACATGACGTCGCAGAACCGCGCGGCGGCCTTCATGTTCGGGTCGCCGTCGGCGATTGCGGGCTTTCTGCTTCAGATGGCGCGCGATGGCAGCCTGTGGCGCGATAGCTATGTGACCGGGTTGGAAACCCTGCTCGGATTCTTTGTCGGGAATCTGGTCGGGACGGTGATCGGCCTGTCGCTCTGGTATTCGCGGTTCGTGTCCCGCGTCGTCGAGCCTTTCGTGATCGCGATCGGTTCGATTCCCATCATCGCGCTGGCTCCGATCATCATCATCTGGTTCGGCACCGGTTTGATTTCGAAGGTCGCGATGTCGACCCTTTCGGTGGTCATCGTGGCTTTGGTCACATCTTACAAGGGCGCGGTCGGAGTCGATCCGGACCAGATCAACCTGATGCGGACGCTCGGGGCGTCGAAGTTCCAGATTTTCGGCAAGCTCGTGGTACCTGCCTCGCTCACCGACATCTTTGCCGGATTGAAGCTCACGGTCGGATTCGCATTGATCGGCGCTATCGTCGGCGAGTTCATGTCGTCATCGGAAGGGCTCGGGCACGCCATCTTCAAGGCGGGCTCGCTCTACGTGATTCCGAAAGTATTCGCAGCACTGGTGGCCACCATCGCGCTCGCGCTGATTTTGACGTTCATCGTCGGCAAGATCGAACAGCTCCTCATGCCGTGGCGCCGTCACCTGTAAATCCTCGAACGTTCGTTCAATAGCTCCGGGAGTGAACATGTCCAAGCGCATCAGCAAAGTTGATAATATCAAATACGCGCTGTCCGGGAACGATCGCTACATTGCCAGCATCGATCCAGGCGAAACCTTCGTGGTGGAATGCGCGATCAATGCCAACGATGGCACGATCCGCCATCTCGGGCAGCAACTGACCGAGGCCGATGTCACCTTTCCCTTTGTCAACGGCGCGACCGGACCGATCGAGGTCCGCGGCTCGAAAGTCGGCGACATGTTGAAGGTGGAAATCGTCAACATGGAACTGGACAAGCTCGGCTTCACCGCGTTGTGGCCCGGCATCGGCATGTTTCCCGATTGGGTCCGGCGCAAGGAATTCGGCATCCAGACCCGGGTCGTAGAGGTCAAGGACGGCCGGGTGCACTGGAACGACCACCTCAAGCTGCCGGTGAAGCCGATGATTGGTGTGCTTGGGGTGGCGCCGGTTCACGGCGCGGTGCTGACCATCGATAACGGTCCGCACGGGGGCAATCTCGACGTCCAGGAAATCACCACCGGCAACACCGTGATGTTCCGCGTCAACAAGGACGGCACCCACCTGTTCATGGGCGATTGCCATGCCATCCAGGGCGACGGCGAATGCAACGGAATGGGCGCGATCGAGATCGCCGCGACCCTCACCGTGAAAGTGTCGCTTGAGAAAGCTCCGCCGCGCTTGAACCATCCGCGCATCGAAACGGCGACACACATCTGCACGCTCGGCTGCGCGCGGCCCCTTGAAGATGCCATGCGTATCGCATTCGAGGAAATGGTGTACTGGATGGAAGACGAGTGGAAGATTCCGGCCGCTGAAGGATACATGCTTCTGGGTCAGATTGCCGAGGCGCGATGCACCCAGGTGGTCAATCCGAAGTACACCTATATCTGCAAGGTCGATAAGGGCGTGCTCGCCAGCTACTTCGGATGAACGCCATTGCTCCCATCCGGCCGGACATCCGAACCCTTAGCCCGGTGCTGCTATCCAGGTCAGCGCGAAAAAGGGTGAGGTTTTCAGACTAAGTACCTCAATAATAATGTAAATATTGGGTTGTCTGTTCTTGAAATTGTTGGTCGAGAATTCGATCGGGCAGACACAAGTTGCGAAATTCAGTGAAGCGATATTGTCGGTCGCCTTACAGATGTTTTGCGATTTCGGGGCGCAAATCTCGAGAGGCTAATTCGCTTTTTCGATCAGGCTTTCAAGAAGCCGTTTCAAGTCGGCGGTGGCCTTGTCGCCGCAGTTTTCAACGATATGGGCTTCCTGTCTGAGCGCGAGCGAGTTCAGTCGCTGGGTAAGCGCCTTGCCGCGATCGGAACTGAACATCACGACCTTGCGCCGGTCGTCGGCATCCTGCACCCGATACACAAGGGACTCGGACACCATCCGGTCAACCATCTTGGTCAAGGTCGGATGATTAAGCAGCACAGCTTCCGCAAGTTCTCCCATCGAATGACCCTTGCCATCCGACAGGATCTTCAGAATACGCCACTGCTCAACCGGCACACCCTCCTTGCGAAAGCGGGCATCCAGTTGACGATTGATTTCCCGGTTCGCCTGCGCGAGCAAATAGGCCAGGTGTTCGGTGATAGGCTTGCTGTTGGTTTCCGGTTTAGCCACGGCTTTAGACTTTGCGTTGATGGCGGGGATGAATATTCAGTCGCTTTGCCCGTTCTGTATGCACGCGACTCGTTGAATGTTCAATATTTTCCATTAGAATATTTTTTTACTTGACGGGAAGGCTGCCGGATGCCGCGTCAACGGGGATAGATCGCTAGAACGCTGAAAGGAGAGCGTCGTGCTCTCATCCAGGCAAGTTGATGGCGCGGCTGGGCTGTCGATCCCGCCGGGGGCGCTGCTGAAAACGTTCCCAGGATCAAGAGCGCCAGGTCCGCCTGACTACGCCGATGGTTGGGAGTTGTCCGGTCAGCGTCGCGATAGAAAGAAGCTCAGAGTCGTCAACTTCCTCGGGTTCTCGGGACCGGCAGGAATCTGGGGACCGGCAGGCGTCAATGGAACGCTGCTCGCGGTTGCGGAAATAAATCGGCGCGGCGGCATTCTGGGACGAGAGATCGAAATGATCTTTCGCGATGCGGGAACCTGCTTGGACGATGTGGTCCGTGTGGCGTCCGACATCGTCGCGGCGGATGACGCCGATATCATCATGGGCTCGCATATCAGCGCCGTGAGGGTGGCGCTTCGCCGTGTCGTCGCGGGACGTATCCCCTACATTTACACGCCGGTATATGAAGGCGGCGAGAAAACATCCGGCGTGATGGCGATCGGTGAAACGCCCGGCAATCTGTCCCGCCCGGCGATCGAATGGATGGCCAGGACCAAGCGCGCGTCGCGATGGTATTTGATCGGGAGCGACTACGTCTGGCCCTGGCTCTCGCACAAGGCGACCAAGAAATACATCGCCGATTCCGGTGGCCGCGTGGTCGGTGAAGAGTTCGTCCCCATGGGCGAGCACGATCACAGCGCGCATATCGCCCGGATTCGTGCCGCCAGCCCCGATGTCGTTCTGATCTCGCTGATCGGGACCGACAGCATCGTCTTCAATCGCGCGTTTGCCGAACATGGACTGGCTTCGAAGATGCTGCGGCTTGGCGGCGCCATGGACGAGACCGTCTTGCTCGGGATTGGTGCCGACAATTCCGAAAACCTGTTCTGTGCATCGGGCTATTTCGTGGAAATGAAAACGCGCGAGAATGATCTGTTTCGAAGCAGTTGCGAGGCCTCTTATGGACGCAATGCTCCTCCGATGGGATCGATCGCCCAGTCGAATTATGAAGGCCTCCGGTTCCTGGAAACCGTCGCGTCGCGCGCGGGGTCGATTGCGATCAAGCCGTTCTTATCCGCTGCGGCATCGATAGAGTATGAAGGGGCGAGGGGGAAGGTCTGCCTCCGTGGCGGAAAAGCGCGGATGCCGATTTATCTTGCCGAAGCAGATGGCCTTGATTTTCGTCTGATTGCGAAGTTCTGATGGCACAACGATAAGGTCAAACCGCCGTCAAAATAATACTTGAAAAGGAAAAGATTTCCGTTTCTATTGAGGCGGGGGCGGTTGTTTGTTTGACCTTGGTGGGCTGCAGCGATCTTTGTTCGACCCCGTGTAAATCAGGAGGTCGTTGTTGTCCCTTGCAGTCTCGCTTCCAACTCCTGAGCAACTGCGCGATGTCGCCGAGCGCTGTGGTTTGTCGTTGACGGACGAGGACGTCGTTTCCTTCCGTGGCCTGATGCAAGGCTCCGTGGATGCCTACAACGCCGTCGCTGCCATGCCGGACGAAGTCCCGATCGTCAAATATCCCCGCACACCGAGCTTCCGACCGGCGCCGGAGGACAATCCGCATAACGCCTGGTATCGCAAATCAACCGTCAAAGGCGCCGCAACCGGCAAGCTGAAGGGCAAGGTCGTCGCGCTGAAGGACAACATCATGCTGGCAGGGGTGCCGATGATGAACGGTTCGTCGACGCTGGAAGGTTTCGTTCCCGATTTCGATGCGACCATCGTCACGCGGATGCTGGATGCGGGCGCCGAGATCGCCGGCAAGGTCCATTGCGAGTCGTTTTGCATGTCGGGAGGCAGTCACACCAACTCGACCGGACACGTACACAATCCACACAAAATGGGCTACTCTGCGGGCGGTTCATCATCGGGCAGTGCCGTCGTGGTTGCGCTGGGTGAAGTCGATATGGCGATCGGCGGCGACCAGGGCGGGTCGATCCGAATGCCGTCGTCTTTCAGCGGCACCTATGGAATGAAGCCGACCTGGGGCCTCGTGCCTTACACCGGCATCATGCCGATTGAGATTTTCGTCGATCATACCGGTCCGATGACCGCCAATGTGGCCGACAATGCGCTGCTGCTGGAAGTGCTTGCCGGAGATGACGGCTACGATCCGCGGATCAAGGCACCGAAGGTCCAGGACTATACCAAGGCGCTTGGCGGCAGCGTCAAGGGAATGAAGATCGGCATCGTCAAGGAAGGATTTAAGCAGATAGGAGCCGAGGCCGCCGTCAATGAAAGTGTCAATGAGGCGGCGAAACGTCTCGCAAGCCTGGGTGCTGTTCTCGAGGAGATTTCGATCCCGGCGCATTTGACGGCATCGGCGGTCTGGATGCCGATCGGAACCGAAGGCATGACCCAGACCATGATGTATGGCGACGGTTACGGCCTGAGCCGTTCGGATCTTTACTCGACGTCGCTGATGGCTGCGCATCGGGGCTGGCGTGATCAGGCGGACTCGCTGTCGGAAACGACAAAGATGTTGCTGATGTTCGGCACCTACGTGAACAATAATTTCGGCTCGCGCTACTACGGCAAGGCGTTGAATATCACGCGTCGGATCACGGCTGCCTATGACAAGGCTCTGGAGACGTTTGACCTGCTTCTGATGCCGACCACGCCGATGAAGGCAACACCGCTTCCGGCGGCGAACGCCCCACGCGAAGAAATCATCGGGCGCGCGTTTGAGATGATTTCGAATACGGCGCCATTCGATATCAGTCATCACCCGGCGATGTCGCTGCCATGCGGGATGGTGGACGGACTTCCCATCGGATTGATGCTGATCGGCCGGCACTTCGACGAGCCGACCATCTATCGGGCCGCCCATGCGTTCGAGCAGTCAGGCGACTGGACCAGGATGTGAGGATCGGCAATGAGATGCTGGCGGTAGCCCATGGCTAATCTGATCGTCGCACTTTTCGAGATATTGAGTTTCGGTGCGATCGTGGTGCTGGTCGTCCTCGGGCTCGGCGTCATCGCCAGCATGATGGGCATCTTCAACTTCGCGCAGGGAGAGTTCGTCCTGCTTGGCGCCTATGTCACTTACATCGTGCACAGCGCGGGCTTGCCGGTCTGGCTCGGAATGGTGGCGGCCCCGTTTGTGGTTGGTGCGCTCGGCTTTGTGCTCGAACGTTTGATCGTGAGGCGATTTTATGCTGCGCCAATCGTCGCCATGCTCGGCACTTACGCGCTTGGACTCATCATCAGAGAGGTGGTGCGAACCCTGATCGGCGGTCTCTATCGGTCGGTGCCCGAGCCGATCGCCGGATCGCTCGATATCGGTACCATGCATTTCTCCTCGTGGCGCCTTGCGATCGTGATCATCACGGCTTTGGTCATGGCGGGGAGCTATGTCCTGCTCTCCCATACGACGTTTGGTCTGCGGATCCGGGCTTCGCTGGAGAATCCGTCGCTCGCCCGCGCGTCGGGCATTTCCACCAGTGCGATCTATGGCGCGACCTTCGCGTTCGGCGCCGCGCTGGCCGGCCTTGCGGGCGCGCTGATCGTGCCGGTGTTCTCGTTGTTCGCCGATCTTGGCATTCGCTTTCTGATCCAGGGGTTTGTGGCGGTCATGGTCGGCGGCGTCGGTTCGTTTGCCGGACCGGTCGCCGGCGCCGGTGTGATCGGGACGTTGAGCGCCGCGTTGCCGTGGGTGATCTCTCCCGTCGTCGCAGACGTACTGGTGTTTGTTCTTGCCATCACCTTCATCAAGTTCCGGCCGCAAGGTCTCATGTCAGGAAAAGGGGTTTAGTCCCGATGTCCAAACAGAACAGCAATTTGAGCAGGCGTCGTTTCCTCGGCAATTTTGCCTTTGCCTCTACCGCGATTGCTACCGGGGTCGGAAGTTGGGTCGTCCGTCCCGATTGGGCGAACGCGGCCGAAAGCCCGATCAAAGTAGGCATCGCCACCGACCTGACGGGCCCGATCGGATATGCGGGCAATGCGGACGCCAACGTTGCCAGGATGGTCGTCAAGGAAATCAATGATGCGGGTGGTCTTTTGGGACGGCCGCTGGAGCTGTTTATCGAAGACACCGCGTCGAACGAATCTGTCGCGGTCGGCAATGTCCGCAAGCTTATACAGCGCGACAAGGTTGATCTGGTGTTGGGCGGTATTACGAGCTCCATGCGCAATGCGATCAAGGACGTCATCGTCGCGCGCGGGAAGACATTATATATCTATCCGCAGCTGTATGAGGGTAAGGAATGTACTCCCTACCTGTTCTGCACCGGGCCCACCCCGGCTCAGCAATGCGACGAATTCATCCCATGGCTGATCAAGAACGGCGGCAAGAGATTTGCGCTTCCCAGCGCCAATTATGTCTGGCCGCATACGCTCAATGTCTATGCGCGCAAGGTGATCGAGGCCAGTGGCGGCGAAGTCATCTTCGAAGAATACTACCCGCTCGATCAGATCGATTTCAGTTCCACCGTCAACCGCGTCATCTCCAACAAGGTGGACGTGGTCTTCAACACCGTGATTCCGCCGGGCGTCGGCCCGTTCTTCAAGCAACTCTCCGAAGCAGGGTTCCTGAAAAACGGCGGGCGGCTTTCCTGTGTCTACTACGATGAGAACACGCTCAGCATCAATCAGCCGGCGGAAATCGAAGGACTTGCCAGCTGCCTGGATTATTTCAAGGCGCTGGTCCCAGAAGATCCCATCAGCGCCAAAATTCAGGCGAGTTACGACAAGCAGTTTCCCGGCACGTTCCTGTTTGCCGCCGGAAGTGCCGCGACCGGCACCTATCGCGGGCTCAAGCTTTGGGAAGCGGCGGTCAAGGAAGCGGGCAAGCTTGATCGCGACGCGGTTGCCGCCGCCCTCGATCATGCGAAAATCGCTGAAGGTCCCGGCGGGCCGGCAGAAATGGTTCCGGGGCAGCGTCACTGCAAGATGAAGATGTACACCGCCGTTGCGAAGGGCGGAAACTACGAGATTGTGGCCCGCAGCGCCGGGCTCGTTGATCCAAAGGAATGCTGAACATCACCAGGCGGCAGAGACTCTTGTTCCCAGACTTGTTGTTTCCGGATGGGGCGGCTCGATGACCGAGTCGACACCCATGGCCGCCTTGGCGGTCCCGCGTCCGTGGCGGGCCTCCTTCGGATGGCAAAAGCTGCCGATCATGGAACTGATCGTTCTGTCGATTGCCGCGTTTCTGCCGCTCGTGCTTCAGGACTATCTGACGGTCTATGCCACCCGCGTGCTGATCCTGTGCCTGTTCGCGCTCTCGTTCGACCTCGTTTGGGGGTACGCGGGAATTATGAGCTTCGGCCAGGCGGTATTCTTCGGCTCGGCGGGATATGGTGTTGCGCTGATCGCACGGGATCTTGGCATCACTTCGATCTTTTTTGTCCTGCCGGCCGGCGTCTTGATCGGATTTGCCTTTGCGCTTCTGCTCGGCGGATTTCTGTTGCTGGGACGTCATCCCTCGAGCGTCATTTTTGTGTCTCTGGGTACGCTGACCGGTTCGTATGCTGTCGATCGTCTGGCGCGGGGATGGTACTATCTGGGTGGACAGAACGGGATTCCGTCGATCTCGTCGATGACGCTGGGGAGCTACGAATTCGCCGAAGGACCGGTGTTTTATTATCTCGCGTTGGCGTTCCTGATAGCCGTCTATCTGTTGTGCCGCTTCCTGACCCGCTCGCAATTTGGTCTGGCGCTCGCCGGCTTGCGGGAAAACGAACAACGCATCTCCTTCTTTGGCTATAAAGTTCAGCACCTCAAGGCCATTATCTTTTCGCTGAGCGGCGCTATCGCCGGGCTTGCCGGAAGCCTGTACGCCTTTCACGAAGGCTTCGTCTGGCCCAACATGCTTGGCGTCGTGATGTCGACCCAGGTCGTGCTCTACGTTCTCTTTGGCGGGGCAGGGACACTGATCGGTGCCGTCATCGGCACCGTCGTGATCGAGTCCGTCAGCTTCTGGCTCTCGAATAACTATCAGGATATCTGGCCGATCATCCTTGGCGTGCTGCTGCTGCTCGTGATCCTGTTTCGTCCGGCCGGGCTTATAAGTCTGATCCTGAGCGAGCGCGAACGCGTCGGCAATTTTGGTCGGCCACCGAAAAAGAGCAGTCATGGCCCTCCTTGAAGCGCGTGGACTGGTCAAGATCTTCGGCAAGCTGACGGCGTTGAACGCGGCCGATCTCACTGTCGCCGAAAACGAATTTCACGGCCTGATCGGACCGAACGGGTCCGGCAAGAGCACCTTGATGAAATGCGTCGCGGGTGCGGAAATCCCGACCCATGGCTCGGTCTTTTTTGGCGGACGCGACATCACGCCCGCCACTCCGGCAGAACGGGCGCGGGCGGGCATGAGCCTGAAATTCCAGATCACCAGCGTGCTTCCCGCGTTGACCCTCTACGACAATGTTCTGCTGGCGTTGCAGGCGCAGACCTCCCTGTCCAGCCTGGTATTTTCGCGCACGCGTGGTGTCCTGCACGATCGTGTCATGGCTATGCTCGAGCAATTCCGGCTGGCGGACCATGCGGATGATCCCGCCGCGGCATTATCGCACGGACAGCAACAATGGCTCGAGATTGCCATGGCGCTGGCGCCCGAACCCAAATTGCTGCTGCTGGATGAACCGACGGGCGGCATGAGTCTGGAAGAGCGAAGGGTCACGGGCGAACTGTTGCAGCCGATCAAGAAACGGTGCTCGCTGGTGATCGTCGAGCATGATCTCGATTTCATTCGCGACATCTGTGACCGCCTGACGGTGCTTGACCAGGGCAGCGTGCTGGATTGCGGCTCGGTGCGGGAGATTCAATCCAGCGCCAAGGTTCAGGAGGTTTATCTCCGCCGTGCCTGACGACAAATATCTCGATATCAGGGATCTCGACGCCGGCTACGGCCGCAGTCAGGTCCTGTTCGGTGTCACGCTCAATGTGCCGTGGCGCGGCGGCGTCGCCATCCTTGGCCGCAATGGCGCCGGCAAGACCACGCTGATGAAAGCCATCGTCGGTGAGTTGCCGCTGCTTGGCGGATCGATCATGCTGGACTCGCGGGATGTCGGACAATTGCCGACCGAACAGCGCATCCGACTGGGAGTTGGATATGTCCCGCAAGAGCATTCGGTATTCGCGCGGCTCTCGGTGCGGGACAATCTTGCTGTCGGCGCCATGACAAACCGCGATAGCCGCGCGGTCAATCGGATACTCGAGATATTTCCAAAGCTCGGTCAGCGCATGGACCAGGTTGCCGGCACGCTGTCAGGCGGCGAGCGAAAGATGCTGGCAATAGGCCGGGCTTTGCTGTCCGATCCGCGGTTGCTTCTGCTCGACGAGCCCACGGAGGGCGTTTGGATCGGTGTGATCGAAGAAATCACCGAACGCCTCGTCGTGCTGGCAAAGGAAATTGCGGTGGTGATCGTCGAGCAGCATCTCGATCTGGCCTTGCAGGTCGCCAGCCACGCCTACGTGCTCGACCGCGGCCGCGTTGCGCTGGTGGGATCTGCGGCGGAGGTTCGCCATGATCCGAAGCTGCTGCAGTATTTGGCCCCCTGAGAACCGCGAATCAATCCGCTAAGCCCATGGAAGTCCGCTCGGAATGCCCGCCGGATTCCAAGCCAAAGTAACGCTCGGCTGTGCGGCTCACTCGATGACGATGCGAGGTGCAGGCCTGCTTGCAGTGCCTGAGGCAACCGCCGTCCAGACCTCACGGGCAATTCCGATGTAACGCAACGCGTGAACGCTCTCGGGCTCGATGGCGACGATTGGGCGTCCGTCGTCCGATGTCTCGCGAATATTGATATCGAGCGGGATCTCGCCCAGAAATGGAATACCGCGCCTTTCGGCCTCCAGCCGCGCGCCGCCGTGTCCGAAGATCGGCGTGACATGATGGCAGCTCGGGCAACAGAAGCTCGACATGTTTTCGATCAATCCCAGCAGCGGTATGTTCACTTTCTCAAACATCGCGATGCCGCGCCGCGCATCGATCAGCGCGATGTCCTGCGGCGTCGAGACAATGACCGCGCCGGCGAGCGGCGTCTGCTGCGCCATGGTAAGCTGCGCATCGCCGGTACCGGGCGGCAGATCGACCACAAGAATGTCGAGATCGCCCCACGCCACTTCGCGCAGCATTTGCGTGATGGCCGAGATCACCATCGGCCCGCGCCAGATCATGGCGAGGTCTTCCTCCACCAGGAAGCCGATCGACATCACCTTGACGCCAAAGCGCTCCATCGGCTCGAGCATGCGCGGGCCGACCTGGCGCGGTTTGCCGCGCAGA
>DATHHQ010000107.1:0-10660 GCA_035490095.1 Bradyrhizobium sp.
TATTGCAGCCCATCCTTCGAGACGGCCACTTCGCGGCCTCCTCAGGATGAGGTCTAACTTGTTGAAACACAACAACCTCATGCTGAGGAGCGAGCGACGCGAGCGTCTCGAAGCATGGGCAGCAAGCGACTCACGTATCTCCCATAGTCAGTACTAGCGCGACTTCTGGACCTCGCCAACGGCAGGAAGCGCCGTCACGGTGACGCCTGGCGGCGGCACATCGTCGTCGGGCACGAAGAAATCCGCCATCAAGGGTACGGATCGATCGACGCGGTAGTGCTCGAAGGCGCGCACGCCGCTGGCGTAGAGCACCTTGTCGTCGATGCAAAACTGTCCGGTAAATTCCCGCGACGGCTTGGTGAAAATGGCATAGGCGGCGTCGCCCATGATCTCGGGTTTGCGGCTGGCGCGCATCATGGCGTCGCCGCCCAGGAGATTGCCGACCGCGGCGGTGGCAATGGTGGTGCGCGGCCACAGCGCGTTGACCGCGACGCCGGCGGCCTTCAGTTCGGCCGACAGGCCGAGCACGCACATGCTCATGCCGAACTTCGCCATGGTGTAGGCGGTGGAGTGCTCGAACCATTTCGCCTTCATGTCGAGCGGCGGCGACAGCATCAGGATGTGCGGATTCTTTGCTTTCTTCAGATGCGGGATGCAGTATTTCGACACCATGAAGGTGCCGCGGGTGTTGATCCCCATCATCAGGTCGAACCGTTTCATGTCGGTCATCTGCGAATCGGTCAGGCTGATAGCGCTGGCGTTGTTGACGCAGACGTCGATGCCGCCGAATTCGGCGACGGTTTTGTCAATTGCCGCCATCACCTGGGCCTCCTCGCGGATATCGCACAGGATCGGCAAGGCCTTGCCGCCGGCGGCTCGGACCTCGTCGGCGGCGGTGTAGATGGTGCCCTTGAGCTTCGGATGCGGCTCGGCGGTTTTCGCGGCGATCGCGATGTTGGCGCCGTCGCGCGCGGCGCGCAACGCGATCGCAAGCCCGATGCCGCGGCTGCCGCCGGATATGAACAGCGTCTTGCCTTTGAGACTTGTCATCAGACGAACTCCGGTTTGACTTTAGTAATCTCTGGAAGCTCGGAGACCGAGCCTCGCGAAAGTCGTGTCGGGCTCAGGTATCCGCATGCAGGACTCTGCCGCGCGTTTCCGGTAGCGCAAACGCTGCGATGAAGAACACGCCGTAAGCCAGCACGGCGAAAATCGCGATGGCGTTGCCGAGCGATGTCGTGTTCGAGAGCGCGCCGACCAGGAACGGAAACAGCGCGCCGATGCCGCGGCCGAAATTGTAGCAGAAGCCCTGGCCCGATCCGCGAAGCCGGGTCGGATAGAGTTCAGTGAGGAACGCGCCGACACCGGAGAAATAACCGGAAGCGAAGAAGCCGAGCGGGAAGCCGAGAAGCCACAGCACCTCATTGGTCAACGGCAACTGGGTGTAGAGAAGGATCACGGCGATGGCGCCGATCGAGAAGGTCAGGAACAGGTTGCGCCGCCCAATGCGGTCGGCAAGCCACGCGCCGACGAGGTAGCCGATAAACGAGCCGATGATCAGCGCCGCCAGATAGCCGGTGGAGCTGACAATCGAGAGCTTGCGTTCGGTGGTGAGAAAGCGCGGCACCCAGAAGGTGATGGCATAATAGCCGCCCTGGCATCCCGTCGCCATCAGCGACGCCAGAATCGTGGTCTTGAGAATCGGACCCACGAAAATCTCTCCCAGCGCGGGCCGGTCGCCGCTCGCCTTTTGCCTGGCGAGCGTCGCGGCGGCGATCTCCGGCTCGGTGACGAAGCGTCGTAGATAAAACACCAGCAGCGCCGGCAGGGCGCCGATGGCGAACATCCAGCGCCATGCGGTCTCAGGCGGCAAATAGGAGAACAGGATCGCCTGCGACAGCACTGCCAGACCCCAGCCGACCGCCCATCCCGATTGCACCGAGCCCACCGCGCGCCCACGGTATTGCGGGCGAATGGCTTCGCCCATCAGCACGGCGCCCGCGGCCCATTCGCCGCCGAAACCGAGACCGAGCAGCGCGCGGGCGATCAGCAATTGATCGAAATTCTGCACGACGGCGCAGACCAGCGAGAAGAATGAAAACCACAATATCGTCAGCTGCAGCGTTTTGACGCGGCCGATGCGATCGGCGAGATAACCGCCAAGCCAGCCGCCGACCGCGGAGGCCAGCAACGTCACCGTACCGGCGAGACCTGCAGTACCGGGATCGACCTTCCACAGGGCAATGATGGTGCCGATCACGAGCGGATAGATCATGAAGTCCATGCCGTCGAGCGCCCAGCCCGACGCGCAAGCCCAGAACGTTCGCCGTTCAGGCAGATTCATATCGCGATAGAATGCGAGAAGGCTGGTGTCTTCGATTGGGGCGACTTCTATCGCTCCTGACGGCTCGACCGTGGTGCCCATGATGGATGTTCCCCCGGAGATTTTCTCGCCGGCCTTTGCTCGCCCCGCGGCGGCCGGTTTGCGCGGGATGGTGCAAATTCTACGCCTATCTCTGATGCTGTCATCGGGCTAATCCCGATCCGCCGTCAGGACAGATCTAGTGGCCCGCCGCCTCCGCGCCACGGGTACGCGGATCGGGCGCGCCGAGCAATCCCTTCTCGGTTACCGCGATCGAATTGGCCGAGGTCAGGGAGAGCGGTTCGACCACGCGATGACCTTGGGCCCGCAGCGCAGCAAGCGTGTCGTCGGGGAAACCGCGTTCGACCCGCACTTCATCCGGCAGCCATTGATGGTGCACGCGCGGTGCTGCCACCGCGGCCGCGACATCCATGCCATAGTCGAGCACGTCGACGATGACCTGCAACACCGCCGAGATGATGCGGCTGCCGCCGGGCGAGCCGGTCACCAGAACCGGCTTGCCGTCTTTCAGGACGATGGTCGGCGACATCGAGGACAATGGGCGTTTGCCGGGGCCGGGCAGGTTGGCCTCGAATCCCACGAGGCCATATGCGTTGGACGCGCCGGGTGCGGCGGTGAAATCGTCGAGCTCGTTGTTGAGCAGCACGCCGGTGCCTTCCGCGACCAGGCCGACACCATAGCTGTAATTCAACGTGTAGGTGTTGCTGACCGCGTTGCCGCCGCTGTCGACGATCGAAAAGTGCGTGGTGTTGTCGCCTTCGCGTGGCGGCGTCGCCGAAAGCGCATCGGTCCACGGGGTCGCATGGTCGAGGTCGATGCTTGAGCGCTGCCTGGCCGCGTAGTCCTTCCCAATCAGGGTTGCAATCGGCGCGTTGACGAAAGCGGGATCGCCGAGATAGCGCGCGCGGTCGGCATAGGCGCGCTTCATTGCCTCGATCATCATGTGCAGCGAGGGTGCGGAGCCCTGCTTCATGTCACGCATCGGGAAACCCTCGAGCATGTTCAGCGTCTCCAGCAGCACGATGCCCCCGGACGAGGGCGCCGGCATCGCGATGATGTCATATCCGCGATAGGTGCCGCGCACCGGCGCGCGAATGACCGGCTGATAGGATTTGAGATCGTCCAGTGTCATGGTCCCGCCGGCGTCGCCGATCGCCTTCACCAGTTTTTCGGCGACCGGTCCTTCGTAAAATCCGCGCGGACCCTGCTCGGCAATCGCCGAAAGCGTCGCCGCGAGATCGGTCTGAACAAGCCGGTCGCCCTCGCGCAGCGAGGTGCCGTCGGCGCGGGAAAAGATCTTTGCCGACGACGGCCAGCGCGCCAGACGCCGATGCCAGTCCGGCAGCGTGTCAGCGAGGTCATCGGTGATGTCAGTGCCGTCCCTTGCCAGCGCGATCGCCGGCTTTAACAGCTCTGCGAGCGTGAACTTGCCCGAGCCGTATTTATCGAGTGCGACGGCAAGACCCGCAACGGTGGCGGGCACGCCGATGCCGAGCGCGGAGTCGCGCGACTTCGCAATATCGGGCTTGCCGTCGGCGCCCAGAAAAATCTCCGGCGTGGTCGCCGCCGGCGCGGTTTCGCGATAATCGATGGCGACGTCTTCGTGACGATCCTGCGAATGGATGACCATGAAACCGCCACCACCGATGTTTCCGGCGCGCGGATAGGTCACGGCCATCGCGAAACCGGTAGCCACCGCCGCATCGACCGCATTGCCGCCATGCTTCAGCACATCGGCACCGATTTGCGCGGCGATCTTCTCCTGCGCAACTACCATGCCGTGTTCGGCGGCGACGGCATGAATCGAATCGGCGGCGGGGGGCGTGTAAAAGGCGCGGCGCTGCTCCTGCGCGCCTGCCGGCAGGCCATACGCCAAAATCAGCGCGATTACCGCAAATATCCGGTGTCGTTTGACTGCGAGAAAGGTCATCAAAAATCCGCCGCGAGTTGGAGCCAGTCGGGGTGATCGAAAACGTAAGAGGGTTGTCGCAGCATGGATGCTATATGGCTTCCGATGCTGTAAGCAAAACGCCTCCTCGTGATTGGTCAGGGACATTTCGGGCATGGCGATGGCAGTTTCGGACCCAGGCAGTGCCGGTTTGCAGCGGATTTATCCACGCCGCGCCGCTGTCATCAGCTGGATTTTCTTCGATTGGGCCGCGCAGCCTTACTTCACGCTGATCACCACCTTCGTGTTCGCGCCCTATTTCACCACCCATGTCGCATCGGATCCCGCCAGCGGACAGGCGCTGTGGGGTTTTGCCACGGCGGCCGCGGGTTTGATGATCGCACTGATGTCGCCGGTGCTGGGCGCGATCGCGGACGCCAGCGGCCGCCGCAAGCCGTGGATCGCGGCGTTCGGCGCGCTGCTGGTGGTCGGCTCCTGCCTGATGTGGTTTGGAAAGCCCGGCGACGCCAGCGTGATTCCACCGCTGCTGCTCGCCTATGCGATCGCAACCATCGGCGTCGAGTTCGCGACCGTCTTCAATAATGCGATGATGCCGTCGCTGGTGCCGCCGGACAAGATCGGGCGATTGTCCGGCACCGGCTGGGCCACCGGTTATGTCGGCGGCATCCTCAGCCTCATCCTGGTGCTTGGCTTTCTCGCCGCCAACCCGGAAACCGGCCGCACGCTGTTCGGATTCGTGCCGTTATTCGGTCTTGATCCCGTCACGCATCAGGGTGACCGCATCACCGGACCGCTGACCGGCATCTGGTTCATCATCTTCGTGCTGCCGATGTTCCTGCTGACGCCCGATTATCCCGCCAAACGTCCGGTGCGCCAAGCGCTGCGCGCGGGATTGATTGACCTGAAGCAGACGCTCGGTGAGTTGCCGCAGCGGAAATCGCTTGCCGCGTTTCTGCTCGCCAATATGATCTACACCGACGGCCTGGTGACGCTGTTCGCATTCGGCGGTATCTATGCCGCGGGCACCTTCGGTTGGCACACCCTCCAGATCGGCAGCTTCGGTATTCTGTTGGCGATCGCCGGCACCTTCGGCGCGTGGCTCGGCGGCAAGCTCGACGACAAGCTTGGGCCGAAACGCGTGATATCAGGCAGCTTGCTGATCCTGCTGCTGTCGGTCATCGCCATTCTGCTGGTGGACAAGGATTCGATCCTGTTCGTCAGGGTCGCCGCCCCGGTGCCCGGCGGCGCGCTGTTTTCCGGTGCGGCGGAGCGCGCCTATCTGGTGCTGGGATTCCTGATCGGCGCGGCCGGCGGCCCGCTGCAGGCGGCTTCGCGCACGCTTCTGATCCACATGGCGCCGAAAGACCGCGTCGCGCAATATTTCGGACTGTTCGCGCTGACCGGAAGGGTCACGTCGTTCGTCGGGCCGCTGTTGATCGGGGTGATCACGGCGGTGACGGAAAGCCAGAAGGCCGGCATGGCGGTGGTGGTGGTGTTCTTCGTGGCGGGACTGGCGCTGCTGGCGCGGGTGGGGGAGGATAGGGGCTAAGCCCAGAATTTTTCCAACAAGGTGCGTCCGTGCTAACGGGCGTCGCGTTGATAGTGCGTATTCACGGTAATGGCACCGACGGCACGCGACACACAGGGACAGATCTTGCCATTGGTTTTCTTCTGCTGGTTGCTGAAGAACACATCGCGGTGATCGATCTGGCCGTCTACTGAAACGACGTCGATCGCACAGACACCGCATTCGCCGCGCTGGCAGTCCGACATTACCTCAAAGCCGGCCTCGTTGAGCGCATCCAGCATCGATTTGTTTTCGGGAACCACGATCTCCCGGCTGGAATTATCGATCCGGACTCGAAACGATGCCGTCGGCAAAAGGCCGCTTGAGCCAAATGTCTCGTAGCGCAGATCGGTCGGTATGCGTCCGGCCGACGCCCAGCTGCGTCGTGCCGCTTCGAGCAGGCGCATCGGGCCGCACATGGCGGCCAACGCATCCGGCGGCAGACGACCGAAGGTCTCGTCCAGATTGACACGCTGGCCTTCGTCGCTGGCGTGGATGATGAGACGATCTCCGAGCAAGTCGGACAGTTCATCGAAAAACGCGGCGTCGTGCCGCGACCTGACCGCGTAGTGCAACTCCAGTTCGGCGTTCCGGCGCATCAACGCGCTCGAAATGCCGATGATCGGTGTAATGCCGATCCCGCCCGCGATCAGACAATAGGAGTTTCGCGACCAATCGATCTCGAACAGCGAAGCCGGACTTGAAACTTCGATACGCGCGCCGGGCTTCAACGACCACATATAGCGCGAGCCGCCGCGACTGTCGGGCGCGCGCCGAACCGCGATCCGGTATCCACCGGGGCTGACGTCGCCGACCAGCGAATAACAGCGTGTCTCCGGCCGTCCGTCGATCAATACGCTGACATTGACGTGGCTGCCGGGAGCATAATTGGTGACGCTGAATTCCGCGGGCCGCAGCACGAACTCGCGAATCGCCGGCGCTACGTCGCGAATTGCGTGAACGGTGCATGTCGTCCATTTGCGCTCAAATCGCATGATGTCCTCGAACACTGATCTTTTGTTTTGACGCGTTTTTCTTTACGCGAACCGCACCCACCCCGAATCAGGTCCGGCGTGGGCTTTGGCTTGAAAACGCTTCATCGGTAACGGGAGAATGGATCAACGCCAGCGCCGGCAACAAATCCAGATGCGTTCGATTGCGCAGTGCCAGCCGCAGGTTTCGGGCGGCGAGGCGCGCATGCTCGCGCATGACCGCTTCCGCTCTCGCCCCTTCCCGATTCTCAATCGCGTCAACGACGATACGGTGATGATCCTGCGCAATGATCAGGATCTGATGCGCTTCCGGCAGCACGGATTGCGCCATCACAAAGCCGCTGGGTGATGCGAACGGCAACGCGGAGGCGCGGTCGATTTGCCGGATCAGCGGGGCACTGCGAGACAATTCCGTGAGCAGGGCATGAAAGCGGGCGTTCATCGTGACGTAGGATGAGAATGCCTCCACCGAGACCGGATCCTGCGCGACCAGTTCGTCCAGTTCCGCCAGGCTCTCTTTCAGTGGCTCAAGATCGCGCGCCGATACCCCTCGCTCGGAAGCGAACCTCGCTGCAAGACCTTCGAGCACCCCGCGCAGCTCGATCGAATCGAGAATGTCGCGTTCGGTGAACGCCTTAACCATGAACCCGCCGGAGGGAATTGCTTCCAGAAGGCCTTCCTCTTCGAGCCGGACCAGTGCCATGCGCACCGGCGTTCGCGACACGCCGGTCGTCTCGACAGCTCCGAGCTCCGAAATTCGCTCACCGGACCGCAGTCGACCGGAAAGGATCAGATCGCGCAGCGCGAGCTGCGCGCGCACCGTGTGAGATACCGCGCGATCGGGGTCGCGTTCGTTCATCTATTCACTCCGCTGCCTGCATCGCTGACGGCGGGCTTTCCCGGGCCACCATGCGATCGATCATGCGCCGCGCCCACATGGCGCCGGTATCGATGTTGAGATTGTAGAACACGCGATCAGGGTTCTCATCCATGGCGCGCTGCTGTGCTTCGAGAATGACTTCATCTTCGTGGAAAATGCGCGCGACCCCTTCGCGGATTTCCGTGGTGAGCCGCTGTTCGGTCAGCCGATGATTGCGCACGAAGGCCCAGAAATAATGGCACGTCGTCTCGGTTTCCGGCGTCATGGTATTGAGCACGTAGCCGTTGACGCCGTGCGAGCGATCGCCTTCCGGCGCACCGGTGCCGGTCGGCGCCACCCCGACATCGATATTGACGGTGCCGGGCGCTTCGAAACGAATGATCTGCCAGCGATCGACCAATCCCGGCTTTTGCAACTGCTCGGTCCAAAACGGCGGCGCTTCGATGCCGCGCATCCAGCGCGTCACGGTCACGGTCTTGTCGCCATGAGCCACATCGAACGGCGCTTCGGCGACCGCTTCATTGCCGATGCTCCCGCCATGCACGAACGTCTCGTGCGTCAGGTCCATCAGATTGTCGACAACCAGCCGGTAATCGCACTTGACGTGAATTGTCTTGCCGTCTCCGGCCCAGGCTGGATCGTCGTTCCAGTGCATGTCCGGAACCAGCGCAGGGTCGGCCATTGCGGGATCGCCCATCCATAACCAGACGAACCGGTGACGCTCGACGACAGGATAAGCGCGTACGCATGCCGACGGATTGATGGTTTCCTGCGACGGCATGAAGGTGCAACGGCCAGACGGATTGTATTTCAGGCCGTGATATCCGCACACCACGCTATCGCCTTCGAGACGGCCCTTCGAAAGCGGCACCAGACGGTGCCAGCAGGCATCTTCCAGCGCCGTCACCTGTCCATTGCCTTGCCGGTACATGACGACGTGCTTGCCGCAGATCATCCGCGGAAAAAGCGCGTGCTTGATATCGACATCCCATGCGGCGGCGTACCAGGCATTCATCGGGAAGGATTGGGCCATGGGATTACCTCCGTTCGGCATTCTACATCCACATTGTATACATTATCCCGTTATTCTATGCAATATGCGTCTAAAATCCGCTTTTGGCGGTATCATTGTATACATAAATGGAGAATCTGCACATCAGTCGTCATCATCCGCGAAGGCGGATGATCCAGTAAACGCCGGCGATTACTGGATACCCGCTTTCGCGGGTATGACGACTTTTGTTGTGGAAAGTCTGCGGCTTACTTCAATGCCGGAAATGCCTGACGCCGGTGAAAACCATGGCGATCCCGGCGTCGTCGGCGGCCTTGATCACTTCATCGTCGCGGATCGATCCGCCGGGCTGGATCACCGCGGTAGCGCCGGCTTCGATAGCGACCAGCAGCCCATCGGCGAACGGAAAGAAGGCGTCCGACGCCACCACCGAGCCCCTTGTCATGGGCTGAGCGAGTTTCGCCTCGTCGGCGGCATCCTGCGCCTTGCGTGCGGCGATGCGCGCGGAATCCACCCGGCTCATCTGGCCGGCGCCGATGCCGACGGTGGCGAGATCCCTGGCGTAAACGATGGTGTTGGATTTGACATGCTTGGCGACGCGGAACGCGAATCTGAGATCGCGCAGCTCGGCATCGGTGGGCCCGCGCCTGGTCACGGTCTTCAGCGTGATGTCATCGACCACGGCGTTGTCACGGCTCTGCACCAGCAAGCCGCCGGCGACGGTTTTGGCAGTCAGGCCCGCGCTGCGTGGATCGGGCAGGCTGCCCGCCAGCAGCAGGCGCAAGTTCTTCCGCTTCGCAACGATGGCAACGGCCTCTTCGGTCGCATCGGGAGCGATGATCACTTCGGTCAGAATTTCAGTGATGACGCGCGCCGCTTCCGCATCCAGCGTGCGATTGACGGCGATGATGCCGCCGTATGGCGATTGCGTGTCACAGGCGAAGGCCTTGCGGTAAGCGCTGACGAGATCGGCGCCCTCGGCGACGCCGCAGGGGTTGGCGTGCTTGACGATGACGCAGGCCGCGGTGCGCGCGGGATCGAATTCGGCGATGCATTCATAGGCCGCATCAGTATCGTTGATGTTGTTGTACGACAGCTCCTTGCCCTGCAACTGCCGCGCCGTGGCGACGCCCGGGCGTTTGTCCGGCGTGCGATAGAATGCGGCCTTCTGATGCGGGTTTTCGCCGTAGCGCAGCGCCTGAATCAGCCGTCCGCCGAAAGCGCGGAAATCCGGCGCGTCGGTCTTGAGCTCACTGGCAAACCAGTTCGAGATCGCGGCGTCATAGGCGGCGGTGCGGGCATAGGCCTTGGCCGCAAGGCGTCGGCGCAGCGTCAGCGTTGTCGCGCCCTGATTGGCGGCGAGTTCGTCGAGCACGGCCTGATAATCCTGGGCTTCGACGACGACAGCGACGTCATCGTGGTTCTTCGCCGCGGCGCGGATCATCGCAGGCCCGCCAATATCGATGTTCTCGATACACTCCTCGAAGCCGGCGCCCTTATCGACGGTCGCCTCGAACGGATAGAGATTGACCACCAGAAGATCGATCGGCGCGATGCCGTGCGCCTTCATCGCGTCCGTATGTTCGGCGTTGCCGCGGATCGCCAGCAGCCCGCCGTGCACTTTGGGATGAAGGGTCTTGACCCTTCCGTCCATCATTTCCGGAAATCCGGTCAGTTCCGATACATCCGTAACCTTCAGCCCCGCGGCGGCAATCGCCTTGGCGGTGCCGCCGGTGGAGACGAGATCGATGCCGTGGCCGGCCAGCGCGCGGGCGAATTCGATCAGTCCGGATTTATCCGAGACGGACAACAGAGCGCGGGTCACGCGGCGCGGATGGTCGGTCATTCCTTAAGTCCTAATCACAAGCCCGCCGCGTAGCACGGTTTTCCTTGGTGCGAAACCACGGACGGCTCCGA
>DATHHQ010000108.1:0-2249 GCA_035490095.1 Bradyrhizobium sp.
TGATATTCCGGATGAATTTCGGCTTTCATGGCAGATCCTTCGGCGCGCCGGCGCCTGTCTTTAAGATGGCTGTGGGGACGGATTTGGGCCGCTCTATAACGCAGCGAGCGGTCCAAAACAAGCCAAGTATCTGCCTGATAAATATCTTCCCGGATGCGTATCTTTCCGGATTTGCCAGCGGTGGCGGCGAGGCCTATCTGGGGACGGCAAAAGCGATTGGTCAAATCTCATGAGCGCAGTGGAACAGCTTGAAGGCCGGCTTGGCGAAACGCCGCCGCAGCGCGATTCGGTGCCATCTGAGGCATCCCTCGTCGAAGCAGAACTGACGCAGTTGCCGGCCAAGAGCACCGCGCGGCTGCGCCCGCTGTTGGCGCTGGCGCCCTATGTGGCGCGCTACCGCGGACGTGCGTTTCTGGCCTTGATCGCGCTGACCATTGCCGCGATTACCACACTGCTGGTGCCGGTCGCGGTGCGGCGGATGATCGACTTCGGATTCAGCCCCGAAGGCATCGCAATGATCAACAGCTACTTCAGCGTGATGATCGCGGTGGTCGCGGTGCTGGCCGGCGCCAGCGCGGCGCGGTTTTACCTGGTCATGACCATCGGCGAGCGCATCGTCGCCGATCTCAGGCGCGACGTGTTTGCTCACCTGATCTCGCTGTCGCCGGCGTTCTTCGATTCCGCGCGCAGCGGCGAGCTGATCTCGCGGCTGACCGCCGATACCACCCAGATCAAATCCGCGGTCGGCGCCTCGGTATCGATTGCGCTGCGCAACCTCATGCTGTTCATCGGCGCCACCGCGATGATGGTGATCACCAGCCCGCGGCTTTCGGGCTTCGTGCTGCTGGCGATACCGGCGATCGTGATTCCGCTGGTGGCGTTCGGGCGCTGGGTGCGCCGGCTGTCGCGCAACGCCCAGGATACGCTGGCGGATGCCACCGCCTATGCCTCCGAACTGGTCGGCGCTATCCGCACCGTGCAGGCCTATACCAGCGAGCGGATGGCCAATGCGCGCTTCGGCGGCGAAGTCGAACAGGCCTATGAAGCGGCGCGCAGTTCGACCCGCGCGCGCGCCGTGCTCACCGCGGTCATCATCTTCATCGTCTTCACCAGCGTCGTGGCGATCCTCTGGGTCGGATCGAACGATGTGCTGACCGGCTCCATCAGCCCGGGCCGGCTAGGCCAGTTCGTGCTGTATGCGGCGTTCGCCGCGGCGGGACTTGGCCAGCTCAGCGAGGTCTGGGGCGAGGTGTCGGCCGCCTCCGGCGCATCGGAGAGATTGTTCGAAATTCTTCGCGTCAAATCGGCGATATCAGTACCCGCATCGCCGCGCGCGTTGCCGGTACCGGCGCGCGGCGACGTGGGCTTTGAAAATGTCGGCTTTGCCTATCCGACGCGGCCGGATGCGTTGGCGGTCGATGGCGTTTCGCTTTCGGTGCGCGCCGGCGAGAAGGTCGCGATCGTCGGCCCGTCGGGCGCCGGCAAGAGCACGCTGTTTCACCTGCTGCTGCGGTTCTACGATCCTGCGACCGGTGTGATCTCATTCGACGGCGTGCCGATCCGGGACGCCGATCCGCGCGAGGTGCGCTCCCGCATCGCGCTGGTGCCGCAGGAATCGGTCGTGTTCGCCGCGACCGCGCGGGAAAATATCCGGTTCGGACGGCCGGACGCCAATGACGCCGAGGTCGAGCGCGCGGCCGAGCTCGCCCACGCCACCGAATTCATCCGCCGCCTGCCGGGGGGATTCGAATCGCAGCTCGGCGAGCGCGGCGTCACGCTGTCCGGCGGCCAGCGCCAGCGTATCGCAATCGCGCGTGCCATCCTGCGCGATGCGCCGCTGCTGCTGCTCGATGAAGCCACCTCGTCGCTCGATGCGGAGAGCGAGACGCTGGTGCAGACCGCGCTGGAAGAATTGATGCGTCACCGCACCACCTTGGTGATCGCCCATCGGCTCGCCACCGTGTTGTCCTGCGACCGCATCATGGTGATGGAGCAGGGCCGTATCGTCGAACACGGCACCCACGCCTCGCTGGTTGCAGCCAACGGACTCTACGCCCGGCTGGCGAGACTGCAGTTCGAGGGCGTCTAGTACTGACTATGAGAGATATGTGAGTCGCTTGCTGCCCATGCTTCGAGACGCTCGCGTCGCTCGCTCCTCAGCATGAGGTTGTTGTGTTTCAACAAGTTAGACCTCATCCTGAGGAGGCCGCGAAGTGGCCGTCTCGAAGGATGGGCTGCAATACCGATTT
>DATHHQ010000109.1:0-6395 GCA_035490095.1 Bradyrhizobium sp.
CACCGCAGTCTATGAAGGCGCCGACGCGATCATGCTGTCGGCGGAATCCGCCGCCGGCAAATTTCCGGTCGAAGCGGTCTCGACCATGAATCGCATCGGCGAGGAAGTGGAGCGCGATCCGACCTATCGCGGCGTGCTCAATGCGCAGCGGGCAGAACCGGAGCCGACGGTTGGCGACGCCATCGCCGACGCCGCGCGGCAAATCGCCGAAACGCTCGATCTGTCCGCGATCATTTGCTGGACCAGTTCAGGATCGACCGCGCTGCGCGTCGCGCGCGAGCGGCCGAAGCCGCCGGTGGTGGCCATCACGCCGAACCTCGCCACCGGGCGCAAGCTGTCCGCGGTCTGGGGCGTGCATTGTGTGGTCGCGGAGGACGCGAAGGATCTGGACGATATGGTCAACCGCGCCGGCTCAATCGCGTTTCGCGACGGTTTTGCCAAAGCCGGACAGCGCGTGATCATCGTCGCCGGTGTGCCGCTCGGCACCCCCGGCGCGACCAACATGCTGCGCATCGCCTATGTCGGCCCGAGCGGCGACGCGGATATGTGAGCTGCCATGCCTCTTTCACCGTCATTCCGGGGCACCGCAAAGCGGCGAACCCGGAATCCAGAGGTTGTCGCGCGAGATTCCGGGCTCGCGCTAACGCGCGACCTCAGCACTATGCGTTTGCGCGGGGAATGACAAACATCTAGCCAAGCAGCGTCGCGTCCAGCGTGATCTTGGTATTCAACAGCTTCGATACCGGGCACCCTGCCTTGGCCATGCCCGCCAGCTCGTCGAATTTCGCCTTGTCGGCGCCCGGTATCTTTGCCGTCAATGTCAGATGCACGGAGGTGATGGCAAAGCCGTCGCCCTGCTTCTCCAGCGTGACGTCGGCCTTGGTCTCCATCTGCTCGGCGGTGAGCTTGGCTTCGCCGAGGATCAATGACAGCGCCATGGTGAAGCAGGCGGCATGCGCCGCGCCGATCAGCTCTTCGGGATTTGAGCCGGGCTTGCCCTCGAAGCGACTGGCGAAGCCATAAGGATAGTCGTTCAGCGCGCCGCTCTTGGTCGAGATCGCGCCCTTGCCGTCCTTGATACCACCCTGCCATTTGGCCGATCCGAATGTCGTGGTCATGCGCTGCTCCGTGGGATGAGTTGGGAAAGTGGCCCTTCCTAAAGTCCCAATGCGGCAGAAAACGTCCGGTGATGCCGGCGCATCGACGTCTGACAAGAACGTGACGTTACGCGCCCACCAGCGTTTTCGCCGGCAAGACCGCCTGCACCACGAGGCCGCGGGCACGGGCGTCCATCACGCCGACGGCGCGCAGCGCCAGCAGCGTCACGGTTTGAATGGCGTCGCGCAGCCGTCCCGTATCGTCCGCATGGTCCGGCGCCAGGGGCCCGACCAACGATTCATGCAGCGCGCCAAGCAGCGCGGTTGCGGCCAATGCGGTGTCCTGCACGGGCAGATGTCCGGCGCGAACCGCGGCCTCGATCCGCGCCGCGATCTCGCCGGCGATCTCGCGGCGGCTCGCCAGCCGCGATTCGGTGACGTCGACGTCGACCGGCTCGGCCAGGATGCCCCAGGCGAGCTTGCGCTGCGACAATATGTGCACGGCAACGGTAGTGACGGCTGCCGCCAACGCCGATGACGGCCCCGGCGCGGCGTCGGCCGCGCGGCGTATAGCGGCCAGTTCATCGCGCGAGACATCGGCGATCAGTTCCGAAATCAAATCCGCCTTGGAGGGGAAATAGCGGTAGACGGTGCCCGCGGCGACATTGGCGCGGATCGCGACCGGCGCGATTTGCACCGCGGCCATGCCCCCGTCGGCGGCGGCATCCCGCGCTGCCGCCAGAATGGCACTGCGCCGCGCCGCAAGGCGCTTCACGACCTGATGGGTCCGCCGGTAAACCATGGCGCGTTTTTCGTCCCTGGGCGCATCCCGATACCGATGGAGAGCCGGTCAAGAACACGCCTGTCTTCAATGTTTTGGGCGAATTTTTTGCAACTCGCTTCAAAGAACTGAACACCTATTCAGGCCGACTGACAAGGTGCATCGCAACTGTCTTTGGTAGGATTTGCTTTGGTAGGATTTGCGCGACACGGCGGCATGGCTCGGCAGCCGGATGAATGTCGCTCAGTGCGCTTGGCTTCGAATCTCGATGTCGTTGATGGTTGCGACCAGGCGATAATCGCTGAGCACGCCTGCTACGTCCGGATTGTCGGCGAGCCACTTGCTCCAATTGTCCGAGAAGTTGTCGACCAGAACCACGGTAGGCTCGTTGTTCGTGATGCCCTCGATCAGCATCGCGCGCTCTCGCGCCGCATATACGTCCAGCGCCGCGTTCTGACGCGGGTGGCCATGGCTAGGCACTGGTGGCGGCCATCAGCGACGGTGCCTGCTCGCGCCGCCACCACGGACCCGCGCGGCGGGCGATCAAGCCCGAGACGATCAGCGTGGCCACGAAACCGGTCGGCGCGCCCGCCAGCGGATAGAACAGCAGCAGTGCCGCGACCAGTCCGAGCAACGACAGTTCATGACGCTGAAAGCCCTGGCGCAATCCGATCCGGACCAGGAATGCGACCGCTATGGCCAGCACCATCAGATCGTAGAGAAACAGATATGGCGTTATCAGCAGCGCGCCGGCCGCGAGCGCTGCGGCTTTCAACGGATAGCTGATCCGGCTGCGCCACATCAGCGCCAACAGCACCGCGACCGCGCCACTCATGATCCATTGAAACACCCACGCCAATTGCTCGGTGCCGCCGAAATACCGCACCAGCGCGTAGATGCTTTGCATCTTGCCCCACGGTGCACGGCCCTCGGTGAGGAAGGCTTGCGAAAACATCGGCATCCAGTGAAAGAACGCCTGCCAGCTCTCGGTGCCGAAGGCGAGCCACGATGCGAATGCCATCGCGACCGCCACCACGCCGGCCGTGAAGAACACGGTCCATTGCGAGGCCGCGATCAGCACCAGGGGAAACAGCAGTCCGTATTGCGGCTTGTAGCTGAGGAGCCCGAGACAGATGCCCGACAGTATCGGCCGCGCCGGCATCAGATAGAGCGCGCCGCCGATCAGCGACGCGGTGAGAAAACCATTCTGCCCGACCAGAGTGTTGGTGAGCACCACCGGAAATGCCGCCGCCAGCAACAGGCCGAACGGCCGCCCGACGATCGCGCGCATCACGGCGAGATAGGGCACGAGGCTGACCGCAGCCCAGCCGATGAAGGCTACCGCATAGGGAAAATGCGCCAGCAGGCTGGCGACGAACAGAAACGGCGGCGGATAGTGCCAGGCGAAGTTGCCCTGATAGCTCTGGCCGAGCACCGCGACCTGAACCTGTTTCTGGATATCCCAATCGTAGGCCAGCGCAGGGTGGCCATCGAGTACCAGCTTTCCAGCGGACCAGACGTTGACGAAATCGGTCGGGATGCCCAGGCCCTTGGCGTCGAAGATCCACCAATGGGCTGAAAACGCGGACGGAAAAAACACCGCGTTGATGACGAACAGCCCAAAGCACACGTTGAGCAAGGACGCGGGAATAGCGTTGGGCTCGGGGGTCGTCGGGGCGGATACGGGCAAGGCCATGCGAAGTCCTTTTCGCGCGCGCCTCACGCCTTGGCGAGGCGCGCCCGTTCCATCAATAGGACCGATAGCGTTGAGGAAATCTTAAGCTTTAGAGCATGATCCGGAAAAGTGGGTACCGGTTTTCCGAAAAGATCATGCTCAACAAAAAGATAGAGCGGGATGACGATTCGAAGAAAAGTCATCCCGCTCTAGCCCGCGCTGGCGGGATTTTCCCTGCGAGGTGCCGGCCGTCATGCAACAACGCCATCGGGCCGCGATAACGACGGCGCTTCGCGGCGCATCAGCGTCGTGTACAGCGCCGCCCCAAGCGTGGCGCCGATCAGCCATCCCCAATCCCCGATGTTTGGTATCACGCCATAGGCGCCAAACAGCGACAGCCCGATCGAAACGAAGCCGGCACCGGCGAGCGCGATCAGCGCCGCCCGGTTCCACCCGCCGGCGAAATAGAGCGAACCGTTCGGCGACATCGTGTAGAGATCTTCGAGGATGACGTGCTGCCGCTTCACCAGATAGTAGTCGGCCACCATGATGCCGAACATCGGGCCGAGTGCGGCACCGAAGATGCTGACGAAAATGGTGATGGCCTGCGGGCTTGAGACGAAAATCCACGGACATACCATCACCGACAGGATCGATGTGATCAGCCCGCCCAAGCGGAAGTCGATCTTCTCCGGATACAGGTTGGAAATGTCATAGGCCGGCGAGACAAAGTTGGCGACGATGTTGATGCCCATGGTGGCGACGATGAAGGTGATGGAGCCGAGCGCCACCACCCACGGATTGCCGATGCGCTCGACGATGGCGACGGGATCCATGATCGCTTCGCCGAACACTTTTAAGGTTCCTGCGGTAACGATCACCGTGATGATGGCAAACACGATGAAATTGACCGGCAGCCCGAGGAAATTACCGACCTTCATCGCCTTTGCGTCGCGCGCGAAGCGGGAGAAGTCACCGAAATTGAGCAGCAATGCTGCGAAATAGGCGACGATCAGCATCGCCGCATTCGCCATGTGCCCCACCGCGGAACCTTCAACCCGCGGACTGAGCTGCAGCGACAGGCTCGAGGTGCCGGTCTGCGCCAATATCCATATCGCCAGCGCGAACATCACGATGTAGACGACCGGTCCGCAGAAATCGATGAACTTGCGGATCGTCTCCATGCCGTTGAGAAAGATCAGAAGCTGAAACAGCCACATGAACAGGAAAGAGAACCAGCCGAGCGCGGACAGGCCGATAAAGCTGGAGTGTGTGTACGCTTCGGCGCCGGGATAGAATGCGAGCACAAGCGCCTGCACGGCTTTCGAGGCAAAATAGGTTTGGACGCCGTACCACACGATCCCGACAATGCCGCGCAACCCGGCGGCGATGTTGGCTCCCATGACGCCGAATGACATCCGCGCCACCACCGGGAAAGGCGTGCCGTATTTCAGCGACGGTCGCCCGATCAGGTTCATCAGGAAATAGACCGCGGTGATGCCAACCACCATCGCCAGCAGCACTTCCCATCCGGTCAACCCAAGGAAGAACAGGCTGGCCGCAAACGTATAGCCGCCGACCGAGTGCACGTCCGACATCCACATCGCGAAGATGCTGAAGACGCCCCAGGTTCGCCCCTCAGGCGCGACCGGCGCCAGATCGTGGTTATAAAGCCGCGGATGCGCGCCCGCGATGGCAACGACGGCCGGCTGGTTCGAGTGGCCTGACATCGGCGACTCCTGTGCTCGACAACGGGAACTGACTGGTTTTGTTTAAAGCAAATCTCGCGCCAAGAAGGTTTGGTCCAATCAGGTCGAGGGCGTGATCGAATGCGGCCGGCTAATGTCTTCCGTCATTCCGGGGGCGCGTCTTCGCGCGAACCCGGAGTCTCGAGATTCCCCGATGTGCAATTGCACATCTGAGGTTCGCATCTTCGATGCGCCCCGGAATGACGGGACTATCTTAATTCCCCGTCTGCAGTTCGCCAAAACGCTCCCAGGTCTTGCCGTTGAAGCGCATGAACTGCATCTGCTCGACCGGAATATGATCGGTCGGGCTGGTGTTGACCTTGATGCCCGGCAGCAGCATCGGCAGTTCCAGATCCTTGATGGCGTAGGCTTGCCTCAGAATGTTCTCGGTTGAGAGATCGTCACCGCAGGCCTTCAGCACGGCTTCGAGCGCCATCGCACTGTTGTAGGAATTGACATAATTGGTGTCGTGCAGATCGGCCTCGGGGACGTATTTGATCATGAATTCCCGCCATCCCTTGGCGCCCGGATCGTCCTTCCACGCGGGATCGTCGGGGTCCTTGACATAGGCGGTGGACAGAATGCCGACGCCGGCCTCGAGCCCGGCGGGCTCCATCACCGTGGACACCCAGACCGCGACGTTGGACAGAAACGTCATCGGCTTCCAGCCGATCTCAAACACCTTGCGGATCGATTGCGCGGCGAATTTCGGCGTCGCCGCGATCACCAGCACATCGGCGCCGGATGCTTTCAGCTTGACGATCTGCGAGTCGATGGTCGGATCCTGGATTTCGTAGGTCGCGGCGGTGACGACGGAATCGTATTTCTCGCCGAGCACATCCTTCAGCCCGAGCAGATAGTCGCGGCCGAAATCGTCGTTCTGCGAAATCACCGCGAATTTGGCATTCGGATTCTTGGCAAGCGCGTAGCGTGCGTAGAGCCGCGCCTCGTACCGGAACGGCCCCTGCACGCCCAATGTCGCCTGCGGGTATTGCGTGAGGTCGGCAAATTTCGAGGCGCCGGAGCCGATGAACAGTTGCGGGATGCTCTTGCTCTGCAGGTATTTGGCGATCGCGGTGTTGTGGGCGGTGCCG
>DATHHQ010000110.1:0-11665 GCA_035490095.1 Bradyrhizobium sp.
TCGGCATTGCGTGCACATATCGCAACGTTGGCGCCTTCCGTTGCAAACAGCTCAGCGATCGCCAGCCCAATGCCCTTGCTCCCGCCGGTCACCAGCACGTTCTTGCTCTTTAATCCAAGATCCATCGTCGCCTCCATTGATAATGTTGCGGCCCGCCGTCGCGCGCAGCGGGCCGCTTCGTCGAATTACATCTTGGTCCAGTCGCCCGCGCTCTCGAACGCCGCGGCGGCTCGGTAGATGGTCGACTCATCATAGTATTTGCCGATCAGCATCAGCCCGATCGGCAGACCGTCGCTCATCCCGCAGGGAATGCTCATCGCCGGATGACCCGATGCGTTGAACGGCGCGGTGTTGGGGACCATTTCGAATGCGCGCTGGATATAGAGTTCGCGCGGTGCATCGGGCGGCGGAATCGGCGTCGCCTTCATCGGCAAGGTCGGCATCAGCAACAGATCGTAGCTGCTCAACGCCGTATCGTAGGCGGCGCGCAGCTTGCGGTTCAGGTTTTGCGCCTTGGCATAGAAATGGCCGCGATAGTGCTTGGTGAAATATTGACCGAGCAGCATCGTTATCTTGAGGCTGTCGGACAGCTCATCGGCGCGATGGTGCCATGCGGAGTGAGCATCGAGCAGCGTCGTATTGTAGAGACCGCGCCAGTTGGTCCCCATGCCGTTGCCCTTCATCATGAACTCGGTGGCGCCTTCCGCGGCGATCGGCAGCCAGATCGCCGGAGCCACGAGATGCATCGGCACCGACATTTCATCGACGGTGGCCCCGAGCTTCTTGAAGAGCTGGGCCGCCGCCATGACCTTGGCGTCGACGTCAGGCTCGGAGCTCGGAAGCCCGAAGCCTTCCTTGACGATGCCGATGCGCAATCCCCTGACGCCGCCATCGAGCGCTTCGGTATATTTTGCAACCTTCGGCGCACCTTGCCGGGGATCCAGCCCGTCCGCTCCTGCGAGCACCTCAAGCAGCAGGGCGTTGTCACGCACGTTGCGGGTCATCGGGCCGGTGTGATCGATGGTAAGCTCGATCGGCATCACGCCGGTATATGGCACAAGGCCATAGGTGCCCTTCATCCCGTAGATGCCGCTGAAGGAAGCAGGAATGCGGATCGATCCACCCTGATCGCCGCCGATCGCCATATCGGCTTCGCCGGTCGCCACCACGACGGCGCTGCCCGAGGACGACCCGCCGGCCGAATAGCCCATCTTGTGCGGATTGTGGACGGGACCAGCGGCGCAGGTGTGGCTGCCGCCGGAGAAGCAGAAATATTCGCAATGGACCTTGCCGACGATGGTGCCGCCGGCATCGAGCATGCGGGTGACGATGGTCGCGTCGGTGTCGGGCGTGTAACCCTCGAGCGTCGAGGCACCGTTCATCATCGGCACGCCGGCGAGGCATACATTATCCTTCAGCGCGATCTTCTTGCCGGCGAGCTTGCCGCTCGACGCACCCTTGACCGTCGTCTTGACGTACCAGGCGTTGTACTTGTTTTCTTCGCCCTCCGGACGGTAGCCCGGCGTCCGCGGATATGTCACGGCGGGAACGTAATCCGGCATGGCATCGACGGCATCGTAGGCGGCGTAATTCGCTTGCATCAGTGCGTCGTAGGATTTGAGCTCCTCATCTCCCATATGCATGCCAAGATCTTCGGCGACGCTGCGCAATTGATCGAGTGTGGGTCTCCTGACTGCCATGGCTTGGTCTCCCTCTGATCACGCCCGCTGGATCGGGCTTAGGTGGTGATTCCGATAAATTCTCCGACGAGGCTTGCGTCGCCGAGATCGTCCGGCTGCACTTCCCGGGTGATCGCGCCTTTTTGAATGATGAGAATCCGCTGCGAGAGCGCGGCGATGAAGTCGAGATTCTGCTCGACCAGGATCATGGTGAGGCCGCTCTTCTCACGCAGCCGCTGCAAGGTCTCGACAATCTCGTCGATGATCGAGGGCTGAATACCTTCCGTCGGCTCGTCGAGAAGGACGAGGCGCGGCTTGCCGCAGAGGCAGCGCGCGATCGCCAGCAGCTGCTGCTCGCCGCCGGATAAAGCGCCGCCGGCACGGTCGAGCAGCGGCTTAAGGCGGGGAAACTCCTCCAGCACCGGCCCGATGGTATCGTGTTCGGCGCCGCCCTGCTTGGTGCACCCCATACGCAGGTTGTCGTAAACCGTGAGGCCGGGGAAAATCTCGCGTCCCTGCGGTACGTAACCGAGCCCGAGCCGCGCGCGACGATAGGGCTCGGCTGCCGTCACGTCGTCACCGTCAAAGCGCACATGTCCGCCGGTCGCCGGCAGGAAGCCCATCAACGCCCTGAGGAGCGTGGTCTTGCCCATGCCGTTGTGGCCGAGAATTCCGATGAACTCGCCTTCGTTGACGGCGAAGCTGACCCCGTTGAGGATCGGAATGCGGCCGTAGCCTGTACGCAGTCCCGTCACATTGAGCATCATGCGGCTGCCTGTTTGCCGAGATATATGTCACGCACCAGCGGATTGCGCAGGATGTTCTCCACGGCATCCTCCACCAGTACACTGCCCTGATTGAACACCGTCACCTGCTTGGCGATCATGCGGATGAACTGCATGTCATGCTCAACGACGATGAGCGCCTTGCTGCGGTTGATCTCGCGCACGAGTTCGGCGGTCTTGTACACCTCATCATGCGTCATGCCGGCCGCAGGTTCATCGAGCAGAATGAGCTCGGGATCCGTCGACAACACAATGCCGAGTTCAACCCATTGCCGCTGACCATGCGCGAGTTGGCCCACTAGACGCTTTGCCGCACCGGTGAGGCCCATCCGCTCCAGCATCTCGTCGACCACGCCGCTGACACGCTCGCCGGAATGGATGCGGCTCGCCGCCAACCAGATATTTTCGCGCACGCTCAACCCATCGAACACGCTCGGGACCTGGGTCTTGATGCCAATGCCGAGACGCGCGATCTGGTGGGCGTAGGCGCGAGAAATATCGTTACCGCGGAACAGCACCTGGCCCTGACTCGGTTGCAGCTGTCCGGTGAGCATCTTGAAGAACGTGCTTTTCCCGGCGCCGTTCGGGCCGATCAGACAACGCAGCTCACCTTCGGCCAGCGCGAAGTTGACGTTTCGTACCGCCTGGACGCCACCGAAACGCATGCTGAGACCGCGGGTTTCCAGAAGTGGTGCTGCCATCACCCCTCCTCCGCCTGCTTGGGCTTGAGTCCCGCAGCCATGCGACGGGTGCGCGAGCGCAGCAACAATTGGCCCCAGTCGCCGAGCGTCGGCACCAACCCCTTCGGCACAAGCAGCACGAACGCGACAAGGATTATTCCAAGGATCAATGGCGCATTGGCCAACAGCTTCGTCCACAGATCCGAACCGCTGGGCTGGTTCGCCCCAAGCGCCGTGTTGAGCCATTGAATGCCAATGCAACCGACGATCGGACCGATCAGCGTGCCGCGCCCGCCGACGATGACCCAAATGATGATCTGCGCGGACTGAGCTAGTCCGAAGATGGTCGGGCTGACAAAATTTCCCCAATTGGCGAAAAGGCATCCGGCAAAACCGGCCAGCGCGCCGCCGATCGTAAAGGTCACGAGCTTGTAGGCCCGCGGATCGTAGCCTAACAGTTCGGCGCGCCGCTCATTCTCCCGGATACCGACAATGATGCGGCCGAAGCGGCTGGCCAGCAGCAGGCGCAGTCCGAAATATGTCGCGAGCAATGCGGCGGTCGCAAGATAGAACATGCCTTCGAGATCGATCACCGCGGCCTTGTTGCCGGGAAAATTGAGCGGCGGGATTCCGGGAATGCCGTTGAAACCGCCGAGCCGTGCCACGCCGATATGGAATTCCGGGCCGGCGGTCGAATTCACGGAATTGAACAGGATCAGCGTCACCGTCAGCGTGATGACGCCGAGATAGACGTCGCTGATGCGCCCGTAGAACATGAAATAGCCGAGTAACGCGGCGAAGGCCGCCGGCAGTACGATTGCCAGCAAAAGTGGGATCGTGCTCTCCCCGGTATTGAACATGGCGATCGCATAGCTATAGGCGCCCAACCCGAAGAAAGCCGATTGGCCGAAGCACAGGATGCCGCCGTAACCCCAGATCAGCGCCAGGCTGAGCGCCAGGATCGCCATGATCATGTAGACCGTAAGTTCGAGAACGGTATCGAGTTCGGCCAAGCGTGGCGTCAGGACCAGGAAGGCGACACCAATGATGCCGACCAGTCCGAGGCCGATAAAATTGAGGGCGCGGGCGTTCACAGACCTCTCCGAAAGAAACGACCCGTGATGCCCTGCGGCAGCAGGCGGATCAGGATGATGGCGGTGGCCAGCAGCGCCACCTCGCCGAACACCGGGGTCGTGGCAAACGTCGCGATCTGGTTGATGGTGCCGAACAGGGCGGATGCAGAAACCGTGCCGCTGAGAATGGCGGCGCCGCCGCCGATCACCGTGATGAAGGATTTGGCGACATAGGCGACGCCGATGGTGGGAAAGACGCCGGAAACCGGCGCGAGCACTGCGCCGGCAAGACCCGACAAGGCGGCGCCGATGCCGAAGGTGACGGCATAGACCCGCGGTGGATTCACCCCCAGCGCCGCCGCCATGTTGGCGTTCTGCATCGTGCCGCGGGCAATCAGGCCGAGGCGCGTCCAGCGCAGCACAGCGAAGATGCCGGCCATCACGACGACCGCCACGGCGATGACGAACAACGTGTATCCGCTGCTACGATAGGCGCCGATCTGGAAACTGCCGAGCGGCGCCGAGATGCCGACCGTGGTGTTGCCGAAGATGGCCGTCGTCAACCCCACGAGAAACAGGCTGAGGCCCCAAGTCGCGAGCATGGTGTCGACCATGCGGCCATACAGGAAGCGAATGATCGTCAATTCGACAATCACGCCGATGATGCCGACCACGATGGGTGCCACCACCAGCATCGCGATCCAGATGCTGATGCCCTGGCTGGTAGCGACGATCGCCGCATAGCCGCCGAGCATCAGAAATTCCCCATGGGCGAGATTGATGACCCGCATCATGCCGAAGATAATCGCCAGCCCGACGCTGATCAGCGCCAGGCTGGCAATCGCGTAAAGGACCTGGATCGCCAGGAGAGCAATGAGATCCACGTTCACCATTCCCAAACAGAGTTGACGGCCACGATCTCAGATCTTGATCACGTATTGCTGGTTGTCGGTTGGGTTCTTGATAAGGTCGCAGACCGCGGCGGTGTCCGCCGGCTTCTGCTGGGCGAAGTCTTCCAGCACGTTGAGCTTCTTGTCCTTGACTTCGGCGATGTGGACGTCGAGCACGCAATGATGGGTCGGGGGGTCGATCGTGACCTTGCCCGAGGGGGCGTCGATGCTGATTCCAGTTTCCAGCGCTTCGATGACCTTGATGCGGTCAACACTGCCGGCTTTCTTGACCGCCTCCGCCCAGATACGGAAGCCTTGATAGGTTCCCATCGCGAGTTCGGTGACGTTGGGATAGTCGGCGCCAAAACGTTTGTGGAAAGCTGCAACAAAAGTTTCGTTGGCTTTGTTCTTCAAATCCTGGAAGTAGTTGTAGCAGACCAGCATGCCGTTGCATTCGTCGGGCGACAGCACGATGTGCTCGTTACCCACGGCGAAGGTGGTCGACGCCATCGGAATGCTCTTGCGCATGCCGGCCGCGGCCCACTGGCGGTAAAAGGATATATGCGCGCCGCCAACCAGCGCTGACCACACGAAATCCGGCTTTGCCGCCTGAATCTTGGAGATGGTCGAGCCGAAATTCGTAACATCAAGCGGAAAGAAGTCGATCGACGAAACTTCGCCGCCATTTTCAGTGACGTATTTCTTCACCCATTGCGAGGTGATCTGGCCGTAATTGTAGTCGGCCGCGATGACATAAACCTTCTTGCCCCACTTCTTCATGGCATAAGGCACGAGCTTCTCGACCGTTTGCGCCGGCGTCACCCCGGTGTCGAACTGGTTGCGGTCGCAGACGCCACCCTCGTATTGCGTATTGTAGAAATACAGCGTCTTGAAGCGATCGAGCACCGGCCGGATCACCTCGCGCGAGGCGGAGGTGATGCCGCCATGCACGACGGCGACCTTGTCCTTCAACGCCGCCTGCTGCGCAAACTGCGTATAGAGCTGCATGTTCGACTGCGTATCGTAGTTTATCAGTTTGATCTGCCGGCCGAGAAGACCGCCGGCCGCGTTGGCTTCCTCGACGGCGAGCGTAATCGCATCGACCATCGGCTTGCCGTAGATGTCGAGACCACCCGACAGATCGTGAATGCTGGCCACGTTGATCGGGTCTTCCGCCCAGGCGCTGGACCCGAACGCGCCCGTGGCAGCGGCAGCGGCCGTGCCCTGTAAGAACCTTCTGCGATTGACTTTCATTGCCGTACTCCTCCTCCATGTTGCCGATACGTCATGAGACCAGATATTTTTTCAGGATCGACGCGCCCATGGTGTATTTTGGGTCGACCATGTTTCCGAGCCGGATACGTCCGGCCTGGCTGAGAAGCATATACGCGTCGATCTCGTCGAAGCGGTAATCCGCGCTCATCCAGCGCACCAGTTCGCGATAGGCGATGCGGGCCGCATCTTCCAGCGGCCGGGCGCTGCCGATCGTCATGAGAAAGTTTTCCGTCTCGAGCCGCGGCCACGCAAAGCTCCAACCTTTGATCACGTCGACCTGCAAGGTCACGGCGCGCTGTTCGATCGCAACTCCCGACAACTCGCCATCGCCCTGCGTGGCGTGGCAATCGCCGACATAGAGCAGGCCGCCTTTGGTATGCACGGGAAAGTAGAGGATCGCGCCGGGAGCGACGTCCGGCAGATCCATGTTGCCGCCATGGTAGTCCGGCTGCAGCGAGGAGATAGCCTCGATCTCAGGCGAAACCCCGATCGTGCCGATGAACGGCTCGTAGGGGAGGATGATCTTGTCGCTCCAGCGTACGCCGTCCTTGTCGACGTGCATCACCCTCACCCGCTCCGGCAACGGCGGATTGAGCATGGCGGTCGAAGCCGTTCCGACCAGACCGCCGAATTCCGGAATGATGCAGGTCTTACCGGCAGGCTGCGCGCCGCGGGTCTCGACGGCGTGAATATGCACGGCGAGGCAATCGCCCTTCTCCACGCCGCTGACAGCAACCGGGCCGCACTGCGGATTGAGAAACGGAAACTGCAATTTCGCGGTCGGACTGTCCTGCTCGCTGGTGATAACGCCGCCGAAGGCATCTTCCGTCTCGACCACGACGACGTCGCCGGGATTGACCGTGAGTACGGGCTTGGCATAGGGCCCGTAGACATAATGAAAATCGCCTTGCGCCGTGATGGACAGCTCATGGCGTCGTCCGGCCTGACCTTTGGCTATGCCGCGCTTCGCCATGATCGAGTTGTTGAGCCAAGGGCCATTGATCATGGGAACCTCCTCAAATCGTCAAAGTGAGGGATGGCGGCGGTGCCAGTCGGTAACACGCTGGAATGCGTCACCGGCCGCGACCAGGCGGGCTTCATCGAAATGGCGGCCAACAAACTGGAATGCGACCGGACCGCCGCTTTCCGTAAAGCCGCCCGGAAGGGTAATGGTTGGACTTCCTGTCATGTCAAAGGGGCAGCTGAAGCGCAGCAGGCCCGTGATCAACTCCGGATTCTCGCCCAGCGTTGCCATTTTGGCGAGGGTCGGTACCGCGAACGTCTGGGCCGGCACGGCAAGAAGATCGACCTTTTCGAACAGCGCCCTCACCATTCCCTTGAAGGCCTCGCGGCGAAGAACGATCTTCTGGTAGTCTTTGCCGGATTGCTGCAGACCCAGTTCGATCAATCCGGCGAGCCCCGGACCGTATTCCGACTTCCGCGAGGGATAAGTCGCTTCGTGTGCCACCGCGGTCTCGACGGCGCACAGCGGAAACCAGTCGTCGATCATAGCTGTCGGATCGGGAACGACAATCTGAAGAATTTCGGCGCCAAGATCGGCGGCCACACGCAGCGCGTCCTGGAAAATCCTGGTCGCTGCGGCATCGACGCCCTCGCTGGTCCAGCGCGGATCGACCCCGATCCGCGTTCCCCGCAAGCTGCCGCTCAAATTCGCCAGATAATTCGGCACCGGCTTCAGCACGGCGGTTGGGTCGTTTGGATCCGAGCCGGCGATGGCGCCCAGTATCGCGCCGCAATCCACCGCACTTCGCGCCATGGGTCCGATGTGGTCCAGCGTCGCGGCGAGTTCGAAAACGCCGTAACGGCTGACCCGTCCCCAGGTTGGCTTCAGGCCGGTCACACTGTTGGCGGCTGACGGAAAGCGGATCGAGCCGCCGGTGTCGGATCCCAGCGAGCCGTAACAAAGTCCCGCGGCAGTCGCAACGCCGGACCCGCTCGAAGATGCGCCCGACCAGAGCGTCGCATCCCACGGGTTGCGCGGCGGATCGATCTCCGGATGATGGTCGGCGTAAGCGCCTTCGGTCAATTGGAGCTTGCCGAGGATGACCGCACCGGCCTCTTTGAGTCTGGAGACGACGGTCGCATCCTCGCTCGGGCGGTAGTCGCGATAAATCGTCATGCCCGCGGCGGTCGGTGCGTCCTTGGTCCAGCACAGATCCTTGACGGCGATCGGCACCCCGTGAAGCGGCCCCCTCACCTTGCCCGCTGCGATTTCCTTCTCGGCCGCGTGCGCCTGCTCCAGTGCCGACGAAGCCATCACATATGCGTAGCTTTTCAATTGGCCATCGAGGCGCGCGATGCGATCGAGTTGGGCTTGCGTCGCCTCCACGGGAGACAGCTCGCGCTTCTGAATACGTTGTCCAATCTCGACCAATTCGCAGTAGTGCAGATCGCGCGTCGGCATCAGATAGTGCCTCGTACCGTTCTAGTTCAGCTTCCAGTCGCCGCTTGCTTCGATCGCCGAAGCAATCTGTATCAAGGTTGTCTCTTCGAAATGGCGGCCAACCATCATCAGGCCGACCGGCAAGCCGTTGACGCGACCACATGGCACCGTGAAGGCTGGATGCCCGGAGACGTCAAACGAGCAGGTATTCGCCTGCATGTTGAGTGCCACGTCGATGGCGGTGCCGAGCGGCGCATCGGCCGGCGGAATCGGCGTTGCCGTGAACGGAATCGTAGGCATCGCCAGCACGTCGAATTTTTCGAGCGCCTCGTCGTAGCCGCGACGCAGCAGCCCCCGCAGATTTTGCGCCTTTGAATGATAGCGCCCGTGATAATTGCGATGCATGTATTCGCCAAGCATCAGCACCAGCTTGACGGTTGGCGAGACGTCATTGATGCGGGTCCCCATGCCGCGGGCAAAGGCTTCCTGCATCGAGAGCGGATAGTAACCGTGGATGTTGTTGCCGACGCCATATCCCTTCAGCATCATCTCGGCCGCCCCTTCCAGGATGATCCCGCTCCAGACATGCGGTCCGTCGAGATGCCAGGGCACCGAGATTTCCTCGGCTTCAACGCCGATCTTTCCCAAGGCCTCGATGGTCGCGCGCACTTTGGCGTCCACTGCCGGATCGCTTTCGGGATGACCGAAGCCTTCACGCAGGATTCCGACGCGCAATCCTCTTGCCGACTTGCCAAGCGCCGACATGTAATCCCCGGTGCGCGCCGAAATCGTCCTTGTGTCCCAACCGTCGTGGCCGGCGATGACGGTCAATAGCCGGGCGACGTCTTCGACGCTCGCGCCCATCGGACCGCAGTGATCGACGGAATAGCTGATCGGCATCGAGCCCGTGGTGGGCACAAGTCCCCAGGTCGGCTTCAGGCCATAGATGCCGCACCAGCTTGACGGCGTGCGGATCGATCCTCCCTGGTCTCCGCCGAGGGCCATCGGCACCTCGCCTGCCGCCACCAGCGCAGCACTTCCGCCCGATGATCCGCCGGCGCTGTGGGCGGGGTTATGGGGATTGCGGATCACGCCGGTGGCGCAGGTGTGGCTTGCACCCGAAAAGCAAAGATCCTCGCAGGCCGCCTTGCCCGCGATGGTACCGCCCGCTTCGAGAATCCGCGTCACCACGGTGGCATCGAGCTCCGGCACGTAACCTTCAAGCAGCACCGAGCCGTTCATCATCGGGACACCTGAGACACAGATGTTATCCTTGATCGCCACCTTCTTGCCACTCAGCAGCCCTTCCGCGCCGGTCCGGATATTCGTCTTCCAGTACCAGGCGCCGTACGGATTTTCGGATGCCGAAGGCCGGTATCCGGGCGAGCGCGGCGCAATCGGCGCCAATGTGGGCGGGACCAATTCGTCGAGCCGGCCATACGAGGCCAACGGTCCTTTAAAGGCCTGCTGAAAGGCCGCAACTTCGTCAGCCGAGAGAACCAGACCGAAATCGGATCCAAGGTTGTCAATCTGCTCCAATGTCGGAAGGCGCACTACCATGCTTCACCCAATTCTTGTCTTTTGGAAGACAAACGAAAAAAGCCACCCGCGACCCGAACAGGCCCCGAATGGCATCAATGCCGCTGCTATCATTGGTCGCGTAGCTTCGCGTTGCAGAACGAAACTTAAGAGCTCACCCAGACGTCATCGGCTGCGCGAGAGCTCTTTCGCCATGCACGCATTCACGTACAAATTGATTGTGTCTTAGCGTCACCAGACTTGTCAATGTAAGGCCGGCACCTTTTTTACGCATGAACCAGCACAAATGACGCGCAGGGCAGATTGATGATACAAGGTGACAGATCGACATTCTTGCGATGTGATAATTTACGACGCAACCTTCGAGCTGCTTTATGAAGAAGCCATCCGTGCCTCTCGGCTTGGTATTTTCCCAATCGGGACCTTACGCCATGATGGCGGGCGAGATGCGCAAGAGCGCGTTGATGGCCATCGATGAGGTCAATCGCAGCGACGAGTTCGATTTCACATTCGCACCGCATCTGCGCGATCCCGGCGGGGTTGTCGCGGCTTATCACACCGCATGCGATGACTTAATTCGCGAGGAACAGGTCGACCATATCGTCGGCTGTTATACATCGGCCTCACGCAAGCAGGTCATTCCCATTGTGGAGCGCACCGAACGGCTGCTCTGGCATCCGGCGCGATACGAAGGCTTCGAAAGCAGCGATAACGTTATCTATGTCGGCGCCGCGCCGAACCATACCGTGGTGCCGCTGGTGCGCCATATGCTCGACCACATCTCCAGCGACGTATTCTGTGCCGGCTCCAATTATGTCTGGACCTGGGAAACCAATCGGGTGCTGCGTGAAATCGTGACCAGCGCCGGCGGCCACATTCTTGCCGAACGCCTGTTGGAGCTCGGCGAAACCGCGGTGGACCATATCGTCAAGGAAATCGTCGACAGAAAGCCGCCCGTCGTGTTCAACACACTGGTCGGAGAATCCAGTTACGCCTTCATGCGACTGCTTCATGCAGCGACGCTGCGCTCGGGGCTGACGATTCCCGTTCTGAGCTGCAGCCTGTGCGAACCCGAGCTCAAGCTGATCGGATCGGCGGCCACGGTCGGATGCATCACCTCATCTGCTTATTTCGAGAGCATCGCGCGGCCCGAAAATAGCGCTTTTGTGGCGCGCTGGAAGGCCCGTCACGGCGGCGACAGCCAGCCCTGCGTCGATGGGCTGTCGACATATGTCTGCGTCATGCTGCTCGCCCGCGCCATCCGCCGCGCCGGTTCGGTGGAGGTCGGCGCCGTCCGCCGCGCTGCGGCAAATCATCGCTATGATTCCCCGCAAGGCCCG
>DATHHQ010000111.1:0-15382 GCA_035490095.1 Bradyrhizobium sp.
TTGAGGCTCTCCTCGACGATCGCGTTGATATCGACAGGCCGGTGTTCGCCCGAGCCTTCGCGCGAATGCAGCAGCATGTTCTTGACGATGGAGTCGGCGCGCTTGCCGTGCTGCACCACCTTTTCGAGATTGCCCTTCAGCATATGCGTGAGTTCGTCAATCTCCTCGCGCGTCTTGTCATCGAGCGCGGCGGGCTTGAGCACGTCGTTCAGTTCGTCGATCAGTTCCGCCGACAGTGCGGAAAAATTGTTGACGAAGTTGAGCGGATTCTTGATTTCATGCGCGATGCCGGCGGTGAGCTGGCCGAGCGAGGCGAGCTTTTCGGTCTGCACCAGGCGGTCCTGCGCGGTGCGCAAGTCGTCGAGCGAGAGCGACAATTCCCGCGTTCGTTCCTGAACCTGTCCAAACAGCCGGGCGTTCTCGATGGCGATCACGGCCTGGTCGGCGAAGGTCTGCACCAGTTCGATCTGGCGCTGGCTGAAGGGTCCGGGCTCAGGCCTTCCCAGCAGCAGCACACCTTCGACCGCGCCGTCGCGCATCAAGGGCACGGCAAGCACTGCCCTGTAATCGCCGATCAAGGGAGCGTGACCAAAATTATACTCGGGGTCGAGTTGCACGTCCGGGACGTGGACAGGTTTGCCGTCCATGAAGACCCGGCCGGTGATCGTGTCGCGGCCGGGCCTGATCGGGTTAGCATGCATGAAATCGACAAAGGCCGGCGGGCAACCGGACTCCGCCTGCAAGCGCATGACCTCGCCATCGCGCAGCAAAATGATACCAAGCGATGCGCCGCACAGGGCTTGCGCGGATTCAGTCAGCGTCGTGAGCACGGATTTCAGGTCGAATGCCGAGCGGCTGATGACTTTCAACACATCGGCGGTCGCGGTCTGTTGCTGGAGGGATTCGGTCAAATCGTCGGTGCGTTCGCGCAATTCCCTGAGCAACCGGGTATTCTCGATGGCGATCACGGCTTGCTTGGCGAAGTTGGCGACCAGTTCGGTCTGCTTTTCGGTAAATGGCTTGACCTCCTGGCGGAAAATTGTGATGCCGCCGATCAGTTCGTTTTCCTTGAGCATCGGCACGATGACAAGTGTCCGGGCACCAGCAAGGTCGGATAGCGCGACAACGTTTGGATGGCCCTCGAGATACGGCGGTCGCTTCCGAATATCGTCGATATGAACAGCCTGATGGGTCCTTTCAATCGTGCCAAGGCCGCTCATCGGATGCGGTTGGATCAGCTTGTGCAGCTGTGTAGCCGCGTAGGCCGCCGGCACGTTGTACAGCGCAACCGTGCGGAAGCTGCCTTCGTCGTACAGGGTCATCGTACCAAAATTTGCGCCGCAGATGCGTGTAGCGTTTTCGAGCATCTTCTGGAAAACCGGATCCAGTTCGCCGGCCGAAGAGCTGATGATCTCGAGAACTTCCGACGTCGCGGTTTGCTGCTCGAGCGACTCCGTCAATTCGGCCGTGCGCAGTTCGACCTTCTTCTCCAAATCCGCATAGGATTCCTGTAAGCGAGAGCCCATATGGTTGAACTGGTTGGCAAGGCCTTCCAGTTCATCGCCGGTGCTGATCGAGATGCGCTGGGCGAAATCGCCGCCGCCGATCCGCTCGGCACCGGCGCGCAACGCCTGGATCGGGCCGACCATGCGCCGGGCCAGGAACATCCCCGCCAGCACCGCGAAGATCAACGCGGCCGCCAGCACGGTGGCGAGGCGCTGCAGCGCGGCGTAAAGCGACGCATAGGCTTCCTTGACCGGAAGCTCGACGAACATCATCCAGCCAAGCGGCGCGATCGGCGCGGATGCCGTCAGCACCTCCTGCCCTTGAATATTCGGCGAGCCCTGCAAGGAATCGGGGCCGGAATTCGTGGTCCCTGGCCGCGGCAGCGCCGGCGCCGGCGGTGGCGGCGTTGCCCGCGCCCCGGGTGCAGCCTGCGCCGCCAGCGCTGCCTGTTCTGCCTGCTCTGCCAACGCCGCCTGCACCTGCAGCAGCTTCGACATATCGGTGTTGCGCAGCACCAGGCTGATATCGGGATGCGCGATCAGGCGCCCCTGCGCGCCGACCACATAGGCATGACCGCCCTCGCCGACCTTGATCTGCGACACCAATTCCCAGATCAGCTTGAGGTTGACCTCGGCAATGCTGACGCCGGCGTCCTTGCGCGTGCCGGCGAGCGACAGCGTCATATACGGTTCGGACTCACGGCGGAAATAAACCGGCCCGTAATAGACCTTGTGGGCGACGGCTTCTTTGAACTTCGGGTCCTTGGAGAAATCGGCACCACTGTCCACCACATCCATGGCGAGGCGCGACACCCGCAGTCGCTCCTTGCCGGTGGAATCGAGCTGCGCCAGTTCGGTGATCGCCGGCACCTGTTTCAACAGCCGCAAGGCGTCAAACCGGCGATTTTCGAGCGAGCTCGCAGACCACGGCAACTGGGTGGTCCAGCCGAGCTGGCTTTCGATTTCCTTGATGAACTGGCCGATCTTGGCCGCCGCGGCCTCGGCCTGTTCGTGCTGGATCCGGATCAGGGCCGCCTTGTGCTCGCGGTAATAGAAAAAAACCTCGAAAATCCCGTTGGATAGCAGCGCGACGCCCACCACTGCGACGAACAGCGCGACATATTTGGTGAACAGCCGGCTGCGGATTTTCGTTCCGGATGGCGCCTCCACCGGCGCCGCAGCCGCAGCCGCAGGCGATGCCGCCAGCGTTCGGCCCTCGGGCGTGTCGGGGTGGAGGGAAATGGTCATCCCGCCCAATTTAGCAAGAACCTGCGCCGCTGTCTCACATGCCGCAGTGCGGGAGGATTATTCGATGACCTCGTCAGCGGTCGCGAGCAGCGTCGGCGGGATGTTCAGGCCGAGCGCCTTGGCAGCCTTAAGGTTGATGGTGAGTTCGAATTTCGTTGGTTGCTCGACCGGCAAATCGCCTGCTTTCGCCCCCCGGAAAATCCGGTCGATGAAGGCTGCGGAGCGGAAATAGAGGTCCGGATAGCTCACCCCGTAGGCGATCAATCCACCGACGTCGACGAACTCCTTGGACGGATAAATCGCCGCTATATGCTGCTTCGCCGCGAGGTCAACGATCAACTGTCGGTTTACTTGAATCAAGCCGTCAATTCCAACCAGCAGCGTGTCGACTCGGCCCGCGCTTGCCTTTTCGAATGCGGAGAGGATGTCGTCCCTGGTTCTCACGTCGAGTAGAACGGCCTCAATGCCAAGGGCCTGCGCTGCCTTTTTGGTCTCTTCCCATTGCTGAGGGACGATGGGATTCCCCATGTTATGAAACAAGGCCGCGGTCGAGGCTCCCGGCCGCAATTCCCTGACAAGCTCGACGCGCTTGCCGGCCAGTTCAGTGACGAATGCACTGAGCCCGGTGACATTCCCGCCCGGCCGCGCAAGGCTTTCCACGATGCCCACACCGAGCGGCTCTCCAACCGCGGCCATCACAATCGGAATTGTTTCCGTGGCATTCTTTGCGGCGCGGGCGGCAGGCGTACCCCGTGTGACGATCAAGTCCACACCAAGCCGCACCAGTTCGTCCGCCAATGCAGGAAAACGTTCTGCAGCGCCGTCGGCTGACCGATACTCCAGAATATAATTCTGGTTTTCGATGTAGCCCAATTCGCGCAGCCCTCGCCGCAGCGCATCGAGATTCCTGATATTCAACGCTGGAGATACTGTCTCCAATATTCCGATACGACGATTTTTTGCAGGTTGCTGCCCGTGCGCCGAGCTTGTTGCGGCAACGACGGCGCCGCTGAAAAGCGTGATGAACTCGCGTCGCTTCATCGCGGCATCCTGCTTTGGACGCTCTGCAAGCGGGCGCCCGTCAGGGCAGGATATCATGGGAGACAGCGTCAAAGCGACAGCGACTATCAGCGCCGCCGTCGCTCAAGCTAGATCCGGCCGTCCCTCAGGTCGGTTTGAGGGCCTTTGAACCGAGATCGAAATCCTGGATCTCCTTGGTGCGTTCCGACTCGGCATTGGCCCTATGGTCGGTGGCTATCGCCACATAGACCGCCGGCAGCACGAACAGCGTGAACAGCGTGCCGATCGACATGCCGGAGACCACGACCAGACCGATCGAGAACCGGCTCGCCGCGCCCGCCCCCGAGGCGGTCAGCAGCGGGATCAGGCCGGTGACCATTGCAGCCGTCGTCATCAGGATCGGTCGTAGCCGGATCCGGGCCGACATCTCGATCGCCGAACGCTTGTCGAGGCCTTCGTTGAGCTGCAGTTCGTTGGCGAACTCAACCATCAGGATGCCGTGCTTGGTGATGAGGCCGACCAGGGTCAGCAACCCGACCTGGGTGTAGATGTTCATCGTCGCCATGCCGAAGAACAGCGGGATCAGCGCGCCGACAATCGCCATCGGAACGCTGATCATGATCACCAGCGGATCCCGCAGGCTTTCGAACTGCGCCGCCAGCACCAGAAAGATGATGACCAGCGCGAAGCCGAAGGTGATTGCGAGCTGGTTGCCTTCCTGCACGTACTGACGTGAGTCGGCGAGGTAATCGTGGCTGAAGCCGGCCGGCAGCTTCTTGGCCTCGCTCTCGAGGAAGTCCACCGCCTGGCCTACGGTTACGCCCGGCATCGGCACCGCCTGGAAGGTCGCGGCGTTCAGCTGGTTGTAGTGCGTCAGCGAATTCGGCGCGGTAGCAGTCTCGATCGACACGATGGTCGACAGCGGCACCAGTTGCCCGGTGTTGGTCGGAACGTAATAGCCGCCGAGCGCTTCAGGTGACAGCCGCTTGTCGCGCGGCACCTGCGGGATCACCTGATAGGAACGCCCCTCAAGATTGAAGCGGTTGACGTAATTGCCGCCAAGCAGTGTCGCCAGGGTACTGCCGACCTGCGCCATGTTGATGCCGAGGTCGCTCGCCTTCGAGCGGTCGATCCTGATTTTCACCGTCGGCTGATTGAAGTCGAGATCGCTGTCGGACACGATGAACAGCCCGCTCTTGCGCGCGGCATCCTTCAGCTTCACCATCTGCTCATAGACGGCCTGGAAGCTTGCGGTCGAATTGATCACCATCTGCACCGGCAGGCCGCCCGGCCCGCCCGGCAGCGGTGGCAGGTTGAACGCGAACGCATTGACGCCTTCGATCTTACTCAGCTCCGCCTGCACCAGCGGCTTCAGCTTGATCGAGGAGCGTTCGCGCTCGTCCCACGCCTTAAGCAACATGCCGGCGATGCCGTTCTGCGGGCCGTTGATGCCGTTGAGGACGAAACGCAGATCCGTTTCGGGAAACTTCTCAAACGCCCTGTCGAGCTTCTCGCCGTAGAAATCCGAATAGTCGATGTTGGCATATTTCGGCGCCTTGGTCACCGCGAACACGATGCCCTGGTCCTCTTCCGGCGCCAGCTCCTTCGCGGTGTGCATGTAAAGGAAGCCGACCAGGCCGAGGATCGTCAGCGCGAACAGGCCGGTGATCGGCCGATAGTCGAGCGAGCGGTCGAGCTTGCGACCATACCAACGCGTCATCGCGCCGAACACCTTGTTCACGATCTTGGCGAAACGTCCCTCTTCGGCGCTCTTCAGGAATATCGAGCACATCATGGGCGACAGCGTCAGCGCGATCACGCCTGAGACGATCACCGCGCCTGCGAGTGTAAAGGCGAATTCGCGGAACAGCGAACCGGTGAGCCCGCCGAGGAATCCGATCGGCGCATACACGGCCGCGAGCGTGATCGTCATCGAGATGACAGGACCGACGATTTCACGCGCGCCCTGCAGCGACGCCTGTACCGGCGTCTTGCCCTCTTCAAGGTGGCGATGGATGTTCTCCACTACGACGATAGCATCGTCGACCACAAGCCCGATCGCCAGCACCATCGCCAACAGCGTGAGCAAGTTGATGCTGAATCCCATGACCAGCATCAGGCTGCAGACGCCGATCAGCGACAGCGGGATGGTTACCACGGGAATGATAACCGAGCGGAACGAGGCCAGGAACAGGAAGATCACGACGACGACGATGAGCACGGCTTCGCCCAGCGTCTTCTCGACCTCTTCGATCGACGACTGGATGAACTTGGTGGAGTCATAGGCCACCTTCATCTTCATCGAAGGCGGCAGGTTGCGTTCGAGTTCGGGAAACAGCGCGCGGACACCCCTGACCAGGGTCAGCGGATTGCCCTGTGGCGTCGCTTGTACGCCGATGAAGATCGCGTGTTCGCCATTAAAGGCCACGCTTGCGTCCGTGCTTTGCGCAGCCAGTTCGACGGTCGCGATGTCCTCAATCCGCACAAAACCGCCGTCCTTGGACTTGACGATCATGCGCTTGAACTGGTCGAGATTCCGAAGATCGGTATTGGTCGAAATGTTGGAAACGGTGAAATAACCCTTGGCCTGGCCGGCGGCGGCCTGGAAGTTGTTGGCGGTGATCGCGGCCGAAACGTCGCTCGGCGATACGCCGCGGCCGGCCATCTTGACCGGATCGAGCCACAGCCGCATCGCAAAGGTCTGTCCGCCGAGGATGTCGGCCGACGCCACACCGTCGACCGTCGACAGCACCGGCTGCACGACGCGCACCAGATAGTCCGAGATCGCCGACCCCGAGAGTTCCTCGCTGGAGAAGCCGAGATACATCACGGCCGTGGTCTGGCCGGTGGTCTTGGTGACGATCGGGTCGTTCGCTTCCTTCGGGATCAGGTATTTGACCGAGTTCGTCTTGGCGAGAACTTCGGTCAGTGCCTGGTTGGGATCGAAGTTCAGCTTGATGAAGACCTGGATCGTGCTGGTGCCGAGCACTGACGACGAGGTCATGTAGTCGACGCCCTCGGCGGAGGCGACCGCCTGCTCGATCGGGGTGGTGATGAAGCCCTGAATCAAATCCGCCGACGCGCCGGGATAGACGGTCGTGATGTTGATGACCGTGTTCGACAGCTTCGGATACTGGCGGATCGGCAGGCTGGTCGCGGCCCGAAAGCCGATCAGCAGGATCAGCAGGCTGACGACGACCGACAAAACCGGACGCTTGATGAAGATATCAGTTAAGGCCATCGCAGATGTCTCGATAAGTTAAGTAATTGGGCATGATCTCCGGAAGACCGGTGCCCGGTCTTCCGGATCAAGCTCTATTAATAGCGCGGCGGCTGCGCCGGAATCGGCGGCGGCGGATCGGCCGAGACGGTGACGGCCGCGCCCGATTGCAGCTTGAGCTGTCCCACCGCAACGACGCGGTCTCCGGGCTTCAGGCCCTTGAGGATTTCAGCGTGTCCGCCCGCCCGGTTGCCGACCTGCACGAAGGTGCGCACCGCGGTCAGGCTGGTCTTGCCGTCGTCTTCTTTCTTTTCGGTGAGAAGATAGACGGAATCGCCATAGAGCGTGTAGTCCACCGCCGTTTCAGGCACGACGACGACCGGCGGCTTGTCCGGCAGTACGACGGTCGTGGTCGCGAACATGCCGGGCTTCAGGATACGATCGGGATTGGCGATCGTCGCCTGAACGCGAATGTTGCGGGTGTCGGTGGCGACCTGCGGCTCGATGGTCGTGATCTTGCCCTCGAAGGCACGGCCCGGATAGGCATCGACCGCGATCCGGACGGTCTGGCCGACCTTGAGCTGGGCGCTGTCTTTTTCGGTGATCGTGAAGTTCGCATAGAGCGTGGACAGATCGGTCAGCGACACGATCTGCGTTCCCGCGGTCAGGAACTGGCCGACCTCGACGTGGCGGACGCCGAGTTCACCGTCGAACGGAGCGCGCACGAGCTTCTGTGAAATAATCGCTTCGGTCTTGGCGATGCCCGCACTCGCCTGGTCATACGCAGCCTGCGCGGTATCGACCGTCGCCTGTGGACCGAACTGACGGGAGGCGAGCTGCTTGGCGCGATCAAGCGAAAGCTGCGCCACGGTAGCCTGCGCCCTGAAGCTTGCGAGATCGCCCTGATCGGGGCCATCAAACAGCTGCACCAGCGGACTTCCGGCCTTCACCGTGGCGCCGGCGGTAAACATGATGTCGGTGATGCGTCCCGAGACATCGGAAGTGACATTGACCTGATGCACGGCCGCGAGATCGCCGACCGCCGTCAGCAGGTTCGGAATCACTTCGGATTTCGCTTCGGCAATGCTGACGCTCGTCGGCGGCGGTTTGTTGTTGGCGAAGAACTGCGCGATCATCTTGCTGCGGAAGGCGTTAAAGCCGACGAAGGCCCCGACCAACAGCACGAGCAGCAGACCGACGATAATGAACCAGCGCACCATCCTGACCGGACGCTTGTGCGCCTTGTCGGCAATCGGCTTGCCGGAGATATGGGCTTCGGTCACAATATTCATGTCATGCACCTTCTGCAGTTACCGGCTGCTGCCCCGGATCCGGCGACAATTCGCGATCCAGCTGAGAGACGACAGCGGCTTCGTTAAGTCCAATTCCGCGGAGAATGAATTCGCAAATCTGCCGCTCGAGATCGGCAGCGTCGCCATAGGACAGACAGGGAACCGATGGCAGCCGCGCCAGCGCCGCCATCAACACGGTGTGATGCGCAAGCCAGAACAGGTTGAGCGGATTGTTTCCGACCCGTGACGCGTCTCCTACCGCTATGGCCTGCTCCAGCGATGCGGTGAAAACCGGTCCGATCAACTTCCCGATCTTCTCGTAAATCAGCCGCGCGAATTCTCCGTCATCGAGGTGGCTGGTAACCATCAGCCTGAGACGCTGCGCCTCCTCTTGATCGGGAGCATCCGAGACCTGCTGGAAATGGCGGACCATTTCGCGAATCAGGACAACCAGCGTCTCCGTCGACGGCTCCAACCCCAATAACCGGTGCAGCGCCGGATCCGCTTCGCACTCTTCTGCCAGGATCTCCGCATACAGCGCCGATTTCGTTGGGAAGTGCTTGAACAGCAACCCTTCCGAAATTGAGGCAGCGGCGGCGACGCTCTTGGTCGTGGTTCCCGCAAAGCCGTGGCGCGCAAAACAGCGCTTGGCGGCGCTCAGGATCAGTTGCCGCCGCAAGTCCCCGGTCATGCGCAGTGGTGTACTCATACTCGTGAGTAAGCACTCACCTTAGGAAATGTCAAGGATTTTGCTGCAGTGCACTAGGCATCCACATCAATTGGACGCTAGATCGGCCCAAATCCCAGTGCGCCGCGGATGCGGGTCACGATGAAAGTTCCATCGCGGCTCGAAAGCACCCGCTCCAGGTTGGCGCTGTCGATCTTGATGCTGACAAAGCGGGGCCCGCTCGAGACGTCCTGCATCGAGGGCGCAAAGGCCTCGATATCGGCCATGGTCGCGATCGCGCGGGCATCCGCGATCCCACAACTGCGGGCGACACCGACGAGGTCGACGGTCGCCGCGGTGTGGCTCGCCTGCCCGCCGGTCTCGCCATAGACCTCGTTATCCAGCACGACAATGGTGAGATTCCCGGGCTTCTGCAGGCCCACGGTCGCAAGACTCCCTATCCCCATCAGCATCTCGCCATCGCCTGTGATCACCACCACCGGCAGTTTCGGCTGCGCCAGCGCGATGCCGAGCCCGATCATGACCGCGCCGCCCATGGCGCCCCAAAGGTAAAAATTGCGGTCATGGTCGCCGGCGGCGGCGATATCGTAGGTCGAGGCGCCCAAGCCGCCGACCACGATAGCATCCTTGCGCTCCGTCAGCAGGCCGGACACGACGCTGCGCCGTTCGAGAAGATTTGCTTTGCTCATTTGGTGAAGACCTTTGCCCCGATCAGACGCTGCGACAGCAGGACGGCGGTCGGGGTGCAGGCATCGTAGGCCTGCCCCGCCGCGGCCTCGACCACCTCGCGCACCTCATCCGGGTGCGAGGCCCGCAATACCTTGATTCCCGACAGTTCAAATACACCCTGGGTGCTCGACCCCATCGGCACCTGCCAGGGATTGAATTCGCCCCATTCGCCGCGCATCGTCACCAGCGTTAGGAACGGAAAGCGGAAAATCTGGGTCAGCGACAGCATGTTCACGCAATTGCCGACGCCGCTCGACTGCATCAGCAGCACGCCGCGCTGGCCGCCAGCCCAGGCGCCGGCCAACAGCGCCACGCCTTCTTCCTCCGTCGTCAACGGGACGGCGCGCATCGAGGGGGCGCCGAGCACGCGCTCGATCAGCTGCGAATGCCCGGCATCCGGCACGTAAGGCACCTGCCGGACATCGAAGCGCTGCAAAATCGCAAATATATCCTCCGGCCAGGAGGCCGCATTTTCCGTAAGAGCATCGGCGCGGGCGTGCATTTTGATTTCCAGTGGGCTAGCCGAGATTGTATTCCGGGGCGGGACTGTAGAGGGAGCGCCGGTTTCGGAAAGAGCGAAAACGGCATATCGGTCTCCACCTGTGAGTATGGCAGCATGAATGCGAACGCGCGAGAGCTGGCGGCCAATTTCGACCTCGAGAAGCTGACGCCGGAATTCTATGCCGACCCCTACCCGACCTATCGTGCGCTGCGGGAGCATGAGCCCATCAAGCGGCTGCCCAACGGCTCCTGGTTTCTGACGCGCTATGACGACCTGGTCAGCGCCTACAAGACCACGAAGCTTTTCTCTTCCGACAAGAAAAAAGAGTTTCTGCCGAAATATGGCAATTCGCTGCTCTACGAGCACCACACCACCAGCCTCGTCTTCAATGACCCGCCGGCGCACACCCGCGTGCGCCGATTGATCATGGGCGCGCTGTCGCCGCGCGCAATTGCCGAGATGGAGCCGAACCTGATCGCGCTGGTGGATCGGTTGCTCGAGACAATCGCCGCCAAGGGCAAGTTTGAGCTGATCGGAGATTTTGCATCCGCGATCCCGGTTCAGGTGATCGGCAATCTGCTCGACGTCCCCATGGAGGAGCGCGAACCATTACGCGACTGGTCGCTGGCGATTTTGGGCGCGCTCGAACCGGTGATATCGGCGGAAGCTTTTGCCCGCGGCAACAAGGCGGTGAAGGATTTTCTTGGCTACCTGGAAATACTGGTCGAGCGGCGGCGGGCCAAACCCGGCAATCCCGAGCGCGACGTGCTGACCCGCCTCATCCAGGGCGAGGACAGTGGCGAACGGCTATCGCCCAAGGAATTGCTGCACAACTGCATCTTCCTGCTCAACGCCGGACATGAAACCACCACCAACCTGATCGGCAACGGACTGGTGGCGCTATCAGGCAATCCTGTGCAGAAGAAACGGCTGATCGAAAATCCTCATCTGATCAAGACCGCGGTCGAGGAAATTCTGCGATTTGAAAGCTCGAACCAGCTCGGCAACCGCATGACGACGGAGCAAGTCGAGCTCGGCGGCATTACACTGTCGGCCGGTACGCCGGTGACGCTGTGCATAGGTGCTGCCAACCGCGATCCCAAACAATTCGCCGATCCCGAAAACCTTGACATCGGCCGCACGCCGAACCGGCATCTCGCCTTTGGCACCGGCGCGCATCAATGCGCCGGGATGGCGCTGGCGCGGCTTGAAGGCGCGATCGCACTGTCGCGGTTTCTGGCGCGGTTTCCGAACTACGCGCTGAATGGTGCGCCGGTGCGAGGCGGCCGCGTTCGCTTTCGCGGATTCTTAAGCATACCGTGCAGCACTGAAGGATAAGACCTTGCTGCCACCGACGTGGACTATGCTATACGACCACGATGAAATGGCCGTGGCCAGCTCTCAGACTCGGAGACGTCTTAGGTATTGCATTCGTTCTTGCGATCCTCGGCATGTTCGTCGTGCTCACGGTTGGATATCCGAACTTCTCGCGACAAGCGACAAATTCGGGATTTGGCCCGGGCTGGGATTGTACCTCGACGGGGGCCGGCGAGCCGATATGCGTGAAGCGAATAGACACCACCAAATGAGGCATAATCCTAAGGCGGGCAACGCGCCGCCATGTGTGGTGCATGTAGAATGCGCCGCGACCGCACGGCGTGCCGATTTGATATCGATCACGCCGCCGCCCGTCATGCTCCGGTCGTCGTTTGGCCATCCTCAACTTTGTCCTGCGTCCTGGTTTCGAAATCGCTGGCGTCGTGACGTTCGTGCAACTGGCTTGAGGGCTCGCCCCAGGTGCGGTTGACCATTCGCCCCCGCCGCACGGCCGGACGTGCGGCAATGGCATCTGCCCAGCGCTGCAGGTTTTTGTACTCCTGAACACCCAGGAATTCGCCCGCGCCATAGAGCACGCCCTTCGCCAAACCGCCGTACCAGGGCCAGATCGCGATGTCTGCGATCGAATAGCCGTCGCCTGCCACATACGCGTTGTCCGCGAGACGCCGGTCGAGCACGTCGAGTTGGCGCTTCACCTCCATCGCGAACCGATCGATCGCGTATTCGATCTTGGTCGGCGCATAGGCATAGAAGTGGCCAAACCCGCCGCCGAGATAAGGCGCGCTGCCCATCTGCCAGAACAACCACGACAGGCATTCGGCGCGCTTCGCCACGTCGGTTGGCAGGAACGCCCCGAACTTCTCAGCGAGATGCAACAGGATCGAGCCTGATTCGAACACCCGGATCGGCGTCGGCCCGCTGCGGTCCATCAGCGCCGGTATCTTGGAGTTCGGATTGACCGCCACGAAGCCGCTGCCGAACTGATTGCCGTCGATCCGGATCAGCCACGCATCGTACTCCGCGCCGGGATGGCCGAGCGCCAGCAGCTCCTCCAGCATCACCGTGACCTTCACACCGTTCGGTGTCGCCAGTGAATAAAGCTGCAGGGGGTGGCGGCCGACCGGGAGCTCCTTGTCGTGCGTCGGCTCGGCGATCGGGCGGTTGATGTTCGCGAACTTGCCGCCGCTCTCCTTGTCCCAGCTCCAGACTTTGGGCGGCGTGTATTCGGATGGGTCGGTCATTCCGTGAGCTCCAGGCGTCTGGCGGATTCGTCAGTGATGGCGCCTCCGGCTACGCTCCGGACGCATCTGGGGCCAACATCAACAAGGTTGGGGCGAACATCGCAAGAGCCAGACGAGGCATGCAGGGGCAACGCCGGAATGCAGAATGAGGTTAGCTCAAACCACCGACCGGTGCCGCGCGATGCAGGTCTGCAAGACCTCATCCATCGGCTCCTCCCACCAGTCGTTGGAAAAAATCTCGATCTCGGAATAGCCGGCAAAGCCTTGCGCCTCGACCGCACGGCGCACCGATTTGATATCGATCACGCCGTCGCCCATCATGCCGCGGTCATTGAGAATGTCAGTGGTCGGCACCAGCCAATCGCAGACATGAAATGCCAGCAGGCGATCTTTTCCCGCGCGTTCGATCTGCGGCAGCAATTCCGGGTCCCACCAGATGTGATAGACGTCGAGCGCGACGCCGAGCGCGCCGGTGCGTTGCGGATCGAGGCGATCGCAGATATCGAGCGCCTGTCTTGTCGTATTCACGCAGGCGCGATCGGCGGCATAGGCCGGATGCAGCGGCTCGATCGCCAGCGGCATCTGGGCGTCGCGCGCATAGACCATCATTTCGGCGATGGCGTCGTCGACCTGCGCCCGCGCCGCCGCGATGTCTTTCGAGGCCACACTGCCCGGCCGCGAATATTGCGGCAGGCCCCCGACCACCAGCACGACGCAGGGCGCGCCCAGCGCCTTGGCCTCATCGACGGCGCGGCGGTTATCGTCGCGCGCTTCGATCCGATGCGCGGCGTCCGACGTGAACATCCCGCCGCGGCAATAGCCGGACAGTTCGAGCCCGGCGTCGCGCACCGCCCGCACCGCGCGATCAAGACCGATGGTCGCGACCTGATTGCGCCAGGGATCGATGGCGCGGATTCCGCGCCGCGCACAGGCGTCGATGATATCGGCCAGATCGCCCTGTTTGCGGACAGTCGCGGTATTCAATGACAGCCAGCGATGATCTTGCGAGAAATCCCGCATCACGCTTCAATGCCACGGGTCGTGAGCACGGCCTTCATGCGGCGCGTCGCCAGCTCGGGATTGGCCAACAACCCTGCTTGATCCGCCAGACGAAACAATTCAGCGAGATGCAGCGTCGACCGGGTGCTTTCCTGCCCGCCGACCATGGTGAAATGATCCTGATGGCCGTTGAGATAGGCCATGAACACGATGCCGGTCTTGTAGAACCGGGTCGGCGCCTTGAAGATATGGCGCGACAGCGGCACCGTCGGTCCCAACACGTCGTGGAAGCCTTCCTCGTCGCCCGCCGCGAGCCGCGACAATGCGTAGGACGCCGCTGGCGCGATGGCATCGAAGATGCCGAGCAGCGCGTGGGAAAAGCCCTGGTCGTCGCCGGCGATCAGTTCGGCATAATTAAAATCGTCGCCGGTATACATTTTTACATTCTTATCGAGCCGGCGGCGCATGTCGATCTCGCGCTGCTTGTCGAGCAGCGAGACCTTGACGCCATCGACCTTCGACGCGTTGGCGTTGACGACCCCGACCGCGACATCCATCGCCTGATCGAGGCTTGAGGTGCCCCAGTAATTTGCCAGCGCCGGATCGAACATGTCGCCGAGCCAGTGAATGATCACCGGCTCCGCTACCTGCGACAGCACGCGGTTGTAGACCTTGGCGTAGTCGTCCGCGTTGCGGCCGATTTTCGCCAGCGCGCGCGACGCCATCAGGATGATCCGTCCGCCGGCTTTTTCGACCGCGGCGATCTGTTCTTCGTAGGCGCGGATCACGTCATCGAGATTCCCACCATCCTCCACCGCGAGGTGATCGGTGCCGGCGCCGGAAAACACCAACGCGTTGCCCCTCGCCTTCGCTGCCTTGACCGAGCGCTGGATCAGTTCCAGCGAGGTCGGCCAGTCCAGCCCCATGCCGCGCTGCGCGGTATCCATCGCCTCGGCGACGCCGAGGCCGAGATCCCAGACGTGCTCGCGAAAGGCAATCGTCCGGTCCCAGTCGACAGCCGAGGTGAGCCACGGATCGGCATCGGCAAGCGGATCAGCCACCACATGGGCCGCGGAAAACGCCACGCGGTTCAGCGTGCCCTCGAGCTTCGAAGGAAACGTCCGCGACGCCGCGAGGCGATAGGTCTCGACCGAACGATCGGCGTTCGGCAATTTCAGCGACAGCGACGAGACGGGCAAACCCGGCTTGTTCATAGCTCTGTTCCTCACACCTTGATCGGAGCGACATCGATCCAGCGGCGCTCGCGCCAGCTCTGCAGCGCGCATTCCGCGAGCTGCACCCCCTTGGCGCCCTCCAGCAGCGTGTATTTGTACGGCGCGTCCTCGCAGACGTGGCGAATGAACATTTCCCACTGCTCTTTAAAACCGTTGTCGTAGACGGTGTTCTCCGGCAGCGTCTGCCAGTCGGCATAGAAATCGTGGGTACGCTTCTCGTCGGGATTCCACACCGGCCGTGGCGTCCCTTGCCGCGCCTGAATGACGCAATCGGAAAGCCCGGCCACCGCCGAGCCGTGGGTGCCATCGACCTGGAAGGTGACGAGATCGTCGCGATAGACCCGCGTCACCCAGGACATGTTGAT
>DATHHQ010000112.1:0-4352 GCA_035490095.1 Bradyrhizobium sp.
CGCCTGCGGCTGCACCAAATGCTGGAAACCCGAAGGGGCGACCTTCTCGGTGGTCGCGGTGGTGCCACGCGACAGCGTGAGCGTGCTTGAGAACGGCGACAAGCTTCAGGTCGTCGACGCCTCGGCGGCAATCCAGCGGCACGCCTGCAAGGTCTGCGGCACCCATATGTACGGGCGCATCGAGAACAAGGCGCATCCGTTCTACGGCCTCGACTTCATCCATCCCGAACTGTTCCAGGAGCAAGGTTCGGCAGCGCCGGGATTTGCGGCGTTCGTATCGTCCGTCATCGAGTCCGGTGTCAAACCGGACGAGATGCCCGGCATCCGTTCACGTCTCAAGGAACTCGGACTCGAGCCCTATGATTGCCTGTCGCCAGCCCTGATGGATGCGATCGCCACCCATGTGGCGAAATCCAAAGCTGCCTGATCCGGCAACCTCGTGTAGATTGCGGCTGGCGGCGCGCTCCGCCAGCCGCTATCACGTTTGACCCTTGGCAACCCAGGCGTCGTTGCCGCGCCGGAGTCTTGACATCATGACGATCGAAACCATTTCCCAGAATCGATCGCACGACGGCGTGCAGGGTGTTTACAAGCACAACAGCCGTGAGACCGGGACCGGCATGACCTTTTCGGTCTACGTTCCTCCGCATCAAGACGGCGCGAAGCTGCCCGTGGTCTGGTATCTGTCGGGTCTGACCTGCACCCATGCCAACGTCACCGAAAAGGGCGAATTTCGGCAGGCGTGCGCCGAGTTGGGCCTGATCTTTGTCGCGCCGGATACCAGCCCGCGCGGCGAAGGTGTGCCGGGCGATCCCGCCAACGCCTATGATTTCGGACTCGGTGCCGGCTTTTATGTCGATGCCACGGAAGCGCCATTCGCGCGCCATTACCGGATGTGGAGCTATGTGACGAAAGAACTGCCCGAATTGATTGCCGAGCATTTTCCCGCAGACCCCAAACGGCAATCGATCCTCGGTCATTCGATGGGGGGCCATGGCGCGCTGACGATTGCGCTCTCCCATCCCGATCGCTACCGCGCCGCCAGCGCTTTTTCGCCCATCGTCGCCCCCTCCGAGGTGCCGTGGGGCATCAAAGCCCTGAGCGGCTATCTCGGCACCGACCGTAAGGCATGGCGCGAGCATGACACCGTTGCGCTGATCGAGGCCGGCGCCCGGTTTTCTGATCTTCTGGTGGACTACGGCGATGCCGACCCGTTCCTCACCGAACAGCTGCGCCCGGAACTGCTGGAGCGTGCTTGCGCGCAAGCCGAAATCCCGCTCACCTTGCGTTGTCAGCCGGGCTACGACCACAGCTACTACTTCATCTCCACCTTCATGAACGATCATCTGCGCTGGCACGCCGCGCGTTTGAGAGCTTAGCGCTTATTGCGGTTGCGGCGCGCCGTAATTGGGCGCGAGCAGCCGGTTGCGCAGGAGATAGCTCGCCGCACGCGACCAGGATTCGTCGGTGTTGCCGCGCATATCCGCGCTCATGAAGGTAACGAGATGTCCGGTATGGACGTCAGTGGCAAAATGCCGGTTGCAAGGTAGGACAATTCGGTCATGTTTCAAGCTGGAAGTCCCTCTATCGTCGATACAGTCGAAGAGGAATGTCAGGGAGAAAACATGATCCGATTGTTGGTCGGCGCGATCGGCTTGGGTATGCTGGCCACCAGCGCCCTCGCGGCCGATCCCGTCGAGATCGGAATCGGCTATCTTCATCGGGCCGGGGTCAAGCCGACACTATCGCTGGTCGAACAGCCGGCCGAGAACGACGGTCTGGCAGGCGCCCGTCTCGCGATCGAGGACAACAACACCACCGGCAAGTTCCTCAACCAGCACTTTACTCTGGAAGAGCTTCGGCTGAAAGACGGCGACGATCCAGCCAAGGCAGCGGCCGCGCTCGCCGATCGCAAGATCGGCTTCATCATTGCCGATCTCCCCGCCGACGCGCTGCTGAAGGCCGCCGACGCAGTCCGTGATCGCGGAACCGTGTTGTTCAACGCCGGCGCGATCGACGATCGCTTGCGCGAGCAGGATTGCCGAGCCAACGTGATCCATGCTGCGCCCACGCGTTCGATGCTCGCGGACGGTCTCGCCCAGTATCTTGTATGGAAGCAATGGAAGCGCTGGATGCTGGTGGTGGGCTCGCACGAGGAGGACAAGCTCTTTGCCGAAGCGCTGCGGCGCGCCGCCTCGCGCTTTGGCGCCAAGATCGTCCAGGAGCGCGTATTCGAGGATAGCGGCGGCGCACGTCGCACCGATAGCGGTGTGACCTTGATCCAGCGTCAAATGCCCGTGTTCACCCAGCAGGCTCCCGCCTATGACGTTCTCGTCACCGCGGACGAGAGCGAGGTGTTCGCGCCGTATCTGCCCTACCGAACCTGGGACCCGAGGCCGGTCGCGGGATCCGCCGGCCTTGTTCCGAAAAGCTGGGACGCCGCGCAGGACCAGTGGGGCGCGGTACAGATGCAAAACCGCTTTCTGAAGTTGAATTCGCGGCATATGACCGCACTGGACATGCAGGCATGGACCGCGGCGCGCATGATCGGCGAGGCGGTGACGCGCAAAAATTCCGGAGACCCAAAATCGGCGCTCGACTTTCTCAAGGGGCCGGATTTTTCCATCGCCGCCTTCAAGGGCCAGCGGCTGACCTTGCGGGATTGGAACCTGCAACTTCGCCAGCCAATCCTGCTGGCGGACGGCCGCATGATCGTATCGGTCTCGCCGCAGGAAGGCTTCCTGCATCAAGTCTCGGAACTCGATACGCTCGGCCTCGACCGGCCTGAAACCAAATGCAAGCTGCATTGAAGATGGAGAGATCGCCCATGCGTCGTTGTCTGCTTGCCGGAACGGCTGCCTGGCTTGCGGCCGCCACGCCCGCGGCGGCCTTCATCGCCTATGTGTCGAACGAGAAGAGCAACACGGTATCGGTGATCGATACCGACAACTGGACCGTCACCAAAACCATCAAGGTCGGCCAGCGCCCGCGCGGCATCGACTTTACCAGAGACGGCAAGTTCGTGCTGGTCGCGGTCGGCGATGACGACACCATTCAAGTGATCGACGCCGCCACCCAACAGGTGGTGGACACCCTGCCCTCCGGTCCCGATCCCGAGTTGTTCGTGCAGGATGCCGCCGGCAAGGTGCTCTATGTCGCCAACGAGAACGACAACACGGTCACCGTCATCGATCTCGAAAAGCGCGTGCGCATCGGCGACGTCCAGGTCGGCGTCGAGCCCGAGGGCATGGCCCTCAGCCCGGACGGCAAGATTCTGATCAACACATCAGAGACCACCAACATGGCGCACTTCATCGACACCGCGACGCGCCAGATCGTCGCCAACGTGCTGGTCGATGCGCGGCCCCGCTTCGCCGAATTCAAGCGTGACGGCTCCGAGCTATGGGTGTCCTCGGAGATCGGAGGCACGGTCTCCATCATCGACCCGGCGAAACGCGCGGTTACCGGCAAGATCACATTCAACATTCCCGGCATGCGGCGCGAGGCCATCCAGCCGGTCGGCATCGGCATGACCAAAGATGGCAAGACCGCTTTCATCGCGCTTGGCCCCGCCAACCGGATCGCGATCGTCGATGGCGCCAGCCATCAGGTCACCAAATACCTTCTGGTCGGACAGCGGGTCTGGCACATGGCGTTTACCCCGGATGAAAAATATCTGCTGGTGACCAACGGCGTATCCAACGACGTTTCGATCATCGATGTCGTTGCGCAAAAGGTCATCAAGACAATCCAGGTCGGCGAGCTGCCCTGGGGCATCGCGATTGCGCAGCCATGACCGCAACCGACGCGCCCCTCGCCGGACAGACTCCGCCGGACAGTCGCCGCCGCAACGGTCCGGCCGAAATGCCCGCGCTGTCGATCGATGGCGTCAGCCATTCCTATGGGGCCCGACGCGCCCTCATCGACATCAACTTCACGGTCGCGCCGGCAAGCTTCACGGCGCTGCTTGGCCTCAACGGCGCCGGCAAGAGCACGTTGTTCTCGCTGGTCACGCGGCTGTTCGGCATCCAGGCCGGACGCATCGGCATTTTCGGCCACGACATCGGCCATGAGCCCGGCGAAGCGCTGCGGCTGCTGGGCGTGGTGTTCCAGCCGCGCACGCTCGACCTCGATCTCTCGGTCACGCAAAATCTGCTGTATCATGCTGCCCTGCACGGCATCGATCGGCGCGAGGCGCGTTCGCGCGCCGGTGAAGTGCTCGCGCGCATCGGCCTTGCCGACCGCGCCGGCAGCAAGGTGCGCGACCTCTCGGGCGGCCAGATGCGGCGGCTGGAAATCGCGCGTGCCTTGCTGCATCGTCCTCGCCTGCTGCTGCTTGACGAGGCGACGGT
>DATHHQ010000113.1:0-5632 GCA_035490095.1 Bradyrhizobium sp.
CTCGACCAGCGGTTTGTGATCGCCGGCTGGAAGCTGCTGTTTCTTCGCCACGGAACCTACCAGCCGGACTCTGCGCAGAGCGCGGAATGGAATCGCGGCGCCTATCTGGTCGAAGGGCTGGCGCATTGCGGCTCGTGCCACACCCCGCGCAATGCACTCGGCGCGGAACGTGCGAGCGCGCAATTTGCCGGCGGCGATGTCGACAATTGGCACGCCTATGCGATCAATGCGCAATCTCCGGCGCCCGTTCCGTGGGACGCGGACGCCTTGTTCGCCTATCTCCGCGATGGCTGGCATCCGGATCATGGCGTGGCGCGTGGACCGATGGCAGAGGTGGTCAGCAATCTGTCATCGGCGCCGCAGGACGATATCCGTGCCATCGCGACCTATATGGCCGGTGTGTTCGGCACGCCGACGCCGGATCGCAAACGTCAGGGCGAGGCGGTGCTGGCACAGGTCAAATCACCCGCGCTGACGCAGGCTTCGAAGATCAACCCGGCCGGTGCGGCGATCTACGCGGCGGCCTGCGCGACATGCCACGAGACCGGCAGGTCGCCGCCCTATGGCGGAGTCAATCTCGCGCTCTCTACCGCGATCGCCGGCCCCGACCCGCGCAACGTCGCCAACATCGTGCTATCGGGCGTCCGCCCCGTGGAGGGAGAACGCAGCCCGATCATGCCGGGTTTTGCTGCCGGCATGAACGATGGCCAGATCTCAGCCTTGTTGAATTATCTGCGGGCGCGATTCAGCAACCAACCGGGATGGACGGGCGTTGAGAAGACCGTTGAGGACGCAAGACGCACACAGACCGTGTTTTTTCAGACATCGGCTGGGCCGCACAACGCGCCCGCCGATGCAACGCAGCGAGACAAGCCATGATGACATTGAAGGTCAATGGTCTCTACCATGAGATCGATGCCGACGCGGACACTCCGCTGCTCTATATCCTGCGTGACGACATCAAGCTCAACGCCGCCAAATTTGGCTGCGGGCTCGGCCAGTGCGGTTCGTGCACGGTGATCGTCGACGGCAAGGCCGTCCTTTCCTGCGTGACGCCGCTGCTTCTGCTGGAGGGCAAGCAAGTGACGACGCTCGAGGGGCTCGGGACGCCGGAAGCGCCGGCGCCGATCCAGCGCGCCTTCATCGAAGAGCAGGCGGCGCAATGCGGCTATTGCATCGCCGGAATGATGATGCGGGCGCAGGCGTTGCTGCAGAGGAATTCCAAGCCGACCGATGCGCAGATACGCGCCGAGCTCGAGCCGCATCTTTGCCGCTGCGGCACGCATATGCGCATCCTGCGCGCGGTGCATCGTGCGATCAGGCTGATGGACACGGCCGACGCGTCGTCAGCGACCCAAGGGAGCGCACCATGAACGCACCCGTCATTCTCGACCGCCGCCGCGTGCTCGCGGGCGGTGGCGCGTTGATCGTCAGCTTCTCGCTCGGCAATGCCTTGGCGCAGGATCAGAGCACTCCGGCCGCGGCGCCGGTTCAAAACCCTCCCGGCAGCCTCAAGGGCGCGCCATTCCTGGACGCCTGGATTCGTATCGATGCCGACGGCAGCATCACGGTGTTCACCGGCAAGGCCGAACTCGGCCAGGGCTTCAAGACCGCCTTTCAGCAGATCGCCGCCGAAGAGCTTGATGTTCCCTTCGCAGCTCTGAAGGTCGTCACGGCTGACACGCGCTTCACGGCCAACGAAGGTTATACGTCCGGCAGTAATTCGATGAAGGACAGTGGCACCGCGATCCAGAACGCGGCGGCGCAGGTGCGCGAGCTTCTGGTGGCGGAAGCCGCGCGCCGTCTCGATTTGCCGGCCGAGAATTTCCGCACCGAAAATGGCGTGGTGATTTCGACCGACGGCCGGCGCCTGCGTTACGGCGAGCTCGTTGCGGCCGACATGCTGCACGTGCAGGCGCAGCCAAAATCGAGGTTGAAGGATCCGGCGACGTTCAAGGTGATGGGCCAGCCGATACCGCGCGTCGATATCCCGGCCAAGGTCACCGGCGGCGCGGCCTATGTCCAGGACATGCGGCTGCCCGGCATGGTGCACGCCCGCATCGTGCGGCCGCCGAGCTATGGCGCGGAATTGACGGACTGCGATTCGAGCGCGGTTGAAAAGCTGCCAGGCGTCGTGAAGGTGGTCCGAGATGGCAACTTCCTCGCTGTCGCCGCCAAAAAGGAATTCCAGGCGATCAAGGCGATGAATGCGCTGTCGGCTGCCGCGAAATGGAAGGAGACGCCGAGCCTGCCGAAGCAGGACGACTTGCTCCAAGTTCTCACCAACCTGCCGTCGCAGGATTCGACCATCTTCCAGCACAGCAATCCGTCGGCGGTCGGCCAGAAAACCATCGAAGCCACCTATACGCGGCCGTACCAGTCGCACGGCTCGATCGGCCCGTCCTGCGCCGTCGCGCAACTGGTCGACGGCGCGATGACGGTTTGGACCCACACCCAGGGTGTCTATCCCGACCGCCAGGGCATCGCGGAAATGTTGCGGGTGCCGCCGGCGAGCGTTCGTTTGATTCATGTCGAAGGCTCCGGATGTTACGGCCATAACGGCGCCGACGATGCCGCGGCCGACGCAGCGCTGCTTGCGCGCGCTTTGCCGGGCACGCCCGTGCGGGTGCAATGGATGCGCGAACAGGAGCACGCCTGGGAACCGTTCGGCCCGGCGATGGTGACAAAGCTGAAGGCGTCGCTCGACGGCAACGGCAAGATTTCAGACTGGAATTTCGAGGTCTGGAGCAACACCCATTCGATGCGGCCGGGTGGCGCCGGGTCGATGCTGGCAGCGCAGCACATGGCGCAGCCGTTTGCGGTGCCGACGCCGAAGCCGCTGCCGTTACCGGAAGGCGGCGGCGATCGCAACGCGATCCCGATCTACACATTTCCCAACGCGCATGTGGTGCACCACTTCATCCCGGCCATGCCGATAAGGATTTCCGCGATGCGGGCGCTCGGCGCCTACCACAATGTGTTTTCGATCGAAAGTTTCATGGACGAACTCGCTGCTGTGGCCGGCGCCGATCCCGTCGAATTCAGGCTCAAACATCTCGACGATCGGCGCGGGCGCGATGTGATCGAGAAGGCGGCGCAAAACTTCGGTTGGCAGAAGGGCCAGAAAGCGCCGCAGGATCGCGGATATGGCTTTGCCTTTGCGCGCTACAAGAATCTCGCGGCCTATTGCGCCATCGCAACCGAGGTGGAAGTGAACAAGGAGACCGGGCGACCGCGTCTGGTGCGTGCGGTGGCGGCGGTCGACAGCGGTCAGGTGGTCAATCCGGACGGGCTGATCAACCAGATCGAAGGCGCGATCGTGCAATCGATGAGCTGGACGTTGTACGAGGCAGTGACCTTCGACGATACAAGGATCACCAGCATCGACTGGCAGACTTATCCGATCCTGCGGTTCAACTCGGTACCCGATAGCATCGGGGTGCATATCATCAATCGTCCTGGCCAACCCTTCCTGGGGAGCGGTGAAACCGGACAGGGACCGGCTGCGGCATCGATTGCGAACGCCATCGCCGACGCCACCGGCAAGCGGCTACGCCATTTGCCGCTGACGCGGAAACGTATCAAGGACGCGATCGACGCGTAAAGCTCAATCCAGCCAGGCGCGCGACGCTGGCAATCTGATATAGAGTGCTGCTCATCGACGGCTGGAGCGACGACGGAGGGAGTGGACATGGCTGACGAACAAACCCCGCCGGCAGGACCGGATCTCGCACAAGGCATCGCGCTCAGTGACTTCACCGCTGAGACCTTGCTCGGCCACGTCCGCGATCAGGATGTTTTGCTGGTTCGCTCCGGAGCCGAGATTTTCGCGATCGATGCGCATTGCAGTCATTATCACGGGCCGCTCGCGGAGGGACTCGTGGTCGGCGATGGCATCCGCTGCCCCTGGCATCATGCCTGCTTCGATCTGCGGACCGGGGAGGCGGCGCGCGCGCCGGCGCTTGCCCCGCTCGCGGTCTGGCAGGTGGAGCATGAGGGCGATCGCATCTTGGTCCGGCAAAAACAGGATCTGGCCAAGCCGCGCGGTAAGGGACCCGTCGAAGCGCCTGGCAGGATCGTGATCGTCGGTGGCGGTGCGGCGGGCTTTGCAGCGGCGGAGATGCTGCGGCGGCAGGAGTTTCGCGGCAACATCGTCCTGCTCAGTGACGATAGCGCGCCGCCGGTCGATCGGCCAAATTTGTCAAAGGATTATCTTGCGGGCAGCGCGCCGGAGGACTGGTTGCCGCTGCGTCCGGACAGCTTTTATGCCGAAGCCGGCATCGACCTTCGGCTCAAAAGCAATGTCGCCTCGATCGATACCAGCGCGCGCAATGTCATTATGGCCGTTGGCGGCAGCATTCCCTACGACCGTCTGCTACTGGCGACCGGCGCTGAGCCGGTGCGGCTGCCGATCCCGGGCGCGGACCAGCCGCATGTCCATACGCTGCGCTCGCTCGCAGATTGCCGGGCGATCATTGATTTGGTGAACGGCGCGGACCGCGCCATCGTGATCGGCGCCAGCTTTATCGGCCTTGAGGCCGCAGCGGCCTTGCGCGCGCGCGATATCGAGGTCCACGTCGTCGCGCCGGAGCAACGGCCGATGGAGCGCGTGCTTGGGCCCGAAATGGGCGATTTCGTGCGCGCCTTGCATGAGGAGCACGGCGTCATCTTTCATCTGGGCAATACCGTGGTCGCGATCGACGGCAAGCGTGCGACACTCAAGAGTGGCGGTGTGCTGGAGGCGGATCTGATCGTCGTTGGCGTCGGCGTACGGCCCCGGCTCGTATTGGCCGAACAGGCTGGCCTTGCGCTCGATCGCGGCGTCGCCGTGGACGCCTATCTCGAAACCAGCATCCCCGGAATTTACGCCGCAGGCGACATCGCGCGCTGGCCCGATCCGCATTCCAGCGAAAACATCCGGGTCGAACACTGGGTGGTTGCCGAACGTCAGGGACAGACCGCCGCGCGCAATATGCTGGGACAGCGCGAGGCATTCGATGCGGTACCGTTTTTCTGGAGCCAGCACTACGACGTGCCGATCAATTATGTCGGTCATGCCGAGAAGTGGGACGAGATTGCGATCGACGGCGACATTGCGGCCAGGGATTGTCTGCTGAAGTACAAGAGCAGGGGCCGCGTCCTCGCCGTGGCGTCGATCTATCGCGACCTCGCCAGCCTGCAGGCTGAACTGGACATGGAACGGCAGGCGATGGTAACCCTGTGAAAATGCCTGTTGGCAGGGAATTCGCGCGGCGACTGGCGCGATCAGCGTCAGGCCGCTCATGCCGGCTCGGGCGCAGGCCCTGGATCAATCCGATGGGGCGGCGGGATGTCGCCCGGAGGGTATGACCCATCGCATTCGGCGCATATTGTAACCTTAGCCGCCGGGCGGAGCCCCGCCGCCGCAAAGTTTCTGTCCTTTGTCATCTCATGTAAGGAGTAATTCCATGACGCACGCGATCCGCTTTCATAAAACCGGCGGCCCCGAGGTCCTGGTCTGGGAAGAAGTCGAGCTTGGCAAGCCCGGGCCGGGAGAGGCGCGCATCCGCCACACCGCGGTTGGACTGAATTTTGTCGACATCTACAACCGCTCCGGACTTTATCCCGTCCAGTTGCCGAGTGGCCTGGGCGG
>DATHHQ010000114.1:0-4919 GCA_035490095.1 Bradyrhizobium sp.
CGGGCTCTTTTGCCACCGTCGCCTTGCGGATTGAAGGTTTTGTCCAGCCCGGTTGAGCCGAACGAGCCTCCGCAAGACTTGACGCCAGCGTCGAGGCGTCAGGACCACACGACTTCACCGTCCGCAAGCAGCGCCGTCGTCCTGCATGCCGCTAACCGCTCACGGAGAGCAATCCGCCCTGCGCTCGCATCGCACGCCTAACGCTGCCGCGTCCACCGCATCCCATCCCGCGTCTCTGACGATCCGGATACGCCCCTCTGTGGGACGGGATGCGAACAGTTCTAGATTTGATTTGGGTCAGAGGGAACAAATATTTTTCGGAAAATCCGAAATAAAAGACTCGACAGCCCTGCCGCCCGACGGGCAAATCACGCGGCTGTAGCCCGGATGGAGCCAACGGGGCTACGCAGGACGTTCGCTCAACCACCCAGCAATTTCCGTCTTTGGTCGTCGAGCTGCTTTATCGGATTGAAGGCTGTATTCACTTTCGCCAGCGCGTCAAACAGCGACGGCTGCGCGACTCGCAGCTCAGTAAGCACCACGCTCGCCATCGTTTTCGGGTCGAGAAACGATGCTGCGTCGAAAGGTTGATACTTATAATCATAGACTGGCAGTCCCTTCTCGGATCGATAGATCATCTCGATCGTATTGGCGTAAAATTCTTCGTTGTTGCCGTAACTTCCGCCCATCGGGGAGTATCGGAAAACACCCGATATGAAGCGCATCGCATGCACGAGTTCGTGCAGCAGCCAACCATCCGCACGGCTCTCGTCGGTACGGCGCGACGTATAGAACACGTCGACGCTTTTGCCCGTCGGGCTTTCCATGTTGGCCCAGCATGCCCCATTTTCGCAGAACTGCGTGCCTGACGGCTTGGTCCCGCGGGCGCGCTCCGCCGCCGTTTGCGGAAGTGTGATCGGTTCGGTGAGCGCCCCTGTGCCCACCTTCCAGTCCCCGGACGGCAGAAAGTCGAACGGGAGAATGTAGACCGAAAAGGCCGGCCGCGCCCGCAGTTCCGCAAGCACCGCCCGGCCCGCCGCCCGCTCCTGAATCAAGCCAAGGCACTTTAACACGTTCTTCTCGTGGTCGCGCTTCATGCCCTGATAACGCGACTCGAACGCATCAACATTGCGGTAGATGCCCCGTGCATGCGGCATCCGCAGCGGCTGCGGCTTATACAGCTTCTTCCAATCCTCGCGGTGCGGATAGGCAACGATGACGTTACGGGCATGCGAGAATGGCGTCGCTTCGATTTCTCTGGTGATCGAAACAGGATCAAACAGGGCCATGGCGATCTCCTGCGCAAGCCGGCTCCGGACGTGGTCGCTTCTTAGCTTCAACAGGTTCATTCACATCAGAGTATCGCAGCACCCATACTGCCGCCACACCGCGGCGGCGTCCTCCGATCGAAGGACATCGTTTCTCGCGAAGATGCTTGGGGAACTCGATCGTCATCACCGGACTTGCCCCCGGTGATCCATCTTCTTCGAAACAACTTTTCACGAAGATTGATGGATGCCCGGATCAAGTCCGGGTATGACGACTAGATGTGCGCCCCTACTCCACGCCGGCTTCCTGCGGCGTGAATTCGTAGACTGAGCTGCAGAACTCGCACGTGACGACCACCCTGCCATCCTTCACCATGTCGGCGCGGTCCTTTGCCGCGAAGCTTTCGAGCATCGACGACACTGCGTCGCGCGAGCACGAACATTGCGCCCGCAGCGACAGCGGGGGAAACACGCGGACGCCGCGCTCGTGAAACAGCCGGTACAACAGCCGCTCGCCCGACAGATCCGGATCGATCAACTCGACGTCCTCGACGGTGGCGATCAAGGACTGGCCTTCGATCCATGCATCGTCTTCCGCGACCATGTGGGTGACGACGCCTTCCGGCGCATCGCCGGGATGCAAGTCGGCCTGCCGCGCGCGCTCCGGCGCCTTGGGGAGAAATTGCAGCAGCATGCCGCCGGCGCGCCAGCGATGTTTCGGACCCTCTTCGCCGCCGCGCCATTCCTCACCGACCGCAAGCCGCACCCGGGTCGGGATCTGCTCGGAGCGCAGGAAATATTCATGCGCGGCGTCTTCCAGGCTGCCGCCTTCGAGCGCCACCAACCCTTGATAGCGGCTCATGTCCGGCCCCTGATCGATGGTCATGGCGAGATGGCCGTGTCCCAGCAGCGCGCCGGAATCCAGCCCGTCTTCGAGCCGCGTCGCGTCGAAGCGCGCGTAGGCGCGCAAGCGGTCCGGCGCCTGGAAATCCACGATCAGAAACGACACCGGACCGTCGGTCTGGGTCTGCAGAATGAAACGGCCATCGAATTTCAGCGACGAGCCAAGCAAGGTTGTCAGCACCATCGCTTCGCCGAGCAGCTTGCCTACCGCCGGCGGATAAGCGTGCTTGTTCAGGACATCGTCGAGCGCGGGGCCAAGCCGGGTCAACCGGCCGCGCAGATCGAGCGAACTCACCTCGAACGGCAGCACCGCATCGTCGATCGGAACAGCCGACGGTGCGCGGATGGCGGCTTCGAGGGAGATTTTGATGTCGGGGGATTGTGAAGTCATGGCGCTTTATCTGGGGTCGGCGGGTGTGAATCGGAAGGGTTGAAACTGAGATGTTCCATTCGTCGTCCCGGCGAACGCCGGGACCCATAACCCCTGGCGTCGATTGTTGCAGAAGGCATCAACCACACTGCAAAAGACGAGAGTCCTCGGCGTATGGGTCCCGGCGTTCGCCGGGACGACGATATTATAATTGCCAAGCTGCGGGCTTCTACGCCACCGCGTCGAAGCACCACGCCAGAATGCCTTTTTGCGCGTGCAGGCGATTCTCGGCCTCGTCGAACACCACCGATTGCGGGCCGTCGATCACCTCGTCGGTGACTTCGTCGCCGCGATGCGCGGGCAGGCAATGCATGAACAGCGCGTCGGGTTTCGCCAGCGACATCAGCTTGGCGTTGACCTGATACGGTTTCAGCAGATTGTGACGGTGCTCGCCGTCCTTGTCGCCCATCGAGAACCAGGTGTCGGTGACCACGCAATCGGCATCACGCACGGCCGCCTCCGGATCATTGCCGAGCACGATCGGCGCCTGCGTCGCCTTGATCCAGTCCCGCATCGATTTGTTCGGCGCGAGTTGCGGCGGGGTTGCGACATGGAGATTGAAGCGGAAACGCTCCGCCGCGTGCGCCCAAGACGCCAGCACGTTGTTGTCGTCGCCGGTCCACGCGATGGTGCGGCCTTCGATCGGACCGCGGTGCTCCTCGAACGTCATCAGATCCGCCATCACCTGGCACGGATGCGACCGCCGCGTCAGCCCGTTGATGACGGGAACGGTGGCGTGCGCGGCAAGCTCGAGCAGCGCATCGTGGTTGAGAATGCGGATCATGATGGCATCGACGTAACGCGACAGTACCCGCGCGGTGTCCGCGATGGTCTCGCCGCGCCCGAGCTGCATTTCCGCGCCGGTCAGCATGATCGCTTCGCCGCCGAGCTGGCGCATGCCGACGTCGAATGACACCCGGGTGCGGGTCGAGGGCTTCTCGAAAATCATCGCCAGCGTCTTGCCCTCGAGCGGCTTGACCGGTTCGGCGTGCGCCTTCAGCTTCGCCTTCATGGCGACGCTGGCGGCGAGCATGTTGCGGAGCTCCCGGGTCGGAAGCTCGCTGAGATCGAGAAAATGCCGCAGCGCCTTGCTCATTGCCCCGCCGCCCGTTTTTGCTGATCGCCGGAAAGTGCGGTGCAGGCGCGCTCGAGGCGTGCCACGGATTCTTCGATCTCCGCCTCGGTCACGATCAGTGGCGGCAGGAACCGCACCACGTTTTCGCCGGCGCCAACCGTGAGCAGCTTTTGGTCGCGCAGTGCCGCCACGAGATCGCCCGACGGCACCACCGCCTTCAGACCGATCAGCAGTCCCTCGCCGCGCACTTCTGCGAGGACCTTTGGATGGCGATCGACCACCGAGGCCAGCTTCTGTTTGAGCAGCAGCGACATCTTCTGCGCGTGCTCGAAGAAACCGGGCTTCAGCATCACGTCCAGTACCGCGTTGGCCGCGGCTACTGCCAGCGGGTTGCCGCCGAAGGTCGAACCGTGCGTGCCCGGCGTCATCCCGGCGGCCGCGTCGGCGGTCGCCAGACACGCACCGATCGGAAAGCCGCCGCCGAGCGCCTTCGCCAGCGGCATCACGTCCGGCGTGACGCCGAGACGCTTGTAGGCAAACAGGTCGCCGGTGCGGCCCATGCCGGTCTGCACCTCGTCGAATATCAGCAGCAGGCCGTTGTCGTCGCACAGCTGACGCAACGCCTTGAAGAACGCATGCGGCGCGGCACGCACGCCGCCTTCGCCCTGCAGCGGTTCGATCAGGATGCCCGCGGTGTGCGGACCGATCGCCTTCTTGACGGCGTCGAGGTCGCCGAGCGTGACCTGATCGAAGCCATCCATCGGCGGCCCAAAGCCCTCGAGATATTTCGCGGAGCCGGTCGCGGCCAGCGTCGCCAGCGTTCGCCCGTGAAACGCGCCGTCGAAGGTGATGATGTGGTAGCGCTCGGGGTGGCCTTTGGCGGCGTGATATTTGCGCGTGATCTTGATCGCGCATTCCATCGCCTCGGCGCCGGAATTGGCAAAGAACACGAAGTCGGCAAAACTCGCTTCGCACAGTCTTGCGGCGAGCCGTTCGCCATCCGGGCTCTTGAACAGATTGGACATGTGCCACAACTTGGTGGCCTGCTCCTGCAGCGCGGCGACCAGATGCGGATGCGCGTGACCCAGCGCATTGACCGCGACGCCGGAGGTGAAGTCGAGATAGCGGTCGCCATTTGTGGCGATCAGCCAGGCGCCCTCGCCGCGTTCGAAACCGAGCTCAACCCGGGCAAAGACGGGAAGCAGATGCGACGCGGCGCTATTGGTCATGGCAATCACTGACG
>DATHHQ010000115.1:0-9400 GCA_035490095.1 Bradyrhizobium sp.
ATCCTGGCAGGAGGGCGGAGAGACGTGGCGCGTGTTGCGCGCCTACTTTCCCGGCTCAATCGAGACGCACAACCTGGTTCAGGATTTCTTCTTCGGGGAGGACCTGATGCTGCGCCGCCACGACTATAGCGTGAATATCGCAGGTGGATTTGCCGCCGCGCAGCTGACCTCGGATTATGTGACGGCGAACGGTATTCGCCTGCCAACCCGGCGCCGTGCCTATCCGCGTGGTCCCGAGCGCCGGCCGATCCTGGAAATGCTGATGGTGTCGATCGATATCAGCGCGGTCCAGTTCGCGTAGCGACTTATAGAAAGTTCAATAAAAGAATTAATTAGATCGGGGTGGTCCGGGAGCGAGCGGCCGGCTTCTTCATGGCTGCGTTCCTTGTGCATGAGCTCACAGTCGGCGCCATTAATCCCCAAAGAATGGAAATATATCTGTAAATATTGGATAACCGCTTCGCTTTGGTGGTTGAGGTCGTCCGCAATAGTAGCTCGCTTTCTGATGCGGAAGCCGGACTTGTCAACGGCATCCTATTGGATGATTTTCAGAATCGCTTGACTAGTTCTAAAAAAGAACTGTAGTTTGCGCGGCAAGACGGCCGGTCGCAACGGCCGCGGCGTGCCGATGGGTACACATTGCGGGGGCAGATCCCGTTTTCCACGATGGAGGAAGTCATGTTCGGGAAATCAAAACTTGCACTGGCGCTGGTGCTCGCGCTGTCCGCACCGGCGTTCGCGGCAGATGCACCGGGCGTTACGGCGACCGAAATCAAGATCGGCGGCGTGTTCCCGTTCAGTGGACCCGCATCATCGATCGGCCTCGTCGGCAGGGGAGTTCTTGCCTACGTTCAACTGATCAACGACCGCGGCGGCATCAATAACCGCAAGATCAATTATATTGCGATGGACGATGCCTACAGCCCGCCTAAGGCGGTCGAGCATATCCGCAAGCTTGTCGATGGTGATGAGGTGGCGTTCATTTTCAGCCAGCTCGGCACAGCGGGAAACACGGCGACCGCGAAATACCTGGCCGTGAAAGGCGTCCCCAGTATTGCTGTTGTCTCCGGCTCCAGCAAGTTCACCAACGTTCAGGATTATCCCCTGACGACAACCGGGCTTGTGAGCTACGACGTCGAAGGTCAGATCTACGCCAAATATCTGAGCAGAATCGTGCCGACCGGGAGATACGCCATTCTCTACCAGAATGACGATCTCGGAAAAGATTACGTCAACGCGTTTCGCACGTTCCTGAAAAGCGATTTCGACAAGCGGGTCGTGACCGCCGCCTACGAAGTCACCGAACCGACGGTGGATTCGCAGGTCGTCAATCTGAAGAGTTCGGGAGCGGAAGCGTTCTTCATTGCGGGAACGCCAAAATTCGCCGCTCAGGCCATCCGCAAGGCGTCGGAAATCGGCTGGAAGCCGACGGTGATCATCGATTTTCCGTCAAGTTCGATTGCAGGTACGCTGAAGCCCGCCGGTCTCGACAAGGCCGTGGGCGTGATCGTCGGCACGACCAACAAGGATCCGACCGACCCGAAATGGAACGATGACGAAGGCATCAAGACCTACCGTGCGTTCTTTGAGAAGTATCTGCCCGGAGCGGACATTTCGAACACCAGCTATCTGACCGGCTACCAGCAGGGCATCCTGCTCGAGCAAATCCTGAAACAGTGCGGCGATGATTTGTCGCGCGCCAACATTCTGCGACAGGCCAAGTCATTGAAGGATGTGGAGCTTCCCACCGCCTTGCCGGGCATCAAGGTGAACACCAGCGCCAAGAACAACATGGTGTGGACGCAGATGCGCCTGCAGCGCTGGAACGGCACCAGTTGGGAATTGTTCGGCGACGTTCTCGACGCCGCTTCCGAGTGACGGCGCGAGAACTCTTGGGAAAACAGGCAGAAGAGGGTGCCATGAAGGGACTGATGCAGAATCAGCCGTTGCTGCTTTCCTCGCTTTTGAAGCATGCGGATCGCTTTCATTCCGGCACCGAGATCGTCTCGCGGACGGTCGAAGGTCCGATCCACCGCTATAGCTATGCGGACGCGGCGCGTCGCACGCGGAAGCTGGCCGATGCGCTGCGCCGTCATGGCGTCGCGCCGGGTGACCGGATCGCAACGCTCGCCTGGAACAACTACCGGCATTTCGAAATCGAACACGGCGTCACCGGTCTTGGCGCGGTATGGCATGCGATCAATCCGCGGCTGATCCCAAGTCAGATCTCCTACATCGTCAACCATGCCGAAGACAGCGTGCTCTGCTTCGACAGTTCTTTTCTTCCCATCGTCGAGAAGCTGGCACATCAATGGCCAACGGTCGGCCTTTATATCCTCATGGTGGATCGGCAATCGATGCCGACGAGCCGGTTGCGAAATCTCGTGTGTTATGAGGATTTCATCGGCACGGGTGACGGTGAGTTCGAGTGGCCGGTCTTCGATGAACTGTCGGCATCGTCGCTGTTCTATACGTCAGGAACGACCGGCAACCCCAAGGGTGTGCTGTATTCCCACCGCTCGGATGTGCTGCACGCCTTGACTCTCGGCGGGGCTTGCGGTTTCGGGTTCATGGCGCAGGATACGATCCTGCCGATGACGCCGATGTTTCACGCCAATGGTGCTTGGGGATTCACCCATGCGGCGCCGATGGTGGGAGCAAAGCTGGTACTGCCGGGTCCGAAACTGGACGCGGCCAGCATCGCCGAGTTGATTGAAGGCGAGGGCGTAACCGTCACCGCGGGCGTCCCGACGCTTTACAACAATTTGCTGAAGCATTTTGAAGAGCAGGGACGCGGCGCCGGCACGTTGAAACGCATCGCCGTCGCAGGATCGGCGCCCGCACCACGCATGATAGAAGGCTTCGAACGGCTTGGCGTTTCGGTAAACCACGTCTGGGGGATGACGGAAACCAGCCCCAGCGGGACATCTCCGCAACCATCGCGGCGGACGGCAAAGCTCTCACCCCGGGAGCAAGTCGCCAAAAAGACCGCGCAAGGGCACCCGCTGTACGGCGTCGATCTGAAAATCGCCGACGAGTTCGGTAACGAGATGCCGCGCGACGGCAAGTCCGCCGGGCGGCTCATGGTTCGCGGGCCCTGGATCATTAGCGGCTACTACCGCGATGAGCGACCTCTGCTTCAGGATGGCTGGTTCGACAGCGGCGACGTTGCTGTCCTTGACGACGACAATACCGTTCGCCTCACCGATCGCGCCAAGGACGTCATCAAATCGGGTGGCGAATGGATCAGTTCGATCGACGTCGAGAACCTGACCATGGGGTGCCCGGGCGTGGCCGAAGCGGCGGTGATCGGCGTTCCCCATCCGAAGTGGGAAGAACGGCCGTTGCTCGTTGTCGTGCCGCTGGCCGGCGCGACCGTGACCGCACAATCGATCGCCGCGTATCTGGACGGCAAGATCGCCAAATGGTGGATGCCTGACGATGTCGTCTTCGTCGATGCGCTCAGCTACGGGGCAACCGGCAAGATCCAGAAGATGGAATTGCGCCGCCGCTTCGCCGGCCATTATGCGTCACCCGTGAGGTCGACGGCGTGAGGACGCGGAAGTCACCGTACGGCGGCACGGCGCGCGCCGCCCGAGATATACCTTCTTCAGGCCGCCGCCTGCTTGCGCGTCTTCGGTTTCGCCGGCTTGTCGGGAGGTGGCAGCTTTGCTGAAGCCGAGCGTGCGCCGGGACCGGGATGGGTATGGACTTCTTTGGCCAGCAGCGGTTCGCCGCATTCGGAGCATATCATCACGGGATCGAACGTCTTCCCGCACTTGCGATGCTCATGCAGCAGCGGCCGACCGCGTTCGTCGACCATGTGGGTATCGCCCCAATGCACCAGCGCCATCATGACAGGATAGAGATCGAGGCCCTTTTGGGTGAGGATGTATTCGTGCCGTTTGGGCGATTCCTGGTAGGGAATGCGACGCAGCACGCCCTGCCGGACCAGCTTCTTAAGCCGTTCGGCGAGCAGGTGGCGCGTGATTCCGAGCGCGGACTGAAATCCTTCAAACCGCCTCGTTCGCAGGAAGCATTCCCGCAAGATCAGAAGGCTCCAGCGATCGCCAATCACACCTATGGTGCGGGCCAGCGAACATGGTTCTTCCTCCAGGGCATCCCACTTCATTCCTGCTCTCTCCAGTCAGCACGGCACGTCGAATCGAACGAGGGAACCTCGGCCGTAGCAGCCATTCTAAATAGGTACTCAACGCGAAACAATCACCCGAGCGGCCCTTATTGTTCGAATAAACTACGAGAAACAGGCTTTTATTGACAGTTCGTTTTTAGAACTGTATGAACAATTTATAGCCAAGGCACGGCTGCTGGTCGTTTCCACCAGCTCCCGAACAACAACGTGTGCGCCCGAGGAGAAGCCGGTGGTTAGTCCCCTGAAAGTTGAATTTCAGTTCGATTTCGGCAGCCCGAATGCGTACCTGGCGGAACTGGCGTTGCCGGCGATCGAACGGCGCACCGGCGTGAAGTTCGAATATGTTCCGGTGCTGCTCGGCGGCATCTACAAGGCGACCAACAACATGTCGCCGGCCGAGTCGCTTCGCGGAATCAAGAACAAGCCCGAGTATCAGGCGCTGGAAACCCAACGCTTTATTCGTCGCCACAACATCACGAAATTCCGCCAAAATCCGTTCTTCCCGGTCAACACGCTGATGCTGATGCGGGGCGCCGTCGCCGCCCAGTTCGAGGGTGTGTTCGAGCCGTACTTCCGCGCCGCCTACCATCATATGTGGGAGGAGCCGAAGAAAATGGATGACCTTGAGGTCTTCCGAAGCGCATTTATCTCTTCCGGGATCGATATCGAAAAGCTGATCGCGCGCGCGCAGCAGGATGACGTCAAAAAGAGGCTGATCGAGCTGACAACCGACGCGGTCAACCGCGGAGCATTTGGTTCGCCCACGTTCTTCGTCGGCAACGAAATGTTCTTCGGCAAGGATCAGCTCCGCGATGTCGAAGAGTCCATTGTCGAACAGACCAGCCAGGCTATTTCCAAGACGGCCTGAGATCGCGACCCCGGCGCATGAACATCGGGTGAATTTCGCGGTTCGAAAGACAAGAATGGATTACCGTCGCCGGTATGGAACGTAACTCAAGGAGAATGTCATGCCCGGTCCACTCAACGGCGTTCGCGTGCTCGACTTGACGGGCGTGGTCTCGGGCCCATTCGCGACCATGTTTCTGGCGGATCAGGGCGCCGACGTACTCAAGATCGAGCCGATCGGCGGTGATATCACCCGCCGCAGCCGCGCCACCATCGACAAGGGTGGAGAGTTCTCCGCGCTCTTTATCTCGTCAAACCGCGGCAAGCGTTCGCTGTCGATCGACGTCAAAAGCGCGGTGGGCCGCGAGGTTCTTGCCAAGCTGGTCGCGCAGGCTGACGTCCTGGTGCAGAATTTCCGCCCCGGCACGATGGAGCGCCTTGGCCTGGGCGCCGATGAATTACGCGAACGCCATCCGCGCCTGATCTATGTTTCGATCAGCGGCGTCGGCGACACCGGACCCTATGTGAAAAAGCGGGTTTACGATCCGATCATCCAGGGCCTGTCCGGCTTTGCCGACATCCAGTCGCAGCCGGTGACCAACCGCCCGCAGATGATCCGCACCATCGTTTGCGACAAGACCACCGCGGTATTTACCGCGCAGGCGGTGTCGTCGGCACTCTACGCGCGCGAGAAAACCGGGCAGGGCGATCACATCCAGGTCGCGATGCTGGACGCCATGATCTCGTATCTGTGGCCGGAAGGCATGATGCAATACACCGTGGTTGGCGCGGAGACCACGGCCGCAGATCCCAACGATCGTCCGGACCTCGTGTTCAAGACCAGCGACGGCTACATCACCGCCGGCACCATCTCGGATTCCGAATGGCAGGGCTTTTGCAGGGCGTCGGGCGATCCGGAGCTCGCCACGGATCCGCGGTTTGCGACGCCGTCGGCGCGCTCGGTCAACGCCACCGCTCGCATCAACAAGATGGCGGAATATATCAGCCAGCGCACCACCGTCGAATGGCTGGAGCGGTTGGATGCCGCCGACGTGCCTTGCGCGCCGATCCTGCGCCGCGGCGAGATCATTCATAACGAGCAGGTCGTCGCACGCGGCATCATCTCGGAGTTCGACCAGCCGATGGTCGGACGGGTGCGGCAGCCAAAGCCGGCGGCCCGCTTCGAAATCAATGAGGCTGTGATCGGAGGGCCGGCGCCCCGCGTCGGCCAGCACTCTCGCGATGTGCTGCGCGATCTCGGTTACGACGACGGCGCCATCGACAAGATGGTCAGCGAAAAGTCGGTCCGGGTAGCGGTTTAATCCGGTCAGGTTTTTTGCGGCACCGGAACGGTCGGCGTCAGCGGGACATTCGCCGCCTTGGCGAGCTGATAGGCGCCTCGCGCCTGGATGCGTTCGAGATAGGGATGCGCGTTGTCGCAAATGCCGACGCCGTAGGCGATGGCCCAATCCAGGCAAGTCGTCAGCAGGATGTCGGCGCTGGTGAATTTGTCGCCCATCAGAAACTGCCGGCCATCTGCGAACGCGACCTCGACATGACGCAGCTGCTCGCGAAAATACTCGCCGGCCTTGGCGACCACCTCGGGCGCAACCCCGTAAATCGGACCGAGCGCGTCGGCCCGGTGCCGGCGCATCACGTAAAGGCTGGTGGAATCCAGTTCCGCCACGACAAAGAAGCACCATTCCAGCCAAGCGGCATATTCGCGCGGCGCCTCGGGAATCAGCGAGCGCTCCGGCGTCGAGTACATCCGCGAAAGGTAGGCAACGATCGCCGCACTTTCGCCGATGCAGAAATCGCCGTCCTGCAGCAGAGGGACCTTTTGACGGGGATTGAGCCTGGTATATTCGGCTGTCTTGGTCTCACCGGTCCGCGGCCCGATCGGTTTCGTTTTATAGGGCAACCCTAGTTCGTGCATGGCCCAGTGCGGACGAATCGTGCGGCTCGTTCCAACTCCCCACAGCGTGAGATCCGGAGCTGCACCCATGTTACCACTTCTCCACGGAGGGGCGGAGATCGAGTTCATGGGTCCAGCCGTCCCTGGTTTGCTGATGCGCGAACCAATAGGCTTCGGCGATGGAAGACGTTTTCGTCAGGCTGTCCGGAGGGATGTCACTGGCCTTGATCCCTTTCGCCGCCTTCATGCGCAGATGGATGGCTTCGCTGTCTACACCGGCGTCGATCAGGAGATGCACGACGTGGATATTCTTGGGCCCAAGCTCGCGCGCCATCGCCTGGGCCACCGCGCGAAGTCCGAATTTCGCCGACGAGAATGCCGCAAACCCCTGGCCGCCACGGATGCTGGCGGTCGCCCCGGTAAAGAAGATCGTACCGCGCCCCCGCGGAAGCATGTAGCGCGCACCCTCGCGGCCGACCAGAAACCCGCCGTAACACGCAAGCTCCCAGGCCTTGAAGAACAGCTTTTCGGTCGTATCCAACAGCGGCTTGTTGACGTTCGATCCGGCATTGAAGAGACAGATCTCAATCGGTCCGATGTTCTTTTCGACGTCGGCAAACAGCTTCTGAACTTCGGCTTCCTGACGGGCATCGACGCTGAACGCGTGGGCATCGAGGCCCGTGGCTTTCAGCTCGTCGACCAGCCCTTGGGACTTGGCTGCGTCACGCCGGCAAATGCAAACTGTATAACCACCCCTGGCAAAACGCCGGGCGACGGCCGCGCCGATGGCATCGCCTGCGCCGACAAGTATTGCTACGCCGCGGCTTCCTGCCATCCTTATCTCTCCCAACGAGTTCTTATTTGATACTGTATTAAATACCGGGATCCGGGCCCATTGTAAATAGGCGTACTCGGCAAGCTCAGCGGCTGTTGGATTGAGGACGACCCCTGCGCAAATCGGAACCCGAAGGTCAGCAGAATGTGATTGACGAGTTCTAAAAAAGAACGTTAATTGATCCGGCGATAAGGCCGCGCCAAAAAGGCGGCCGGATCGATGTCGGGAGGTCAGCCATGGCGAAACTGTCGGAAGCGATTGATCTCGCCGGGATCGACGCCGGGCTTCCGAGCCGCATCGATGAGGTCATTGACCGGCATGTTGCCTGTTCTCCCGACCGCATTGCGCTGATCGAGGACGGCACCTCCTGGAGCTACCGCGAACTGGATCGCTCGGTTGCGGATATCGCCGCTGGTCTTAAATCGCTCGGCGTCAGGGCGGGCGACCGGATCATCATCGTCAGCGAAAACTGCATCGCGCTTGCGGCGTTGCTGTTGGCGGCAAGCCGGATCGATGCCTGGGCGATCGTCGCCAATCCGCGATTGTCGCCGCGCGAACTGGACCAGATCCGCGATCACAGCGGCGCGCGGCGGATGTTTTTCACCTCGGAAGTGTCGAAGGAAGCGGCGGCTCATGTGCAGCGCTGTGGCGCGGGGATCCGTCAACTCGGTCCACTGAAGGGCATCGGCGTCGGCGCGCTGAACGAAAGCGCGGTCGCCGAGCCGGTTGAAAGCGATCCAACCAAGCAGGTCGCGGTGCTGATCTACACCTCGGGAACGACGGGCACGCCGAAGGGCGTGATGCTTACCCACGATAATCTGCTTATCAGCGCCAAGACCACGGCGCATTTCCGTAAGATGGACGCGGACGACAAGGTATATGTCGTGCTGCCGATTTCGCATATCGTCGGCATCTCGCTCCTGATCATGACCCTGATGGTCGGCGGGACGGTCCGTCTGGTCGGCAAATATGATGCCGCGGCACTGGCCAAGGCGATCGCCGAAGAGGGAATCACGATCCTCAACGGCGTGCCTGCGACCTACCAGCGCCTGCTGGAATACAAGGCAGTGGCAGGTCTCAGGCAACTCGACCGCGGATCGCTGCGTCTGATCGCGGTGGCCGGGGCTCCGCTCGATCTCGATTTGAAGTCGCGCGTCGAACAGGAACTCGGCTTGCCGCTTTCCAATGGTTACGGCATCACCGAATGTTCGCCCGGGATATCCGGGGTGCGCTTCGATACGCCGCGCAGCGATCACGCGGTCGGAACCCTGCTGCCGGGCGTCGAGGCCCGCGTCAGGACAATCGATGGCATACCGGTGGCGAGAGGCGGAATCGGCGAACTCCACGTTCGCGGCCGCAACGTCATGCGCGGCTATTATCGCGCGCCCGATCTGACGGCGAAGGCCATCGATAGCGAAGGTTGGTTCAACACCGGCGATCTCGCGCGCTTCGACGGCGATTGCCTCTATATCGTCGGCCGCACCAAGGAAATGATCATCCGATCCGGCTTCAACGTCTATCCGGCGGAGGTCGAGGCCATCCTCAATTCGCATGAAGCGGTGGTCCAGTCGGCCGTGGTCGGCCGCACCGTCGAAGGCAACGAAGAGATCGTTGCCTTTGTGCAACTCATGCAGGGTTCACCCGTGAAGCC
>DATHHQ010000116.1:0-2727 GCA_035490095.1 Bradyrhizobium sp.
GGTGGAATCAAAATCCACTGCCTTACCACTTGGCGACGCCCCAATAGCTGTCTGGAAAGCGGCGGGACTGGCCTTTCCGCGGATTCCCTCTGGCCCCGCCGGTCTATAGAGGGAGTTGAGCCATTTCAACAGGCTAGGCCCGGAAATTCGGGTTGAATCCGATCCAGGTTCTTATCGCTTTGAAATGAGGTATATCTCCATGCAACCCGGCTCCCTTTTCGCCTGAAAATGCGGTGCTTGCTGGCCTCGCCGCACGCGATTCCGCCTAATCGGAGAGTTGAGAGAACGGCGGTTTCGTGGGAAGACGGCAGCCTGCGGCTCCTGTCCCTGTGCGAGACACCGATATGACCTACCGTGCGCCGATCAACGACATGCTGCTCGCCCTCAATCATGGTGCCGGGCTGCAGGCCGCGGTGAAAGCCGGCCATTACGGCGATTTCGACGCCGACATCACCGCCGCGGTGCTGGAGGAAGCCGGACGTTTTGCCTCCGACGTGCTGGCGCCCCTCAACCGGGTCGGCGACGAAAACGGCATCAAGCTCGACGGAGCCAAAGTGACCACCGCCCCGGGGTGGCCCGACGCCTATCAGCGCTGGTCGGCCGCCGGCTGGAACGCGGTGTCCGGCCCGGAGGCGTTTGGCGGCCAGGGCCTCCCGCTGGCGATCAACGCCGCCTGCACCGAGATCTGGAGCGCGTCGAATATCGCGTTCGGCCTCTGCCCGCTCTTGACGCTGAGCGCCATCGAGGCGCTCGACGCCCATGGCAGCGATGAGCTGAAGCAGATCTATCTCGAAAAGCTGGTATCCGGCGCGTGGACCGGCACCATGCAGCTCACCGAGCCGCAGGCGGGATCGGATGTCGGCGCGCTGCGCACCCGCGCCGAGCGCGCACCGGATGGCAGCTATCGCATTTCGGGCACCAAGATTTTCATCACCTATGGCGATCACGACATGACCGATAACATCGTGCATTTCGTGCTGGCGCGATTGCCCGATGCGCCCGCGGGCACCAAGGGCATTTCGCTGTTCCTGATCCCGAAGTTCCTCGTCAACGCCGACGGCTCGCTCGGCGCCCGTAACGATATCTATCCGAGCGGCGTCGAGCACAAGCTCGGCATGCACGCCTCGCCGACCTGCACCATGACCATGGGCGACAAGGGCGGTGCCACCGGTTACCTGATCGGCGAGGAAAATCGCGGCATGCTCTGCATGTTCACGATGATGAATCAGGCGCGGCTGGGGGTCGGCCTCGAGGGCGTCGGCATCGCCGATCGCGCCTATCAGCAGGCGCTGGCATTCGCGCAGGAACGCCGCCAGGGCCGCGCCGTCGGCAAGAAGGACGACGGCCTGGACCCCATCATCGTGCATCCCGACGTCAAGCGGATGCTGATGCAGATGCGCGCGCTCACCGCGGCGGCGCGCACGATCTGCTACGCCACCGCGGTCGCGCTCGATGTGTCGGTGCGGGCGACTGACCCAAAGGTACGCGGCCTGGCCGCCGCGCGTGGCGCGCTCTTGACGCCAATTGCAAAAGCGTTCTCCACCGACATCGGCAACGAGGTCGCTTCCCTCGGCGTGCAAATCCACGGCGGCATGGGATTCATCGAGGAAACCGGCGCCGCGCAATACCTTCGCGATGCGCGCATCACCCCGATCTACGAGGGCACCAACGGCATCCAGTCGATCGATCTGGTGACGCGCAAACTCGCCGCCAATGGCGGCGAGTCGGTGTGGGCCCTGCTTGACGAACTCACGGAGATCGTCAAGCAAGTCGAAACCTCGAATGATCCGGCGTTCGGCACCACCGGCGCCAAACTGCGCGACGCAATGGGATCGCTCGATCGCACCAGCCGGTGGCTGCTGGAGCGCGTGACTTCGGCGCCGAACGATGCTCTGGCGGGCGCGACGCCCTATCTCAGACTGTTCGGGTCGACGCTCGGCGGCTGCATGCTCGCCGGTGAAGCGCTGGCCGCACGCGATCTCGGCGAAGGCGCCGGCGACCCGCAGCGCTATGTCACGCTGGCGCGGTTCTTTGCCGAAAACATCTCGGTGCAGGCGGCCTCGCTGGAGCGGACCGTGATGGACAGCGCCGAAGCGGTGAACGGCGCGGATGCGGTGTTGCTGGGGTAAGGCTCTTCGCCGATCGGTTTCAGCCCGTCGTAGGGTGGGCAAAGGCGCGCTTGCGCCGTGCCCACCATCCAGATGTTCGCGCTGAATGGTGGGCACGGGGAGTTTATCATCGGGCGCGCATTCGCGCGACCCGTTGGCTTTGCCCACCCTACGGTTCTGGCGAAAGATGGATTGCTTCGTCGTTTCGCTCCTTGCCATGACGGCGACGGCGCCGCTTCACACAGAGCCGTCATACCCCGCGCATGCGGGGTATCCAGTACGCTGCGGCCTCTCGATTCCATCACTGACGCCTCGGAATACTGGATCGCCCGCCGGAGCCTGTCATCGGGCGGCCATTCGGCCGACCCGTTGGCGGGCGATGACGACTGAAAGTGTGGCGCGATCGCTTTGAATAATCTTCGTAGACACACGTTCGCGACCTCGCCGCGCGATGCGCCCGAGGCGTTGATGAAACTTCCGCCCAAAGAGGGCGTGGGGAACGCCGGATGCCCGTGGCACCCGCGGCCTCGTGTGCACTTGGTAGCGGTAGAACGCACACGAGTAACAACGAGTACCCGGAATCACCCGGCGTCCCCGCACGCAATGGTTTTAACGGTTT